>JAUIEF010000269.1 GCA_030428785.1 bacterium
AGCGCCGCCGAGAAGAGCACGGCGACGACGGGCGGGAGGACGGTGCGGCGGGCGCGACGGGCGAGGGCGTCGGAGGCGGGCTCGAGCATGGGGTTCCCCGGGAGGCGCGCGGAAGAACCGCACGAGGACCCCGTTGTAACGCGCCGGAGCCGCGTCGCTTACCGGGCCGGCGTGATCGACGGCGCCCCGCTCATCGAGCCGGCGTGATCGAGCAGCGGGACGCCGGCTCGAGGCCGGGCGTCGCCCGTCAGGCCTCCGCGACCTCCTCGCGACCCATCTCCCGGAGCTCCTTCCGGATCATCTCCGCGGCCTGGTCGAGCGCCTCGGGCGGCGCGTCGCGCTGCGCGTTCGCGAAGCTCATGTCGCCGAGCTCCCAGATGGGCACGCAGTGGTAGTGCACGTGCGGCACCTCGAGGCCCGCGACCATGAGGCCGACCTTCGGCGGCTTCCACGCGCGGTGGATCGCGCACGACACGAGCCGCGCGACCTCGTGGAGGTGCACGCCGAGCTGCGCGGGCACGTCGATCCAGTGGTCGATCTCCGCGCGCGGCACGACGAGCGTGTGCCCCGGCTTGATCGGCTCGATGGTGAGGAACGCGACGCAGTGTTCGTCCTTCCAGACGAAGCGACCGGGCAGCTCGCCGTCGATGATCTTCGTGAAGAGACTCGTCATGGGGATCGGCTCGTTGGCGGTCTGTCGGCTCCCAGCGTACCAAGCTGTCGGCTCACAGACCCGGAGGCCGCCGGCCGGGGCGATCACGGCTCGGTCAACTCCAGCCGGACCCTGCCCACAGCACCGTCGCTGATCGTGACTCGAGGCGCGTCGCGGGCACCGAGCATGACACCCGCATCCCGAGCGAACACCAGGGTCACCGAGTATTCGCCCGGTTGGACACCCGGAGCGACGTATGGCCCGGAGTCGAACGTGAACCAACCCTGGGCGACGCGATCGAGGCTCTCGACGACGAACTGCGCCGGCCCGAGGAACGGGCGTCCGTCGGCGCCGATGAGCGCGAACTCCAATCGACCGAGTGACGATGTGTCGAATGTCAACGTCGTCGCCTCCCGGCTGCGGACGATGACGGGGTCGCGCTGCTCCGCCCGGAGCGTCGCGAGACCGCTGCCCAGGGCGAGTTCGGCGCGGGAGTACGTGCCGCACGGGACATTGCCGAGCTCGACACCGGCCGACTCGAGCTCCAGCACGTGGCAACGTCGTGCTACGGTCTCGACGTCGTCGAACAGGAGCAGACGGTGAGGCGATGTCGATCGCTTCGGGGCACCGACGGCATCGGTCCCGTGCACGGCCAGGAGGATGCTGCCCAGCTCGACACCGTCCGGTTGCATGGGGACATCGACGATGCCGACACCCGTCTCGGTGGAAGGCACGAGGATCTCCACCCGGGCCTCCTCGTATCCGGGACTGCGAGCGAACAGGACCAGGGGTCCGATCGCATCGCTCGGCCACGGAGCCACGAGCTCACAGAGAATGGTCTCACCGCGGTCGCGTTCGGGCCGCGACTCGAGTCCGAGGAGCGTGGCCTGAACGGGCCCCGCCCTGAAGAAGTCCACACCGGCCGGAATCGTGTCCGGGAGCCTGATGATCGGATTCGGTTCGCAGCTCGCCCCACCCGCTCCGATCGTCGAACCGTCCGGACTCAGGAGCGCAACCGAGGCTGCATGGTGAGCCCACACACGAACGACCGAACCCTGCGCCCGGCGCGAATCGACATCGAGGCTCGCAGGGGACACGACGCCGGGAGCTCCGGCGGTGATCACGTACGAGCCACGCGGCACCGGATACGGAAACTCAAAAGAACCGTCGACATCCGTCAGCGTCACCTGGAGCGGACTCGCTTCGGAACCGAGTCCATCAACGGTTCCGTGCGACTCGGGTTGAAGAGATTCCGAGATCGCGTTCACGTCCGGCGACCATCCCCGTTCCCAGCACAACACCGTGACCCCCTCGAGGAGCGCTTCCGTACCATCGGGCCACGAGAGTCGACCGGCGATCCGATCCGCCGGAAACAAGCGGACATCCAGCGGATCTGCCGCCGAGACGGCCTGCTCGATGGCTTCGTGAGAGATGAGCGCCTCAACAAACCCCGCCGCAGTGACCACGAGCGCCTGATCACAGCGAGCGCTCGCGTCCAAGATGGTCATGGTGCCAAGGGAATCGGTCCGGCCCAGGACGTAACCGGCACCACACGATGCGGCCGCCCCCGCGACGGGGAGCCGTTCGCCCGACTCGGCGAACCAGACCCTCAGGTGGAGCTGCCGGGCGTTCGCTGTGGTCTCACGCAGGAGCGGCTCCAGCTCGGTCGAACTCCCCAGCGCGGGGAGAGCCGTTCCCGTTTCGACTCGGGGCGGCAGCCCGACGGCAGCATCGCCGTTTCCGGGCTCGGCATCCTCATCCAGGATGCTCCAGCAGACCCACCCGATCAGCAGGAGCACGGCGCAGGCCGTGAGGCATCGGACGGATCTGCCGGAGTTGGAGGTCGGCGATCCTGCCCCGTTGGACTCGTTCATCGGCGCGCGATCACCGATGTCGGGTCACGGCCCGGAGTTGCATGCCGCCGTTGCCGCGCCGGCTCCGAAGTTCACGAGGCACGTGCCCGACCCGGGACAGGTTCCCGAGCACTCCCCGACCGGTTTCGGATGGCTTCCGTTGATGCTGACTCCCACCGTGCAGCAGTCAGGCAGGTTGCCGTTCTCCTCGCATGAGCACCACTTCACGTCCAGCATCACATCCGAGTCGCGGAAGCACTTGATGAGGGGGATGCACGGATTGCAATCCAGTGCCCATTGAGGGGGCAAGTCCACCCGCAGCTTGGCCGTGGAGCTGGTCATGCACACGTCGTCCGGCAACGCCCTGGCCCACGGCACGAGCATGAGGACGACGAGCAAGAGCGGGACGGAACGGTTGGAACGGATCATGGTCGACTCCTCTTCTTCATGAGGTCCGGAGGCTACCCCCCCCCCTCGAGAAGCGGTCAAACAGAATCAAGTTCCACCGCGCCCTACCGTACCTCGGGCCGCACCGCGACGCGCAGGAGCTCCTCCTCGTCGCGCAGGAACTCGAAGGTGCGCGGGCTGCGCTTGTCGTCCGTCTCCTTCAGCCACGCCTCGAGCTGCGCGAGGCCGCGCGGGACGCGACCGTCGACGCGGAGGAGCACGTCGTTCTCGGCGAGCGCGCGGCCTTCCGCGTCGCGCGCGCGGCCGCCCGGCGAGTCCGGCTCGAGCACCGCGAGCCGCAGCTCGCCGTCGTCCTCGACGAAGGTGAGGCCCCAGTCGAGCGCGGGCACCCAGTAGTTGGCCATGCCGGGCGCGTCGCGGAAGGCGGGCCGCTCGTCGAGCGCGTCGATCGCGCGCACGAGGCGGTACGCGAGCCGCGAGACCTTCGCCGCGCCGCCCGCGTTGAGCTTGTCCACGTCGTCCGTCGGGCGGTGGTAGTCCTCGTGCACGCCCGTGAAGAGGAAGAGCACGGGCACTCCGGCGAGGTAGAAGCTCGCGTTGTCCGAGGGCGCCGCGCCGGGCGGGTCGAGCACGAACTGGAGGCCCTCGCTCCCCTCCGCCCGCGCGACGATCGCCTCGAGCTGCGGCGAGCTGCCCGTGCCGCCGACGAGCAACGTGCCGCCGAGCAGCCGCCCCACCATGTCCGTGTTGATCATGGCGACGACGTCCTCGAGCGGGAACGTCGGGTGGTCCACCCAGTGCCGGCTGCCGAGCAGCCCGAGCTCCTCGCCCGAGTACCACTGGAAGACGACCGTGCGGCGCGGCCGCGTCGAGCTCGCGAGCGCCGCGGCGACCTCGAGCAGGAGCGCGGAGCCCGACGCGTTGTCGTCGGCGCCGTTGTGGATCTCGCCGATGCCGCCCATCGAGCCGCCGTGCAGCCCGCGCGGACCGACGTGGTCGTAGTGCGCGCCGAGCACGACGACCTCGCCCGCGAGGTCGGGGTCGGCGCCCGGCAGGCGCGCGAGGACGTTGCGCGCGGTCGCGTGGTCGATGTCATCGGGGACGGCCGTGGGCGGGATCGCGAAGTCCTGGAACCAGCCGCCGTCGTCGCCGGCGGGCTCGAGGCCGTCGATCGTCTCGAGCACGGAGACGAGGTAGTCGGCGGCGAGGCGCTCGCCGTCCGTGGCCGCGCCGCGGCCGGCGAAGGCGTCGCTCGACAGGACGTCGACGTGCGCCTGGATCTCCTCGGCGGTGATCGGGTCGGCCGGCGGCGGGGGCTCGGCCGGCGCGGCGGCGCTCGGGGTCGCGCAGGCGGCGGCGAGGGCGAGGAGTCCGGCGGCGAGCGCGGCGCGGGGCGTGCGGTGCGGGAGGTGCATCGCGGCAGGCTAGCAGACCGCGCGACCGGGACCTGCGGCGAAGGCGCGACGCCGCGCTTCCAACCGGCCCGCCCGCTTGGTGGGATGCGGTGCGCGCACCCCGGGACGTCCCCCATGACCGTCGCCCTGTTCGGCACCTTCGACGTCGCCAACTACGGCGACGCGCTCTTCCCGCTGCTCGCGCGGCACCGCCTGCTCCCCCGCGACGAGGAGCTCGTCGTCGTCTCGCCGCTCGGCGGCCGGCCGTACCCCGACGCGCTGCCGAGCGTCGGCCTCGACGAGTTCCTGGCGAGCGGGACGCGCGTGCGCGCCGTGCTCCTGGGCGGCGGCAACCTGCTCCACGCGTCGCCGCGCAACGTCTACACCGGGCGGCGCGCGCCGGGCTCGGCGGCCTACCCGGCGCTCTGGCTCGGCGCGGCGCACGTCGCCCGCCGCGACGGCGCCCCCTTGCTCTGGAACGCGCCGGGCGTGCCCGTCGCGCCGCCGCGCGTCGCGGGCCGGCACCTGCGGCGCGTCGTCGAGGCGTCCGCGCTCGTCGCCGTCCGCGACGAGGGCAGCCGCGCGCACCTGCTCGCGACGGGCGTCGCCGAGCCGGGCCGCGTGGGCGTCGCGCCGGACCCCGCCTCCGCGATCGCCGACCTCTTCCCGGCCGAGGCGCTCGCCGCGACCTTCACGGACGTGTGCCGCGCGCGCGGCCGCTCGCCGGACGAACGCTGGCTCGTGCTCCACGCGAGCCGCCGGCCGGGCACCGAGGGCCCCGCCGTGCTCGCCGCGCACTTCGACGCGCTCGCCGCGCGCCTCGACGCCTCGCCGCTGCTCCTCGCGACCGGCGCCTGCCACGACGACGACGCCCTGCTCGGCGACGTCGCCCAGCGCATGGACCGGCCGCCCATGGTCGTGGGCCGCGGCGCGACGCTCGCCGCCATGACGAGCTGCCTCGCGCGGGCGCACGGCTACGTCGGCGCGTCCATGCACGGGGCGCTCGTGTCGGCGGCCTTCGGCGTGCCGTTCGTGCTCGTGCCGCCGGGACCGGACCACAAGCACCGCGACCTCGTCGACCGGCTCGCCGTACCCAACCGGCTGCGCTCGTCG
>JAUIEF010000270.1 GCA_030428785.1 bacterium
GCCGCGTCGGGCGTCGTCGCGTGCGGCGCAGCCGGCGCGGCCGCCCCACCGATCGCGTGCGCGTCCGTGGGCGCGGTCGCCGCGTGCGGCGCCGACGCCGCGCCCGCCACGCCGCCGCCCGCCGCGTCGCCCGTCGCGAAGTCGCCCGCCGCCTCGCCCACCGGCGGCAACCAGTGGCGCGTCCCCGTGAAGCACGTGCCCGGCACGCTCACCTTGCGCCGCCGCTCGTGCCGCTGGAACGCCGCCCAGTCGACCTCCACGCCGTGCAGCCAGACCCGGCCGAGCGCGTGGAGCAGCGCGCGGCACTCGGCCTCCGCGTCCGGCGTCTCGAGCAACGACGACACGACCGCCTGCGTCGCGGGCTGCTTCAGCTGCTGGCGCGCGAGCGTCGCCGCCGTGCGCCCCGGCCCCACCTCGAGCACGACGCGCGACGGCTCCTCCCAGAGCGTCGCGACGGCGTCGGCGAAGCGCACCGGCTCGCGCACGTGACGCGCCCAGGACATGGGGTCGCGCGCCTCGTCCGCGCCGAGCGGCCGGCCGGTCGTCGTGTCGAGCACGGGGATGCGCGGCGCGCCGAGCTCGAACCCGGCGAGGAACTCCGCGAACGGCCCGACCATCGGCTCCATCATCGACGAGTGGAAGGCGTGCGAGGTGTCGAGGCGCCGGCACGCGACGCCGCGCTCGCCGAGCACGTCCGCGAGCGCGTCGACCGCCCCCGCCGGCCCCGACGCGACGCACAACGACGGCGCGTTGACCGCCGCGAGCGAGACCTCGTCGCCGAGCAGCGGCAGCAGCTCCTCTTCCGGCAGGCGCACCGAGAGCATCGTCCCCGGCGGCAGCTCCTGCATGAGCGCGCCGCGCCGCGCGACGACGGCCAGCGCGTCCTCGAGCGGGAACACGCCGGCGAGGCAGGCCGCGACGTACTGCCCGATGCTGTGCCCGACCAGGACGTCGGGCCGCACGCCCCACGTCTCCCAGAGCTTCGCGAGCGCGTACTCGACGACGAAGACCGCGGGCTGCGTGAGCCGTGTCTGGCGCAGGTTGTCGGTGGTCACGTCGCCGGCGAGCAGCACGTCGCGCAGGTCGCCGTCGAGGTGCGGACGCAACAGCTCGGCGCACTCGTCGACGTGCGCGCGGAAGTCGGGCTCGATCGCGTAGAGCCCCGAGCCCATGGCGACGTACTGCGCGCCCTGCCCCGGGAACACGAACGCGACCTTCGGCGGCGTCGGCGGCGCGACGGCGGTCACGCAGCGCTCCGCGCCCGGGTCGGCGAGCGCGCGGGCGAGCTCCCGCGCATCCTCGCCCAGCGCGAACCGGCGGTGCGCGAGCTGGCGACGTCCCGTGCGCAGGGTCGCCGCGACGTCCGCCGTCTCGTTCGGGCCCAGCGTGTCGACGCGGTCGCCGAGCCAGGACGCGAGCCGCGCGGAGGCCGCGTCGAGCGACGCCGCGCCGTGCGCCGACTGCACGAGGAGCTGCACGGGCCGCGACGGCCCCGACGGCTCGGGCACCGGCGCCTCCTCGACGAGGGTGTGCGCGTTCGTGCCGCCGATGCCGAACGCGCTCACGCCCGCGCGCCGCGGCTCCTCGCCGCGCGGCCACGGCGTCGCGCGGTCCACGACGAAGAACGGGCTCGCCTCGAAGTCGATGGCGGGGTTCGGCGCGCGGTAGTTCGCGGTGGCCGGCAGGAGCTCGTGCTCGAGGCAGAGCACCGTCTTGATGAGCCCGGCGACGCCGCCCGCCGCGTCGAGGTGGCCGAGGTTGCCCTTCACGGAGCTCATCGCGCAGAAGCCGCGGTCGTCCGTGTCGCGACGGAACGCGCGGGCGAGCGCGTCGACCTCCACGGGGTCGCCCTCGAGCGTCGCCGTGCCGTGCGACTCGACGTACGAGACGCTCCGCGCGGAGACGCCCGCGTCGTCGAGCGCGCGCCGCACGGTCTCCGCCTGGCCCTCGGCGCTGGGCCCCATGAAGCTCGCGGGCAGCGCGCCGTTGTTGTTCACGCCGACGCCCAGGATCACGGCGCGCACGTGGTCGCCGTCGCGCAGCGCGTCGTCGAGCCGCTTGAGCACGACGAGGCCGAGCCCGCTGCTGAACACGGTGCCCGTCGCCTCCGCGTCGAACGGCCGCAGGTGCCCGTCGAGCGAGGCGCTCCCGCCCTGCCCCGCGAGGTACCCGCGGTTCAGCGGCGAGTGGATGCACACGCCGCCCGCGAGCGCCGCGTCGCAGCGCCGCATGCGCAGCGCGTCGACCGCGAGGTTCACCGCGAGCAGCGACGTCGAGCAGGCCGTGTTCACGCTCACCGCCGGTCCGCGCAGGTCGAGCTCGTAAGCGACACGCGTCGCGACGTGGTCCTTCTCCGTCGCGATCTCCGTCGGGAAGGTCCCGTAGTGCTCGATGAGCTCGCGGTGCCCCAGCACGTTGTGCACGAGGTACTCGCTCGTGCCCTTGCCGCACCACACGCCGACGTCGCCGTCGAAGCGCGCGGGGTCGAGCCCGGCGTCGTCGAGCGCCTGCACCGCCGCCTCGAGCACGAGCCGCTGCTGCGGGTCCATGATCTCGGCCTCGCGCGGCGTCATGCGGAAGTACGCCGCGTCGAACTCGAACGCGCCCTCCACGACCCCGCGCACCGGCACGTAGTCCGGGTGCTCGCGACGCCGCGCGGGGATGCTCGGGCAGAGCTCGTCGGGCGCGAAGCGGGTGAGCGTCTCGCGGCCCTCGGCGAGCACGCGCCAGAGCGCGTCGACGTCGCGCGCCCCGGGGAAGCGCCCCGCCATCCCGACGACGGCGACGGGCTCCCGCGCGTGGGGACCCCGGGCGGTGGGCTCCCTGGAAACGGGTTCCCGGTTGGAGTCGTGCTGCCGGCCTTCGGTCATCTGTTGCCCTGGTCCGCCCGGCCGACCCGTGCCGCCCGCCCCGGGCGCGTTCTCCCGCGGGTCCGCCGGAAGGAACGACCGATCCTCGCCTCCGCGACGCGTCGTATCCAGGACCGCTCCGATGTCTTCGCGACCGGCCGCTGGGCCCGTGCATCCGTGGTGACACCGACGGATGCGGATGTCTCCATGAGCGTGCGTCCCGCACGGCGGCATGTGCGCGCGTGCATGCGTCGCCGCCACGCGCACGCGACCGTCATCGACGCGCGCCGATGTGTCGGCCGGGCCCGGACGCGGCGCGACATGGACGTCCGTCGATCCGTTCGCGCGCGCTCCACGACTCCGCGGCATCGACGGGCGCCCATGCGTGGGCCCGCGAACGCGCGACCGCCGCTGGACGGCGACCGGTGCGCATCTGGGATCATGGCGGGTCCGCCCGACCCGGGAGCCTCCTTGGCCGCCACCGCGCAGACCGCGACCGCCCCCGCGCCGGGGCGGCTCGACCAACCCCGCCGCCCGTCGCCCGTGACGGACGCCGGCCCGTTCGTGCGGCGGCTCTTCGCGCTCGCCGAG
Source organism: bacterium (assembly GCA_030428785.1). Classification (GTDB taxonomy): domain Bacteria; phylum Planctomycetota; class B15-G4; order B15-G4; family B15-G4; genus JAUIEF01. Next base: position 3,441 of record JAUIEF010000270.1, read on the forward strand.
GAGGAGGGCGCGCGGCTCGTCGTGCTCCGGCACCACCACGGACTGCCGGACGTGCTCACCAAGCGCGACCTCTCGCTGCTCGTCGACCGCGCGGACGCGGGAGCCTTCGTGCGCGCGGTGCGGCGCGTCGCCGAGGAGCAGGGCTACGTCGTCGTGCGCAACCCGCGCCGGCTCAACGCGCTCGCGCTCACCGTGCTGCGTCACGAGCCGGCGCCCGACGGGACCTGCCGCGCGCGCACGCTCACGCTCGACGCGCGGCTCGACGACGCCTACCCGCTGCCCGCGGCTCCCGCGCCCTGGTCGCGGCGCCCCGTGCGGCTCGTCGCCGACCGGCTCCGCACGCGCCCCGTGACGCGCGAGGGCTGCCGCTTCCACGTGCCCGACCCGCGCGACGAGTTCCTCGTGCTCATGAAGCACTGGCGCCGCAAGGGCGACCCCACGACGCGCGACGAGCTCGAGGACCTGCTGCGGTCCTCGGCGCTCGAGTCCTGGGTGCGCGAGGTCGGCGGCCGGCCGCGCGGCCCGGTGCTCGGCGAGCGCTACGAGAACGCGGACGACGCGCTCGTCGCGCGGCTCGTCGACGACCGCTGGGGGCCGTTCACGCCGACGCGACGCGCGGCGGACCTCCTGCGCGCGGCGCGCAACCGGCTCGTCGGTCGGCGTCCGCGGCTCGCGCCGATCGTCTACCTCGGCGGCCCGGACGGCTGCGGCAAGAGCACGATCGCGGACGCCGTCGCGCGCGCCCTCGGGGCGCAGCGCATCCCGTGCACGCCGCTCTACTCGCTCAAGAAGTACCTGCGCTGGGTGACGCACCGGCTCGCGTGGCTCAAGCACCGGGTGGGCGGGCGGCGCGAGCCGGCGGCGCGCGCGGACGCGGGCGACGCGCCGGAGTTCTCCGACGACTTCCGCACCTTCCGCATGGAGCACGACCACGCGGACCGCGACACGGGGCGCCGCGCGTGGCGCGTGCGCAAGTGGTTTGCGCTCGTCGTGGGCGTGGCGGACATCGTGCTCGGATGGACGCTCGCGCTCGGCTACCGGCTGCGCGGTCGCGTCGTCGTCGTGGAGACCTCGCCGTACGAGGTCTTCGTGAAGTACCACATGCCGGAGTTCCCGCGGACGGAGGCGGTGCTCGCGCGGCTGATCCCGAAGCCGACCTGCGGGCTGCTCGTGCGCGTCGACCCCGAGCGGCTCGTCGCGCGCAAGGCGGAGCTCTCCGCCGACGAGGTGCGCGACTACTACGCGCGGCTCGAGCGGGTGCACGCGCGCGGACGCGTGGCGGAGCGCTTCACCGACCTCGACAACGACGGCACGCCCGGCGAGGCGCTCGCCGCCGCGATGCCGCTCGTGCTCGCGCCGCTCGCGCCGGAGCCGCCGCGGTGACGACGGACGAGCAGCGCGCGATCCTCGACGCACTCGACGCCGGCGCGGGCGAGGTCCTCTACCGCAACGCGAACCGACGCGTCGTGCGCGTGCGGCGCGACGGCGGCGGCACGCTCGTCGTGAAGCTCTGGGCACGGCCCGACGTGAAGGGCGCGCTGCGTCGGCTCGCCGGGCGGAGCGCGCCGCGCCGCGAGTGGATCGCGCTCCACCGGTTCCGCGCCGCGGGCGTGCGCGTGCCGACGCCGCTCGGGTTCCTGCACGTCCCGCCCGGCGCGTCGGGCGAGACGGACGCGCTCTTCCTCGAGGACCTCGGCGACACGATCTCCGGCACGGACCACGTGCACCGCCTGCTCGCCGACGGTCGCGAGGACGACCTCCGCGCGTTCGAGGACGAGCTCGTCGAGATGACGGGGCGCCTGCTCGACGCGGGGCTCGTCGACACGGACCACGGCCTCGTGAACACGGTCGTGACGCGCGACGAGCGCGCCGTGCGCCTCGACCTCGAGCTCGCGCGGCTCGTCCGCGTGCCGCGCCTCTTCCCGGCGGCCTGCGGCACGATGCTCGGCAACCTCGTCGGGACGTACGCCTTCGCG
>JAUIEF010000032.1 GCA_030428785.1 bacterium
GAGATGGGCTGCAGCTTCGTCGCGCGCAGCTTCTCCGGCGACACGAAGCAGATGGTCAACCTGATCCGCGCGGCCATCAACCACGACGGGCTGGCGTTCATCGACTGCATCAGCCCGTGCGTGACGTTCAACAACCTCCCGGACAGCACGAAGGGCTTCCAGTGGCTGCGCGAGCACGCCATCAGCCTGCACGAGGTGGGCTTCGTCGCGCCGTACGACGCGAAGGAGGTCGACCAGGAGCCGGGCAAGGACGTGAGCGTCGACATGCCGGACGGCAGCCACATCATGCTGCACGCGCTCGACGGCACGCACGACCCGACGGACATCCAGGCCGCGCGGCGCGTCCTCGAGAAGGACCGCCTCGACCGCGACCACGTCTACACGGGTCTCATCTACTACAACCCGGACCGCAAGACGCACGACGAGGTCCTGAACCTCGGCGACAAGCCGCTCACCCTCATGAACGAGGACGAGCTGCGCCCGACCGAGGAGGCCTTCTCGGCGCTCCTCGACAGCTACAAGTAGTCACCGACGTCCGGGCGACCGGGCGCGGCACCACCACCACCGGCGGCGCGGGGAGGCGACGCGATGCCCGTCTTCGAGCGGGGCGGTCGACAGGTGCTCTTCGTGCACGTCCCGCGGACGGGTGGGCGGGCCATCGAGGCGTACTACGGGCTCGACGGGAGCCGCGCCGCGCCGGACCGTGACGCGCTGCTGGGTCGCGAGCTGCGGGACGACGCGCCGTACGCGTTGTTCGGCGGGCGCGGCGTGCTGCTGCCGCACCTCACGCCGGCGGAGCTCGAGCGGTTCGGCTACCTGCGCGACGTCGAGCGGTACCTGAGCTTCTGCGTCGTGCGCGACCCGCTCGACCGCGTCGTGAGCAGCTACCGCAGCCGGCCGCGGCGCGAGCCCTTCGGCGCGTGGCTCGCCGGCTTCCTCGACGCCGAGGACCACCCGCACCGCACGCCGCAGCACGCGTTCGTCTACGACGGGCGCGGGCGGCAGGTCGTGCGCGAGGTGCTGCGCCACGAGGTGCTCTCGCGGAGCTTCCTGCTCTTCGCGCGGCGGTACGGGCTCCAGGCGGGCGCCGAGGGGCTCGGGCAGCACGACGTGTCGCGCACGCCGGCGGTGAAGCCGACGGCGGCCGAGACGGACATGGTGCTCGACGCCTTCCACGAGGACTTCGACCTCTTCGGGTACCGGCGCGACGCGCTCCTGCTGCGCGCGTGCCGGCGCGTCGCGCGCGACGGCGCCGTGACGCTCGGCTTCCTCGCCGCGGACGAGCTGCCGCTCTTCGACCTCTGGTGGCGGCACGCGCGGGCGCACCCGCTCGACGACATGGTCGTCGTGTGCCACGACGAGGCGTCGGCGTTCCACGTGCGCGCGCGCGGGCTCACGGCGGTCACGCTGCACTGCGCCCCGGACCCGTTCACGACGGCCCGCGAGCGCGCGCGGCTCGTCAAGCGCCTGCTCGACCAGGCGATCGACGTCGTGCACACGGGCTTCGACTGCCTGTGGTTCCGGGACCTCCGCCCGCTCCTCGCCGACGGCGACCACGACTGGCAGTTCGGGCTCGACCCGACGGGGCCGCACGCCGCGGTGTCCGCGTGGGGCTTCGGCCTCGACGCGGGCTTCTGGCGCTGCAACAGCAACGACCGCACGCGGCGCGCGTGGGACCGGCTCGTCGGCTTCACCGAGCGGCACGGCGACCTCGGCGCGGCGCTCCACGACATGTTCGTGACCGGGCGCATCCGCTGGCGCGAGGCGGACACGCGCGACGGCCGCATCGTCTCGGCGACGGGCCGCACGCGCGTCCACGACGTGGGCGTCCGCGCGCTGCCCGACACGCTCCTCTCGCGCACGGCGCGCCGCGGCGCGTCGGTGTTCCACCCGGACGTCGGTGGCGGCACGGTGCGCGAGCGGCTGAGGAAGCTGCACGCGGCGCTGGGCGGCGGGGCGGAGGGCGCGGCGGGGTAGGAGGCGGGCCGCGGCAGGCGTCGTCGGTTCGCCGGCGGACGCGTGCGGCAGGGTCGGACCGGCGGCAGCCCGTCACCTCCTCCCGGATCCGCGATACGATGCGTCGAGGGACGCCGAAGGGGGCGTCCCGCCCCCTCCGGAGCGAACCGATGGTGCGCCCCTCGACCGCAGCCCTCGCGCTCGTCGTCCTCCTGTCCGGCGCCGGCCCGGCCGCCGCCTTCCAGGCCTCGCAGGAGGCCTACATCAAGGCGTCGAACACCGACCCCATGGACTGGTTCGGCGAGGTGCTCGCGCTCTGGGGCGACACGCTCGTCGTCGCGGCGAAGGGCGAGGACAGCGCGTCACCGGGCATCGACGGCGACCAGACGGACGACAGCAACCCGAACGCGGGCGCCGTCTACGTCTTCGTGCGCGAGGCCGGTGCCTGGACGCAGCAGGCCTACATCAAGCCCGACGTCGTCAGCTCGTTCGACTCGTTCGGGCTGTCCGTGGCCCTCCACGCGGACACGCTCGTGGTGGGCGCGCCCTCGTTCGGCGGCGGCCTCCCCGGCACGGGGATCGTGTACGTGTTCGAGCGCACGGGGACGACCTGGGCGCAGACCGGGACGATCGAGCCCGCGAACGAGGCGCTCGACGGGTTCGGCGGGACGGTCGCGCTCGAGGGACACACGCTCGTGGTGGGTGCGCCCTTCGACGACAGCGACGCCGACGGCGTCGACGGTGACCCCACGGGCGGCGGCGCGCCGAACGCCGGCGCGGCCTACGTGTTCGAGCGCGTCGACGGCGTCTGGGTCGAGCAGGCGTATCTCAAGGCGTTCCCGTCGGTGGAGGACGCCTACTTCGGGTCCGCCGTCGACGTGGACGGCGACGCCGTGGTCGTCGGGGCGGACTTCGAGAACCTCGTCTCCGGCGCGGTCTACACGTACCGCCGCGACGACGCGGGGACGCCGGGCGATCGTTCCGACGACGGCTGGCTGGCGGAACAGCGCCTCACGGAGCCGCCGGGCGGGACGGGGAACCCCGGGAGCTTCGGATACTCGGTCGCGGTCGACGACGACACGCTCCTCGTCGGTGCTCCGTGCATCGACTACAACTTCGGCGGCGACGCCTACCTCTACCGTCACACGGGGCAGGGCTGGTCCTACGACCGGCGGCTCGTGCCGCCGGTCTCCGTGGGCGGGCTCATCGGCTACGCGGCCGGCGTCGGCGTCGCGCTGGACCAGGACGTCGCCGTCGTGGGGCTCGTCCGCGACTCGAGCGCCGGCGTCGGCGTCGACGACACGCCCTTCGGGTTCGGGCCCACGGCGGCCGGGTCGGCGGTCGTGTTCGAGCGGACCGGCACGACCTGGCAGGACACGCACTACCTCAAGGCGCAGCACCCGGACGACAACGACTACTTCGGGTCCGCGGTCGCGGTGTGGGACGGCACGGTCGCCGTCGGGACCGAGTGGGAGGACAGCGGCGCCACGGGCATCGACGGCGACGAGACGGACGAGTCCGCCGATCGGGCCGGCGCCGTGTGGGTCTTCGACCTCGACAAGCACTGGTTCGACCTGGGCGGCGGCACGTCGGGCGTCGCGGGCGTGCCGACGCTCACGGGCGACGGGCCGCTCGACGCCGGCACGACGACGACCATCGCGCTCACGCGGGCGCCGCCGTCCACGCCCGCGCTCCTCTGGCTCTCGTTCGGCAACGCGCCCTTCGACGCGTTGGGCGGCACGGTCTACGCGTTCCCGTTCGCGAAGCAGCAGTTCTTCACGACGGACCCGCTCGGTCGGATCTCCGTGAGCGTGCCCTGGCCCGCGGGCGTCCCGGCGGGCACGAAGTTCTGGCTGCAGGCGATCACGCAGGACCTCACGACGCTCCCCGGCCTCACGCTCTCGAACGGCCTGCGCGGCGAGACGCCCTGACGCGCGTCGCCGACACCCGGCGTTCGCGGGGCGGGTGTTGACTCATGGTCCACGACCGTGGGGAGTCCCGGGAGATCGAGATGTCTCGCCGCCGAGCACGGACCGTCGTCGCCTTCGGCCTCCGGGGCTCGGCGGGGGCCTCCGGGTGGAGGGTTCCCTGATGCATCCGCCCTGATCGCCGGGCGGAGGCTCGCGCCGCGCCCCGTCAGTCCAAGACGGTGAACGACGTGGTCACCGACATGCGGCGCGCGAAGTCGAAGTCGGAGAGGTCCGCGGCGACGCCGACCGAGCCCGCCTCGATGACGAGGGGGATCCCGAGGGAGCACACGGGCGCGACGCCGGCGAGCGGCAGCATGTTCGTGACGGCCCAGCGGTCGCCGGGCGCCGGGTCGCCGAAGGGGTCCGGCTCCGGGTGGCCGGCGACGGCCGTGTGGAGCAGCAGCAACCAGTGCTGGACGCTCACCGGCTGGGGCCAGGCGAACCCGGGCGAGATGGACGACGAGACGCCCACGGGCAGGCGCGTGCCGGGCGGTCCCACGAGGGCGTCCGCGATGCCCGTCGGTGGCACGCCGAGGATCCCGCCCCAGTCGAGCTGGTGCCAGACCGTGCGCAGGCCGCCGCCGTCGGGGCCGTTGTCCCAGATCATGTAGCCGAGCGTCGGCACGCCGCCGTTCGGCGAGCCGGTCGGGTCCTGCACGGCGAACCCCGTGTTCGGGTTGAGCGTGCCGCCGAGCCCGGACAACGACACGCCGCCGTGTCGCCCGACGTCCCAGCCGCCGTTGGGATTCGAGGGCGACGTCGACGTCGCGACCTCGTACGACCCGTTGCCCTGGAAGCCGGCGGGGTTCAACGCGGTGTGGATCGTCGGTTCCGGGGACTTCATGTGCCACGCGTACTCGACGTTCGAGAAGAACGTCTGGAGCTGGGTCAGGTCACCGGACGTCGCCACCGTGTTCGACGAGTACGGGTTGAGCTCGTCGTTCGACATCGCCCAGTACTGTCGGCCGCTGCCGCCGTTCGTGAGCCAGTGCCACCAGCCGTCGGCGTGGTCGAACGTCACCAGCGCGCTCGGCATCCAGGTGAACTCCACGTCCCAGCAGAGGCCCGTCGATGCGATGGGGAGCGACGCCTGGCCTCCCGCGACGAGCCAGACCGTGCCGCCGCCCGCCCCCGTGATGCCGTGGTTCGGGAACATCATCATGCTGTGGCTCGGGATCCCGAGCACCGATCCCAGCCCGCCGACCAGGAAGCTGACGCTCGCGCCGGCCGGCGTCCCGTACGGGAGCGCGCCCCCTGTCGTGACCCCCGCGGGGATGCCGCCGCTCGTGCAGCTCGGCCGCGTGAAGACGACCTGGTCGTTGTTGTTCAGGTCCCGGAGTTCCAGCCAGGTGATGAGCGGGAAGTCGAGCGCCGGCGCCGGTGCGGTGCCCAGCACGCACGCGGAGGCGAAGAACGACGTCTGCCGGTAGCCGAACTGTCCGACGGCCGTGAGGTGGTTGCCGCGCAGGTCGTTCCCGTCGATCCACATGCCGATGCCGTCGCGCCCCGGCACCTGCCCGGGCCCGGCCCCGACGCCCACGTACACGACGTCCATGCCGTTGGTGAGCGTGTGCCAGTTCGTCGACTGGGCGGAGGCGGGCGCCGCAGCGGCCAGGAGCAGCACGAGGACGGCGTCGCGAAGTCGATGGAGTGGACGGGTCATGAGGTCGTGTCCGCGGGGGGCGTCGCTCTGTCACCCCGCCGTCCCCCTTCCGTTTCCCGATTCGTCAGTCTACTCGCGAGGTGCCGAGCGCGGGCCGTGTTCGTGGACCTCGCGGATCGTCGGGAGTGACGGACGCCGCGGGCTCCGGGCCCCCGCGCCCGGCGGCGGGCGACCCCACCGCGCCCCGCCCCCCGAATCGCTAGAATCCCGGCTCCGCCCGCCCCCCGCACCCGGAGCCCCCGCGCATGCGCGACGTCATCAGGAGCCTGGAGGAGAAGGTCCTCGCCGGCGGCGAGGTCTCCGTCGACGAGGCCACGCAGCTGCTCGAGGGCGTGGGCCGGGACGACCTCATGGACCTGCTGGCCTCCGCCGACCGCATCCGGCGGCGCTTCGTGGGCGACGAGGTCCACCTCTGCAGCATCGTCAACGCGAAGAGCGGGCGCTGCTCCGAGGACTGCGGCTTCTGCGCGCAGTCGGTGAAGTTCAAGACGGGCATCGACGAGTACGAGCTGCTCGGCGAGGACAAGGCGCTCGCCGCCGCGGAGCGGGCCGCCGAGAACGGCGCGGAGGCGCTGGGGCTCGTCGCGGCCTGGCGCGGGCTCGAGCAGGGTCCGACGCTCGACCGCGTGACGACGCTCATCCGCAAGGTGAGCGACGGCGGCAAGGTGCACGCCGACGCGTCGCTGGGCCTCATCGACGACCCGGAGGTCGCGCGGCGGCTGCGCGAGGCCGGCCTGCAGACCTACAACCACAACCTCGAGACCGCGGCGAGCCACTTCGGCACGGTGTGCGAGACGCACACGCGTGAGGACCGGCTGCGCACGATCTCGCTCGTGCGCGAGGCCGGGATGAACGTGTGCTCGGGCGGCATCCTCGGCATGGGCGAGACGCCGCGGCAGCGCGCCGAGCTCGCCGCCGAGCTGCGCGAGGTCGACCCGGACATGGTGCCGCTCAACTTCCTCAACCCCATCGAGGGCACGCCGGCGGGCGCCGACTTCGAGGCCATGCAGCCGCTCGACGCGCTCAAGTGCATCGCGGTCTTCCGCTTCATGCTGCCGAAGCACCACCTCATGGTGGCGGGCGGGCGCGAGGTCGTGCTGGGGCACCTCGCCCCGCTCATGTACCTGGCGGGCGCGAGCGCGGCGATGGTCGGCGACTACCTCACGACGGGCGGCACGCCGGCGAGCGAGGACCACGCGGTCATCGCGGAGATGGGCATGACGCCGCGGCCGCAGGGCGCGTGCTCGGAGTCGCCGCGGCCGATGGCGGTGCAGCGCGCGGCGGCTTCGACCATGGGTGGCGCGAACGCGCCGGTGGCGGAAGGCGTCGCCCATGACCACGCCTGAGGGCGTCTGCACCGATACGGCCATCGACCGTCAGGTGCTCGAGACGCTCGGCGCGCTCGACGCGGCCGGGCGGCGGCGTGACCTGCGGCGCGTCGAGGCCGACGGGCGCTGCCGCGTGCGCGTCGACGGGCGGCCCGCCGTGTCCTTCGCGAGCTGCGACTACCTGGGCCTCGCCACGGACCCGCGCCTCGCGTCGGCCGCCGCGGAGGCCGCGCGCGCCGAGGGCACGAGCAGCGGCTCGGCGCGCCTGCTCGCCGGGCACGACGACGCGCTCGCCGCGCTCGAGGCGGAGCTCGCCGCGACCTTCGGTGCGCCCGCCGCGCTCGTGTTCAGCAGCGGGTACCTCGCGAACCTCGGCGTCGTCACGGCGCTCGCGGGGCGCGACGACCTCATCGTGAGCGACCGGCTCAGTCATGCGAGCACCGTCGACGCGTGCCGCCTGTCCGGCGCGACGGTGCGCGTCACGGCGCACGACGACACGGCCGCGCTGCGTGACGCGCTCGCGGACGCCGGGAGCTTCGGCCGCGCGCTCGTGCTCGTCGAGGGCGTCTACAGCATGGACGGCGACCGGGCGCCGCTCGACGTCGTCGCGGACCTCGCCGCCGCGGCGGGCGCGCACGTCGTCGTGGACGACGCGCACGGGCTCGGCGCGGTCGGGCCCGGCGGGCGCGGCGCGGCGGCGGCCGCGGGCGTCGCGGAGCGGGTCGCCGTGCAGGTCGGCAACCTCGGGAAGGCGCTCGGCTCGTTCGGCGGCTTCGTGCTGTGCGGGGAGACGACGCGCGAGCTGCTCGTCCAGACGAGCCGCAGCTTCGTGTTCACCTGCGCGCCGCCGCCGACGTCGGTGGCCGCCGCGCGCGCGGCGCTCGCCGTGCTGCGCGACGAACCGGAGCGGGTCGAGCGGCTGCAGCGCAACGGCGGGGTCGTGCGCGCGTCGTTGCGCGACGCGGGAGTCGACGTGCCGGACGGTGACACGCCCATCGTCCCCGTGCCGGTCGGCGAGGACCGCCGCGCGGTGGCCGTCGCGGCGCGGCTCCTCGAGCGCGGCTGGTTCGTGCCCGCCGTGCGCCCGCCGACGGTCCCCGAGGGGAGCGCGCGCCTGCGTCTCACCGTCACGGCCCTCCACGAGGAGGCCGAGTGCCGCGACGTCGCGGTCGCCATCGCGGAGGCGCTGTCGTGACCGTGCCGCCGGACGAGCAGGCCGCGCGCGACCCCGACGCGACGACCTCGCGCGATGCGTCGTCGACCGCCGCGCGTGCCGCGACGCGCGCGTCCGATCGCGTGGCGGGCCTCGCCGCCCCCCGCGACGACGCCGCGCTCCGCGAGGCCGACCGCCGCGTGCTGTGGCACCCGTTCACGCAGATGCGCGGCTGGATGACCGAGGACTTCCCGGTCATCCGCGCCGCCGAGGGCGCCGAGCTGATCGACGCCGACGGCAACCGCTTCCTCGACGGCGTGTCGTCGCTGTGGTGCGCGCTCCACGGACACCGTGTGCCGGAGATCGACGCGGCGGTGCGCGAGCAGCTCGACAAGGTCGCGCACTCGACGCTCCTCGGGCTCGGCGGCGAGCCGTCCATCGAGCTCGCGGAGGCGCTCGTCGACGTCGCGCCCGGCGACCTCACGCGCGTCTTCTACAGCGACAGCGGCTCCACCGCGGTCGAGATCGCGCTCAAGATGGCGTTCCAGTTCTGGCGCCAGACCGAGGGCGTCGACGCGAAGCGCACGCGCTTCCTGTGCCTCGAGGACGCGTACCACGGCGACACGATCGGCTCGGTGTCGGTGGGCGGCATCGACCTCTTCCACAGCATCTTCCGGCCGCTGCTCTTCCAGGCGACGCAGCTCCCCGTGCCGCGCGGGCCGACCGCCGACGTGCGCGCCGCGGACACGGACCGCTGCCTCGCCGCGCTCGACGCGCTGCTCGCGCGCGAGGGCGACACCTTCGCGGCGGTCGTGCTCGAGCCGGGCGTGCAGGGCGCCGCGGGCATCCGCGTGTTCCCCGAGGGCTTCACGCGCGCGATCGTCGAGCGCTGCCGCGCGCGCGGCATCCTCGTCGTCGTCGACGAGGTCGCGACGGGCTTCGGCCGCGGCGACACGCTGTTCGCCTGTGAGCGCGAGGGCGTGGAGCCCGATCTGCTGTGCCTCGCGAAGGGCCTCTCGGGCGGCTACCTGCCGCTCGCCGCGACGCTCTCGACGGAGCGCATCTTCGACGGCTTCGGCGGCCGCTACGACGAGTTCCGCACCTTCTTCCACGGGCACACGTTCACCGGCAACGCGCTCGCGTGCGCGGCCGGCCTCGCGAGCCTGCGCCTCTGCACGGCGCCCGGCTTCCTCGAGCGGACGCGCGCGCTCACCGCGGTGCTCGCGCGCGAGCTCGCCGCGCTGCGCGACCACCCGCACGTGCTCGAGGTGCGCGGATACGGCTCGATGTTCGGCGTCGAGGTCGTGCGCTCGCGCACGGGGGGCGCCGCGGACGGCTCCCCGCGCAACACCACGGGCGGCGCGGCGAAGGGCCCGGCGACGCACGACGTCCCCGAGTGGTTCCCGACCGACACGCGCATCGGCCACCGGGTGTGCCTCGAGGCGCGCGCCCGCGGCGTCATCATCCGCCCGCTGGGCGACACCGTCGTGCTCATGCCGCCCTTCGTCACCACGGAGGCCCAGGCCGTGCGCCTGATCGACGTGTTGAAGTCGTCACTGGACGCCGCCGTGGCCGAGGTGCTCTCGTGAGCGCGTCCACCCGGGAGCTGGAGATCGTGCGATGACCGGAGTGCTCGTCACGGGGACCGACACGGGTGTCGGCAAGACGTGGGTGACCTGTCGCATCGCGGAGGCTCTCCGGGAGCGCGGCCTGCGCGTCGGCGTCATGAAGCCGTGCGAGACCGGCATGGCCGGCGGCCCGACGCCCAAGGAGGCGCCGCCCGGCAGCGACGCCGAGAAGCTCGTCCGCGCGAGCGGCTGCGAGGCGCCGCTCGCCGACGTGCTGCCCTACGTGTTCAAGCTGCCCGCCGCGCCGCAGGTCGCCGCGCTCGAGGAGGGCATGACCGTCGAGTTCGACGTGCTCGAGGCGGCCTACGCGCGGCTGCGCGAGGCGCACGACGTCGTGCTCGTCGAGGGCGCCGGCGGGCTGCTCGTGCCGCTCGCGCCGGGCCTCGACTACGTGGCGCTCGCCGACAAGCTCGAGCTCGAGGTGCTCGTCGTCGCGCGCACCGGGCTCGGCACGCTCAACCACACCGCGCTCACCGACCGCGTGCTCCGCAACGCCGGCATCGCGCCCAAGGGCATCGTGCTCAACAGCCCGCGCAAGCCGCTCGGCGGCAACGACCGCGCGAACCTCAGCGCGCTCTCCTCGCTCGTCGAGACGCCGGTGCTCGCCGAGTTCCCGCACGGCGAGCCGGCGTCGGGCAGCGTCGTGCGGCCGGTGGTCGAGGCTGTCGTGGGCGGGTAGGGCTGTCGGCGGTTCGTGGTCTTCACCGCTCACGGGAGCGGCGGATCCCGGAACGCTGTCCAGTCCATGTGTGTCGGTGTCGGCGGCCGGCCGCTCCGGAGGTCGTTCCGGATGCGGGTGAGCATGTCGACGAACACGTCGGCGGGCAGCGACGTGGTGGGCGACTCGTCCCGTCCGGTGTCGTGGACGATCCGCTTGTCCCCCGTGTCGAGGAGGGCCTCCCGAGCCCGCTCGTCCTGGGTGAACTTCGCGCGGAGGGCCTGCTCGATCACCTCGAAGTGACCCGGGCTCCGGTAGGCGAAGCTCCGTCCAGAGGCGTGAACGGCCTCGCACGGGTTCACGGCCGCGTTGATGGACCGCCCGCGTCGTCGCGCGCGCTTCCCGGAGAGGGCCGCGACCTCCGCTCGACGGGGATCGTCCCTCGGCAGCTTGATCGCATGGATGAACCCCTCGGCGGAGGCGTAGGTGGTGCCGTCGAAGTCGAACGGCGTCTCCGCCAGGTTCGACAAGAGATGACCCGCGGTGCTGTTGAAGACCGCATTCACCTGCACGCGCTGGCGCGCGTTCCACGCATCCTCGTCGAAGGGAACCGTCACGGCACCTCGTTCCCGCGCCGGGCGAACCCGGGCGCATCGGCCTCCTCGAAGCGGCCGCCCGCGTCCCGGGCGGGCGTCGAGCCGCAGCCGAGGACCGCCACGAGCACCCCGACCACGAGGAGCAACGGCCAGAGGCGCACGACGAGGAGCAGGACGGCGCGGAGCACGACCAGCGCGACGGCGATCGCCACGACCGAGACGACGCCCATCATCCCGACGCTCACCATCTGCCCCGGGTCCCAGCCGCTGGACCATCCTCCGGCCAGGCCGCCGACGACGAACGCGAGGACGAACCACCCGCACCCCGCGATGGGGGCGCCGCCGCCGCCTCCTCCGCCGCCGCCCGGGCTCCCGGAGGAACTCAGCGGTCCGAAGGTGTACCACCATGCCGTCGAACCGATCTCGAACGGGTCTGCTTCGTTGCGTGCCATGTCTCGTGCTCCGGTCGGGGGGCAACGGGGACGGCGACGTCCGTCGGCGGATGCCCGGATGAAACCCGGCGAACCGGCGGCCACGGGTCGCTCAGTACGTGGCGGACATCTCCGCGCTCCACGCCACGTTCCCGGCGAGGTCCACCGCGCGTGCGGCGAACGTCCTCGCCGTCGGCACGCTTCCGGCCGGCGCCGACCAGCGCGCCTCGAAGGGCGGCGCGTGGTCCACGGAGGCGAGCGTCCCGTCGACGTGGAACTCCACCCGCGCCGTGATCACGTCGTCGTCGGCCTCCGCGCGCAGGTACGCCGTCGACAGCCCGCGCCAGCTCGGCCAGTCGGAAACCTCCAGGGCGACCTCGGGGCCCTGCCCGGCGGCGTCCACCACGGAGCCGTTGAGCGCGTGCAGCAGTCCGCCCCCCGGGACCTCGTCGACGACGTAGAGCAGCCCGCCCTGCATCGCCTGCGCGCGGACGATGCCCGGCGTCTGGAACCAGAAGAACGGGTCGCGCGCGTCGAGCGAGTCGTCGGAGACGTCGTAGACGCCGACGGCCCGCGTCGACTCCTGGGCCGAGTTCGTGCTCGCGAGGCCGAGGCCCACGGGCCCCTCGATGACCTCCAGGTCGATGAACTGGAGCGGGTTCTTCTTGTACGTCCCGAGACGCTCGAGGTCCTCGAGCTCGTCGAGGCTCCACAGCTCGTATCCGTGGTGGTAGACGACGTAGAGCCGGTCCCGTGTGGCGAACGCCGTGCGCGCGTCGATCGCGTTCTTGAGCGACTCCGTCGTGTTCCCGTTGGGCAACGTGTACGAGAGGTCCTCCCATCCCGCCGGCGTGAGCCGGAACCCGTCGAGCTGCTGCTTCGTGAGGAACACGAGGTCCGTCCCCGCGGCGAAGAACGCGCGGGCCGGCGTGGGAGAGCAGCTCTCCTGCACGCGCTCGCCGGTGAAGCCGTCATAGGCGTTCACCTGCAGCCAGTTCGGATGGTCGGGACAGCCGCCCTTCTCGTTGGTCGACGAGGCGACGACGAACCCGTCGACGACGTCGAACGCGGAGAAGTCCCCGGTCGGGCCGCCGAGCCGGCTGCGCACGATCGGCGCGGCCGGATCGGAGAGGTCCACCACGAGCAGGCCGTCGTCCGCGCGCGACACGGCGCACAGCGGCCACTCGAAGGCGAGTCTCGTGTTGGGTCCGCCCGTCGGGACGGACGCGAGCCACGCGGGCGCCAGTCCGTTGAACGTGCTGAAGACCTCGAGCGAGCCCGTCGTCGCGACCACCACGAGTCCCCGGTCGGCGGCGACGTCGACGGGCGTTCCCTGGACCGCCGCCGTCGCCACGATGCCGAGCGACGCGACGAGACCGCCGAGCGGGTCGGTCCCGCCGAGCAGCTCGTCGAGGTCGCCGATGCCGTCGCCGTCCGTGTCCGGATCGGCCGGATCCGTGCCGACGGAGGGCTCGGCGACGTCGGGGATGCCGTCCCCGTCCGTGTCGTCGAGGTCATCCGCGGGCGCCAGGAACGCGGGCCCTGCGTACGCCGTGGACCCGGCGTCCCCCGTCTGCGCGTCGAACGACACGACCTTGCGGTCGACGGGCGAGAAACCCACGACGCCCACGGTGCGGTTCGGCGGGACGGACTGGGTCCACGTCCCCTGCGAGACAGCGCGGATCGTGCCGCCTTCCCACGAGAAGCCCCAGTAGACGGGACCGGCCGGCGGCTCGGCCCCCTTCGACAGGGCGCGTCCGAAGCGCGTGAGGTTGCGGACCGCCTGTCGACCCGGCCGGAACGCGTCCGCCAACTCGGAGAGCGGCACGTCGTCCAGCTCGTCGATCAGGCCGCCGGTCGCGTCGCGCAGGTCGTCGAGCGACCGGGCCAGGTCGTCGTCGACCGTCACGAGCTGCTTCGGGTCGTCGCACACGAGCGCGTCGAGCTTCTCGAGCGCCGTGCCGGCGAGCAGGAAGAAGTTCTTCACGCGGCTCGTGCCGGCGACGGATTCCAGGATCGCCGTCGTGACCGTGTAGCTCTCGAAGAAGATCTTCCCCTGCGCGAGGGCCTTGTCGAGCCGCCCGCCGTCCTTGGCCTTCAGGCCCAGGCAGGACTCGGTGAAGCTCTCGCCCTCGTACCCCACCGCGAACACCTGCTTCGCCTTGTCGACCGCCTTCTGCAGCGGCTTCTTCGGCCACGAGAGGCACGCGCCGAGCAGGTCTGCCGTGGACTTCGTCGACTTGGCCAGGAGGCCGAGGTCCTTGCAGGCGCGAGACTGTCCGGCGGCCTTCTTCAGCCGCTTCCGCGCCGCGTACGCCAGCTTGTTCGCCTTGGCGATGCACTTGTCCGACTTGTCCCACCCGAACATGCTCGTCGCGAGGTCCACGCCGGCGGAGTAGAGGACCGACGCGTGGTACGCGAGCTCCTGGTTGTCGCACTGGAGGATCTGCGGCAGCAGCTCGATGACCGCGCCGGGCGCGGGGCCGTGCCATCCCGGCGCCAGGATGCCGACGCCTGCGTCGGTCGTGATCGTGAGGCCGTCGTCGCTCACGGTCATGCCGCCGACCATGCGGAACCGGGCCGCGTCGTGGTCGAAGCTCCAGAGCGCGGACTTCGCACCCGGCGGCAACGTCGCCCCGGTCGCGGGGTCCGGCAGGTTGGGGAAGGTCGCGGGGACCGGCACGTCGAAGCGCGACGCCCCGTCCGTCTGGATCGTGATCACGATGGGGAGCGCGAGCCCGGCGGGGAGTCGGCCGGGCAGCCGGTCGGGCGCGACCGGCGCGACACCCACGGCGCCCCCCGGCCTCCCGTCCACGTGGTAGAGGTTGCCGGGCGGCACCTCGAGTTCGACGCGCTCGAGCTGTGCGGCGAGGCCCGGGTCCGCCTGCTCGAGGGCGGCGAGCTGCTCGGGGACCATCCGCACGGTCGTGGGCTCCGTCTCGGAGAGCGGCACGAGGAGCTGGTCGGCGAGGGCGGGCAGGTGCACCGTCCCGACGTTCGTGACGGCGCCCGCCGTCGACACCCAGGCCTTGCCGACCGTGGGGTACCGGAACCCGGGCGGCGCCACGGCCGGTGCGCCGTCGATGTGCACGAACACGCGCCCCGCGGGGACCGGTTCGAGCTGGAAGCTCCCGTCCGCCTCCGTGTACGCCTCCACGCCGGGGAGGCCGTCGACCGTGACGTGCACTCCCTCGATCGGCACGTTCACGCCGCCGTCGCCGTATTCCGACGCGAGCACGCGGCCGCACAGGACGGTGTCCTCGACGGGGTCGATGGGGAGCGTGCTCCAGCGGGCCACCAACATGCCGCCCGCGATCCCGTCGCCGTCGAGGTCGGCGGGCACCCCGCGTCTGTCGTGGAGGGCGTCGCCGTCGAGCGACAGCTCCACGGTCGCGCCGGGCGGTACCGTGCCGGGCGACGGGTACACGCTGAGGCGCAGGCCGTCGGCGGAGCAGCGCGTCCATCGGTCGGCGGGGTCCAGCGGCGTCACGGCGCCGTCCGGGTCCACGAGCGACAACGAGACGGCGTCGCCATGGTCGCCGTCGAACGCCATCGGGTCGCTGAACGTCACGACGACCGGCCGCCGCGACGTCACGCCCGTCTCGCCGTCCGCGGGCGAGGTCCGCGCGTCGACGAGGGTGACGGGTTCGACGATCCGGCGCGGCGGTCGCACCGACCAGCGCAGACGGAGCGACGTCGTCGACGGAGCTCCGCCGACGTCGATGCGCACGACGCCCGTCCGCTCGACGACGAGCTCCTGGATGCGGGTCGCGCGCCCCTTCTCGAAGACGTCGAGCTCCCAGTCCTCGGGGAGCGGGTCGCCCGAGAGCGCGACGCCGGGCGGATCGGGGTCCTGTCCCTTGGCGCGCGCGACGAGCCGGAGGCTCTCTCCCGCGAGGACGAACAGCTCCTCGGAGATCGCCGCCCCGTCCACGGCGGTGCGGGCGCCGCGGCGCGCGGGCCGCTTGCCGACCCGCACGCGGTAGTCGCCCGGGGCTCCGTCCGCGGAGAGGATCTCCGCCCGGTAGGCGCCGGACGTCGGCAGCTCGACGACGGCGCGCGCGCGGCGCGACGTCCCGTCCCCGTCCTCGGCGAGCACGAGCCCCGTCCGATTGTCGAGGAACCGGACGCGCGGGCGCAGCCCCCCGCGACCGGTGACGACGACGCGCGTCCGTTCGCCCGCGAGGCCGTGCGCCACCAGGGTGTCGACGTCGTCGGATGACTCGAGTGATCCGAGGACGCGCGCCCCGGGGCCGACGGCGAGGACGTCGTCCGCCGCGGCGGGTACGACGAGCAGGAGCAGCAGGGCGACGAGCACGCGCAGGGGAATCGACGTGCGGGCGTCGGAGCGGAGGACGGTGAACGGCATGGCGGGATCTCCGGCTGGGGGCCGGACATCCAGGCGACGTCCCGCGGCGGGTGCCCGGTGCGGTTCGGGCCGGCCCCCGCCGGGCGCCGCCGTCAGGCCCCGGCGCGGGGCGTCGTGCGGGACTGCTCGTCGCGCTCAGTCGACGGCGTCGGGCCCGGGGCGGCCGCGCGCCAGCACCTTGACGATCTCGAGCTGCGCCTTGGTGTAGAGGCGCTCGGCGGCCTGGCGCGTCGTGAGGTCGAGCGCGACGCGCGTCTCTTCCCAGGTGCTCTCGAGGTAGACCCGCTGCACGAACACCTCCCGCAGGTCGGGTTCGAGGCCGTGGACGATCTCGTCGATCCACGCGGCGAGCTCCTTCTTCGACACGTCCTGCGAGGGGCTGTCACCGACGCCGGCCGGGTGGGCATGGGAGGCGTGCGGGTCGAAGCCGACCTCGCGCCGGCGGTCCCGCTTGTCGCGCCGGCCGTGCTTGTGCTCGTCGCGGATGACCTGCTCCGCCTTCGTCGCGAAGAGCCGCATGAGGCTCTTGTCGTCCCGCGGGACGAAGTCGTCCAGCGCGTCGAGCGTGCGGCGGAACATCTCCTGGACGACGTCGTCCACCTCGATCCACTTCGCCAGGGCGCTGCCCAGGCGCGCGGAGACGATGCGCGTCACGCGAGGGAGGTAGCGGCCCAGGAGCTCGTCCAGCGCCCCCGATTCCCCGGCCTGGTGTCGACGGAGCAGCTCCCTCGAGACGTTCTCGATGGGCGGGAGGCTGCTGCGGACCGGGTCGAAGGACATCGGCCCCGCATCGTATCGTCTCGAGGCGGGCACGCGGGGCGGGACGTCGCCTGGAGGGTGGCGGGCCGTCCCCGGGCCCGTGCGAGGATCCGGACGCCAGCCCCCCGCGGACCCAGAGCATGCGAGACGACGACGTCGTTCCCGAACCCGCGGCGGGCGCCTCGGCCGACGCGCTCTTCGAGTACGTGGAGCTCACCCGGCTGCGGGGCGGCAGCGTCGACGTGGAGGCGCTCCTCGAGCGGCACCCGGCCGCCGCGGCGGAGCTTCGCGCGCTGCTCGGCGCCCAGAACAGACTGGCGCGGGCGGCCGGGCTGGCGGCGCTCGCCTCGCGCAGCGGCGCCGCGGACGGCGTCGCGGACCGGGAGCTGCTCGACAGGATCGCGCGACTCCTGGAGGAGCTCCGCGCGGTGAGCCCGGGGACGTGGCCCTTCGGCGCGGAGGACCCGGTGGGGAGCGGCACCTTCGGCGTCGTCACGGCGGCGGACGACTCGGTCACGGGTCGGCGCGTCGCGCTCAAGCGGGCGAACGTCGGCGAGGCGGGCGAGCGGAGCGAGGGCTTCCGGGCGCGCGCCGTCGCGCGGCTGCTCGAGGAGGCGCGGCTGCTCGGGCGGATGCACCACGCGCACGTCGTGCCCCTGCTCGAGGTCGTCGTCGACGACGAGGGTGCGCCGTGTCTCGTCATGCCGTTCCTCGAGGGCATCGACCTGCGCGAGGCGATCGAGCGGCGCGTGGCGGGCGAGGAGACCTGGTCGCTGCCCCGGCTCGTCGAGGCCCTCCGATCGGTGTGCGCAGCGGTGGGCCACGCACACCAGCGCGGCGTCGTCCACCGGGACCTCAAGCCCGACAACGTGCGGCTCGACGAGACGGGCAACGTGCACGTCATCGACTGGGGGCTCGCGCTCGACATGCGTCGGCGATCGGGATCGCGGGGCGCGCAGGGCAGCCCGTCGCTCATCGACGACGCCCTCGCGAGCCGGCTCACCCAGGCGGGCGGCGCGGTGGGGACGCTCTCGTACATGTCGCCCGAGCAGCGCCGCGGCGACGGGGCCGCGATGGACGAGCGCTCGGACGTGTTCTCGCTCGGGGCGATCCTGCACCACGTCCTCCGCGGGAGGCCTCCGGCCTACGACGGTCAGGGTGCCGACGGGGAGGAGCACGCGCCGGGGTACGCTCATCGGGGGCGCGTCCCGGAGCCGCCCGCCGCGCTCGTCGCCATCTGTCGACGCGCGATGGACCCTGACCGCGCCTCGCGCTACAGATCGGCCCACGACATGGCCGCGGACCTCGAGGCGTTCCTCGACCAGCGGACGGTGGCCGCGTACGCGACGGGACCGGTGGCCGAGCTCGTCGCGTGGACGAAGCGCAACCGGACGGCGGCGGTCGCGGGTGTGGTGCTCGTCGTGTCGTTGGTCGTCGCCACGGCGCTGGCGTGGCGGACGAACGACGACCTCGTCGCGCGCAATGCGGCCTTCGAAGCGCAGGCGATCGAGCTCGAGGATCGGGTCCGGGACGTGCGCGAAGGGAGCCTCGATCTCTACCTCCAGGGCGTCGAGCTGGCGCACGGAAGCGGTCTGAGCGAGGAGGTCGTCGAACTCGTCGAGACGCTGCCGTCACCGCAGGAGCGACTCCCCGAACGTACGACCCAGGGTGCGCGGCTCGTCGACGAGGGGCGCTTCGCCGAGGGCCAGCTGGTCCTGCGGGGCTCCGCTCCCGACACGGTCGCCTTTGCGACGCGGGCCGGGCGCCTCGCGCTCCTCCACGGGATCGCGCTCCTGAGACTGGGCCGCTCCTCGGAGGCCGCACGCTCCTTCGAGCAGGTGCCGGCGTCGCACGCGGCGTACGAACAGGCGTCGACCGCGCTGGCCTCCATCGCGTTCGCGGAGGGGCGGCCGGACGACGCTGCGAAGCGGTTGGAGTCCCATGCCGCGGACGCGGGCGACCTGGCCTCGCTCATCACGGCCGCATGGACGTCTCTCCGGGCACAGGAGGTGCTCGCGGCGCTCGAGGAGCTGCTCGAACGGGATCCTCTGGACCAGGTGAGTCGCAACCACTGGGTGCTGCTCCGCGCGCTCCGGGGAGACACCGCACCCGCACCGTTCCGGCAGTTGGTGTACGAGCAGGAGTCCTCCCTGGACGGGGCGCCGCTGCTGCTCGACGTGTTGACCGCGTGCGCGGACGCCGATTGGGAGGGTGCGCGCCGTGTCTTGACGCGCGCCACGTCGAGGTACGGCGATATCCGGGACAAGACGAAGCGCAAGATCAGGAGCGTCGTTCCCCGCCCGATGATCGAGACCGCCGAGGCGCTCATCGCGTGGTTCGAGGCGGTCGATCGGTTGCCCGCGACGGCACTCTTCACGGGCGAGGCGGCGATCGGTGAGGAGGAGTCCGCTCTGTTCGGCGCGGCCGCCGACGCCGCCGAGCGGGCGGCCGCGAAGACGGCCTCGCGAGTCGACCTGTTCCCGCCCGTGGTGCCCGCGCACTTCGAGGCCATGGCGGACGGACTCCGCGGCATCGCGGCGTGCGGCTGGGACGGCAACGCTCCGGCGACCGTGCTCATGAACACCTACCGCCTCGAGGCGGCGGCGGAGCGCTTCGCGATCGCGCGGGACGCCCTCGGCGACGGGTTCACGTCGCTGATGCTCGGCACGAGCCGACTGTGGAAGATCTCCCACGAGCACCGGATGTCCAAGGTCGGACCCGTCGGCAAGGAGCGGCTCGAGCCGCTCGACGCCGCGTGGCATGCGCTCCGGGAGGCCGTCGAGCAACCCTCGGTCGTGCGCGGCGTCGAGCAGGCTTCCCGGCGTTGGCTCACGCTCGTGCACTGGCACTACGCCCTGCTCGATCGCGACGGGGACCTCGCCCCCGCCGATCGCGACCGCATCTCGGTGGACTCGATCGACAACATCGCCGCGATCACGAGCCTCGGCGTCGACCTCGACGAGTACCACGAGTTCCGCGTCGCGGAGGCCCTGAGCCAGTTCGGTCACTCGAGCGTCGCGGCCGACCACCTGGAGGAGATCGAGTCGCCGCAGCACGCCGAGTACGAGGCGCTGTACCTGCACTGGATGACGGAGCGCGCACCGTTCAAGGCGTGGTCCGTGGTGCGGGCGTGGCTCGAGCTCGAGCCCGACGACGACCACGCGCTCGCCGCGCGTCAGGCCTGCGTCTCCGCCATGTGGGACGCGCTGGCCGACCTCGAGGACGATTAGGCCGGAGGCGTGCCGCGGGAAGTCCGGGCACTCGCCCGCGGACGTCGCCTGGAAGGGTGAGCGGGTCGGCAGACGACTCGCGCACCTCGATCCGGGAGTCCTGTCATGTCCGCACCTCTACGCCTGCCGGCCCTGCTGCTGGCCACCTTGCTCGCCCTCTCCGCGCCCCTCGGCGCGCAGCTCGTCGTCACGCCCGACGAAGGCACGTCCGGCGACGTCCTCACGATCGAGGCTCCGACCGACCTCGGCCCGAAGAAGCCGAAGGTCTGGCTCGAGCGTCCGGGCAAGAGCCCGAAGAAGCCGCTCAAGGTGAAGCTCGTCGTCGAATCGGTGGCCGGCGACCGGGTCACGGTGGAGCTGAAGCACCGGAAGAAGCTGGCGCCCGGCGCATGGGACGTCGTGGTCAAGCCGAAGGGCAAGGGACGCCCAGAGGTGCGCCTCGCAGGAGGGTTCACCGTGATGCCGCCCGGCGGGGTCAGCACGGCGGTCGAGGTCGCGGAGCCCAAGGACGAGGTCGAACTCTCCGTCGAGCACCTCGGGGCGAAGCCCGGGAGCGTCCGCATCTGGGACAAGAGCGTGCCGATCCGAGGGTGGGACGCGGCGACGGACACGTTGAGGATCCGGCTGCCGAAGAAGGTCCCGTCGGGCGAGGCGTTCGTCACGGTCGAGACCCACCTCGGGACGTCGTCGCTCGCGAACGCGTTCACGATCATCGGGACCCAGCCGCCCGTGCCGCAGGGCGACATCCTGGTCAACGGCAAGGGGTGGACGCCGGCGAGCGCCCTCCACTTCATGCGGATCGGACTCGAGGGGTGGCACCTGCTGCTCATCGCCGCCGACGACTCGCCGTCGGATTCGCGGCACCTGGTCGTGGACGTGCCGGTCCCGGACGTCGCCATCGAGGAACAGGTCTCGGGCTCGGCGTGGTGGGCGCAGTACGCCACGGGTGTGGGCGAGGGCCAGACGGCGAAGGGTTGGCAGCTCACCGAGGGCGGAGCGCTCGACGTGACGCTCGATCCGCACGGGGACGGCAGCATCGACGTCGGCGTGGCCGGCTCGATCCACCCGCTGGTCAACGCGTCGCAGCCCGTGAGCCTCGCCGGGTCGGTGACCTCCGAGCCGCCGCCCATCCTGGCCGTCGATCGCGACCCGGCCGTGGAGATCATCACCCCGCGATTCCAGGCCTTCTTCAACGAGGACACGGACGAGTCCTGGGGACATGCCGGCGACTTCACGGTCTCGGTGTGGGCGGACGTCTCCTTCGATCTCGACGACGGCAGGACCGTCGACGCGCTCCTCACGGCGTTCGTGGTCGACTCGCACGACCTCGCGGACGGCCCCTTCACGTTCCTCCCCGAGGATGTCTGCATCCTGCTCTCCGTCGGCGACGAGGACGACGACGACTCCTACGAGTCCTACGACCTCAGCTACGACCCGCTGAGCGACGCGGCCTGCACGCTCGAGCTCATCCCCGGGAGCGAGCCGCTGCTGCGCGCGACGTTCGCGGGGACGCTGCCCGCCGATGACGGCGTGTCCCCGCCGCTGCCCCTCGAGGCGACGTGCGTCTGGACCGAGCAGCTCTGACCTCCATCCACCCCCGGCAAGACGAAGGAGGACATCCCATGTCCCACCACCGGATCCGGCTTTCCCGGACGACGACGTTGCTGATCTGCTGCCTGGCGCTCCTCACGGGGTGCCGCGCGCTGCGGCTCGGCTTCGCGACGCCCGTCCCCGCGTCGACGTACACCCATCCCTACGTGATCGCCCGGAACCTGCCCGACCTGGGCGAGGTCTCCGGACGCGCCTCGAAGTGGCCGTGCCGCGTCGTGTTCCTCGAGGCGGAGGAGACCGGCCGCGTCACCGGCGAGATCGAGTGGACCACGCTCGCGACGCGGACGAGGTTCAGCGGCCGACTCACCGAGGAGGGTGACGGCTACCACCTGCGGTTCCGCGAGACGTCGTACGTGAGCGGTCGGGGCGCGGACCTCGGCGCGACGTACGACCTCCGACTGGCGCGCGCGGGACACGAGCTCGTGTTCACGGGTGACTGGTCGCTCCGCCGGCGCGGCGGCTCGGCGCGCATCGAGCTCGGCCCCGTGCTCATCCCGGACGACCCGTCGTTCGTGCTCGGCGAGGACCGGACCGAGGTGCCGGCGACGGCCTCGGCGGATGCCGGGTCCTTGCCGGAGGTCGGTCGCTTCACGACGGGCCCGGTGACGTTCGAGGTGCTCGACGAGTACCGGGAGGACACCTACCAGCTCGACGAGGCGCGAAACCACGAAGCCCGATCCGCCGGGCGCTCGCTCACGGAGGGCGCGCTCGTCTTCTCCTTCTACGGCGACCAGGCGCCGATGGCGCGCCCCGGGACGGCGATGGGCTACGGTTTCGCCCGGTACCGCGGGCAGGGCTCGACGGCCTGGGGCCAGGTCGCCTACCTGGGGAACGAGCGGCTCGTGACGCAGGGAGCGATCGACATCGCCGGCTACGGACAGGCGCAGTACGTCTGCACCGAGGGCTCCGTCCACGGCTATCGGCGCAAGCTGCACCTGCTCGTCCTGATCCTCGTCTCGCCCGACGGCGGTCAATACAACTTCTCGATGAGCTTCCTCGAGGGTGACGGCAAGTCGATCGGCCAGCTCATCGCCGACGTGACGGACACGGTGCGGATCGACGACGGATGGTCCGTGCCCCCGCTGTCCATCGAGCAGACGCCGATCGCGCTGCCGCTGCCCACGGTGCGCGAGGGGCGTCCGCACTCCTTCGGTCCCGCGCACCGCGTGATGCTGCGGTTCCTCGAAGGACAGGGCCGGACACCGGAGTCGTTCGTGTCGCACGGCCTCGACGTGGCGTCCGGGCTCGCGTGGATCGACGGTCGCACCGGCGAGGACGGCACGGCGACGGTCGTGCTGCCCAGGGGGGAGTACCTCGCGCTCCCCGAGACGGATCGTGCGGCGCTCATCGCGGCGCTCATCGAGCGCCCGGCTCTCGCATTTCCCGACGAGAGCGAGCCCTCGGTGTTCGGAGCGCGCCTCCGGTTCGCCGAATCCCGTGACGGCGAGGAGCAGGAGCTCTCCACCGAGCTCCTGTTCCCGGAGCCCGTCCTCGCGTGGTCGGCAGCGCGCGTTGCGGCGATGGAGGCCGGCCGACTCGCGGACTGGGTCGCCCAGTTCGCGGGCGCCGACGGGCCGTGACGTGACGTGCCGACGGGCGGCGTCGGGAGCCCGGCCGACGCCGCCCGCCGCCGCCGGACCGGGTCGCCGCCGGCCGCCCGCCCCTCGCGGAGCGGACGACCGGCGGCGTGCGGGCGCGAGCCCGCGGTGCGACGCGCGACGAGGCGCGTCACGGGCGTCGGCTCAGCCGTCGCCCTCGTCGTCGCCGCCGAGGTAACCGAGCGCCTCGAGCTCCGCGCGGGTGGCGGCCGCCGCGTACTCGGCGAGCACCTCCGCGAGCGCGTCCTTCTGACGCCCCTCGGCGTGCTCGACGGCTCGCGTCTGGATCGCGACGGCCTTCGCGAGGTCGCCCTTCCAGGAGTGCACGCGCGCGACGGTGTCGAGGATCGACGCGTCCGTCCCGCCCGTGAGCTCGTCGGCGTGCTCCGCCGCGAGCTGCGCGAGGTCGAGGAAGCGATGCTCCCGCGGCACCTCCGGGTCGACGAGCATCCACGCGAGCCCGTTGAGGCTCCCGGAGTTCCCCTCCTCGACCGCGATCCCGACGAGGTGCCGGCCCAACTTCGCCGCGTCCTCGTGCCGCGCGGGGATGCGCGTGTAGAGGTCGAAGCGCACCCGCTCCATGCCCTTCACGGCGAGCGGGTGCTCCTCGGCGAGCGCGTCGAGCGTCGCGAGCGCCGCCGCGGGGTCGCTCTCCAAGGACATGGACACCGACATCTTGCGCTCGCCGATCTCCTCCAGGAGCGCGGGACCCTCCTCGTAGTTCCACGTCCCGTCGAGGACCATCCCGAGCGGGAGGTCGACGCCCATCGGGTGGCCGATCCACGCGACCTTTCCGTCACCGTCGACGAGGAAGCTCGTGGGGATGCCGCGCGATCCCGACGCGTCCATGAACGCCGCGTACGTCTCGCGGCCCGTGTCCCACGCGACGGTGTAGTCCATCCCGTCGCCCTTGTCCGCGACCATCTCGCGGACCTTTTCGAGGGTGTTGCGCCGATCCTCGGCGGTGACCCCGATGACGGTGAAGCCGTCGTCCCTGTGTTCCCTCGCCAACTGCGAGAGATGCGGCATGCTCGCCACGCAGGGGCCTCACCAGGTGGCCCAGAACTCCACGAGGTACACGTGGCCGGCCTCGTAGTCGGGCACGGCCGAGCCCTTGACCCACTCGGCGATCGAGAGGGAGGGCGCCCGGTCGCCGACGGCGAGCGACGGACCGTCCGCCGCGCGTGCCGGGGCCAGGAGGAGTGCGCCGGCGAGGCCGGCTGCCAACGCGATGCGCATGGCGGTCTCCACGGGGGAAAGGAACGCGGCGAGTCTACCGGCCTCGCGGAGCAGCAGGTTGCGGCGGCGCGGCGAAACCGCGAACCGGACGGCATCGGCGTGCGCCCGGGGCGACCGGACGCGCGCCGTCAGCGGGCTGCGTCCGAGGTGCTCGGCCCCCCCGCCTCGAGTCCCCCCGGCCCGATGTCCAGGATCCGTCGATGGCCCCTCAGCTGCCGTGGGCAGGGCCCGCGGTCAGCTGCTGGGGCCGGGAGTCACGGAACGCCCCCGTACCCGAAACCCCGTCAAGACCACCGATCCCCCAACTTCTCCATGAGCTCCAACGTCAATCCGTCGAGCTCCTTGCGCAGCGGGATCTGGTCCTTGCGCAGGTCGTTCAGCTGCCAGGGGTCGTCGACGAGGTCGAAGAGCATCCACGGCTTGTCCGCGCGACGCGCGTAGAGGTAGCGCTCCGTGCGCACGCCGCGCCAGCCCTCGGCGCTGATCGCGCGCACGTCCCAGGCGGCGAGGTAGGCGGCCTGCTGGTCGGGCGCCGCGTTGCGGCCGAGGATGCGCGCCGAGAGGTCGAAGCCGTCGATGCCCGCCGGGCGCTCGACGCCCGCGAGCCCGAGCAGCGTCGGGAAGACGTCCGGCGCGCCGAACGGCGAGCGCATGACCGAGCCCGGCTCGACGTGCCCCGGCCAGCGCAGCAGGAAGGGCACGCCCGTCGACTCGTGGTACGGCATCTCCTTCCCGAGGTAGTTGAACGCGCCCATCATGTTGCCGTGGTCGGAGGCGTACACGACGATCGTGTCGTCGGCGAGACCGCGCGCCTCGAGCGCCTGCAGCAGCGCGCCGAACTCGTGGTCGAGCGCCTCGACGAGCCCGTAGTACAGCGGCAGCTCCTCGCGCGCGATGCGCTCCGCGTCGCCGCCGCGCGGGATGTTCGGCGGCAGCGTCATGTCGTCGTAGTGCAGGTACTCCTCGGGCGGCGCGAAGGGGTCGTGCGGCGGTCCCCACGAGAGCACGCAGAAGAACGGGCGCTCGTCGTCCGCGTCGATGAAGTCGAGCGCGAGGCCGGCCTCCATCGCGGGACGGAACGCGCCCTGTCCGGAGATCGTCTCGCCCTGCTGGTCGACGTAGTTCCAGCGGTAGTAGTCGTGCACCGGGTGGATCGCGGCGGCCCAGCCGTCGTGGAAGCCGAAGCGCAGCGGGTCGCCGGGCTGCGTGAACGCGGACCCGAGGTGCCACTTGCCGACGTACCCGCAGCGGTAGCCCGCCGCGCGGAACGTCTCGCCGAGCGTCGGGAGCTCGCCGGGCGTCCACTGCCGGCGCCCCTCGACGCCGAAGTTGATGTCGGAGACGTTCGTGAGCATGCCGTTGCGGTGGCCCCAGGTGCCCGTCATGAGCGACGCGCGGTAGGGCCGGCACAGCGGCGTGTTCGCGACGGCCGACGAGAAGCGCATGCCCTCGCCGGCGAAGGCGTCGAGGTGCGGCGTGATCGCCTGGGGGTCGCCGTAGCAGCCGGTCGAGATCGCGCGGTGGCTGTCCGCGAGCACGAAGAGGACGTTCGGGTGGCGGGGCGGCGCATCGGCGGAGTCCTGCCGTGCGCCGAGCGCGAACGCCCCGGGCGCGAGCACGCCGGGCAGCGCGGCGAGCGCGGCGCCGGAGCGCAGCACGTCGCGACGGGTGGGGGCGGGGCGTGCGGGCGGGCGACGGACGGCGTCGCCGCGACGGGTCGGCGGGACAGACGGCACGCGGGAGGACTCCGGAGGCGGGGCCGAGGGCGGAACGGATCGGCGGCACCGAGGATAGCCGATGGATGGAGCGCGGCTCAGGGGCGCGACCGATCCGCGACGGTGTGGTTCGATGGGGCCGCCGCGCCGGAGGGCGCGACGCGTCGGAAGGTCGGAGCACACGGGATGCGCAGGGTCGATCGAGGGCGCTGGACGAGGCTCGCGCTCGGGGTCGGTCTGGGTCTCGTGTTCTTCGCGGGCTGGCTCGTCGTGCTGGGTGCCGTGATCGGGCAGGGCATCGACGAAGCGCTCGAGCCCTTCGAGGGGCCGGCCGTCTGGTCCCGCGAGGACTGGTCCGCCACACCGACGCAGCGGCGCGGCGACATGGCGCACGACTTCGCCGCCCGCGACCTGGCGCGCGGCCTCACGCGCGACGAGCTCGTGGCGATGCTCGGCGAGCCCGACGAGGAGGACGCCGCCCGGCTCGTCTACGGCGCCGGCTGGCATGAGCTCATCGTGACCCTCGACGAAGCCGGCACGGTGACCGACTCCTGGGCGCGGGCGGACTGAGGCGTGTCGGACGAGCAGGAGAACATCGCGGGTCGCCGGTCGGTCACGCGCGGGATGCTCGTCGCCCTCATCGTGCTCGGTGCGCTCTTCATGGTCCTCCACGCCGTGACGGGCGGCGGCGTCGGCGCGCCGGCGAAGGGCATGACGGTGCTCGGGCTGGCGGGGCTCTCGCTCGTCACGTGGAGCGGGCTGCGTCTGCCGTGGTGGGCGCGCGTCCCGTGGGCGCTCGTCACGGCCTGCGCCGTCCTGCTCGCGGCGGCGGCCGGGATGTTCGCGCTGGACGTCGCCGCGCTGCTCGTGTTGCCGGCCGCGGCGGTGGTGGTCGTGCTCGGCGTGCCGACGTGGCTGATCGTGCTCCCCGGCATGCCGCCGCGCCGGCAGGCGGCGCAGCTCGTCGGGGCGGCCGTCGTCGCGGCCGTCTTCCTGTGGGTCGGCCCGCCGTGGCTGCGCCCCCCCGACACGTTCACGGAGGCCCGCTGGCGCACGACGCGCTCGAACATGCGCATCGGCATGGCGCGCGACGCCGTGACGCGTGAGCTGCTCACGGGCCTCCCCGAGGCCGAGCTGCGCCGGATGCTCGGTCCGCCGGGGCACGACCGCGACGGCCACCTCATCTGGATCGTCGGGCAGGGCCTGGCCGACCCCATGCTCCTCGACGTGCGGCTGGAGGCGGGGCGGGTCGCGTCCGCCGTCGTCCGCAGCGGCTGACGTGGCCCCGGGCGGGCCGGCGGGGCACACTGGGAGTGTGAGCCCGCCCGCCGACACGACCCCGCCGACCGCCGCCTGCGACGCGCACGGCGAGACCGTCCTGCGCCCCGGGCGCTGGACCGGCGGGCAGGCGAGCGTCGTCCGCGTGCTCACGGGGCTCGTCGTGTTCGTGCACTTCGCGCGGCTGCTGCCAAGGGCCGACGAGCTCGTCGCGGGGCCGCGCCCGCGGGGGGCGTTCGGCGACGGGCCCGTCGGGCGCTGGTTCGCGTCGTGGATGCCCGACGCGCTCGGGGTGCTCGGCGGGCACCTCGGCGACGGCGTCTCGACCGCCGCGACGCCCGACGGCGCGGAGGGCGTCGCGCTCGGCCTCGTCGTCCTCGGCGCGCTCGTCGCGCTGCTCCTCGTGCTCGGCTGGAGCGAGCGGATCGCCGCCGCGTCGCTCGTGCCGGTCTTCGTCCTCTTCGCGGGGCACGACCCGCTGCTGCCGCCGATCGGCGCGCTCGCGTTCATCGCGGTGCTCGTGCTGCACGCGGCGTCGGCGTCCGGTCCGTACGGCTCGCTCGAGGCGCGCGGGCGCGTCGACCCGCGCGGCGACTGGAGCTCGCGGGCCGCGGTCGGGGTCACGGCGTGGCTCGTGCTCGCGGCCGTCACCGGATGGACGGCGCTCTGGTGGTGGCACGACACCGCGTGGCACGACGGGAGCGCGCTCTCCGACCTGCTCGCCGGACCGCGCGCGCGCGACGGCGCGCTCGTCTCGTGGGTCGCGCACCTGCCGGACGGCGTTCTGCGCGGCGCGACCTGGGCGACCTTCGCCGCGCACGCGCTCTTCGTGCCGCTCGCGCTGCTGCGCGCGACGCGCCCGTGGGCGTGGGGCGTCATGCTCGTCGGGCAGCTCGTCGCGGCGCTGCTCCTCGTCGGCGTCGACGCGCGGCTGGGGCTCGTGCTCGTGCACCTCGTCGCGTTCCAGCCGTCGTGGGTGCCCGCGAAGGGCGGCCGCGGCGCGTCGACCGTCTTCTACGACGGCGACTGCGGCCTGTGCCACCGCTTCACGCGCTTCCTGCTCGCGGAGGACCCGCACGGCGACACCTTCACCTTCGCGCCGCTGCAGGGCGAGACGTTCAAGGTGGCGATCCCGGAGGGTCCGCTCGGGCAGCTCCCGGACAGCGTGCTCGTGCGCACGCCCTGCGGCGACCTGCTCATGCGCTCGGACGCCGCGCTCCACTGCCTGCGACGGCTCGGCGGCGGCTGGCGGCTCGTGTCGATCGCCGGACGCCTCGTGCCGCGCGTCGTCCGCGACCGCGTCTACGACTTCGTCGCGGCGATCCGCAAGTCGATCTTCCCGAAGCCGAAGGGCATGTGCCCGATCCTGCCGCCGGACCTGCAGGGCCGCTTCCTGCCGTAGTCAGGGCTGCGTGAGGACCTCGCCCTCGAACGGCCCGCGCTCCCACGCGCCGCGGTCCACGACCGCCTCGCCGTCCCCGTCGCCGTCGCGCACGCGGCGCAGGCCGTCGAGGTCGAGCACCGCGCTCCCGGGGAGCACGTCGGGCAGCCCGACGTCGACCGCGGGCGAGCCGGGCGCGAGGCGGTAGTCGTTGTCGCCGGCCGTGAGCGGGTCGCCGTCCGGACCGCGCGGGCCGACGAAGCGCGGCGCGGTGCCGTCGCCCGAGCCCGGGAGCACGCCCGCCCAGTCCTGCACCGTCGACGAGGTCACGGTGTAGACGGGCTGCAGCACGACGTTGCCCGCGAGGTGGTCGCGCTCGTCGTCGGAGAAGCCGAGGTCGGCGTTGCCCCAGACGATGCAGTTCTCGACGTCGATCTCGCCGAGCTGCCCGAACACCGCGGGCCACTGGAGGAAGACCGGCGCGCCCGGCTCGACGTTGCCCGCGATCGTGCACTGGACGAGGCGCACGTGCGTCTGCACGACGAGCACGCCGCCCGTGTTGCCGACCATCGCGCACGAGACGACCTCCGTCGTGCCGACCGGGTCGGGGTTCGAGAAGTCCGTCACGGAGAGCGCGCCGCCTCCGTCGCCGCCCTGCCGGTTGTCGACGAACAGGCAGCGCTCGACGGTCGCCGTGCCCTCGTCGACGAACATCCCGCCGCCGCCCGCCGACGAGTTCGCGGTGAACGTGCACGCGCGCACGACGGGCGCGCCGTGACGCGCGTAGAGCCCGCCGCCCGCCGTCGCGCTCACCGAGCCGTGGTTCGCGGTGAACGTGCAGCGCTCGACGAGGCTGTCGTTGCCGGGGCCGGACAGGATCGCCGTCGGCGCCAGCCCGAGCCCCGCGCCGAGCCCGCCGAGGTTGTCCTCGAACGTGCAGTCGGTGAAGGTCGCCGCGACCGGCCCGAGCACGGCGGCCCCGCCGCCCACGTCGTCCGCGCGGTTCTCGCGGAACGTGCACGACGTCACGACGGCCGCGCAGTCGGTGAGCCCGAGCCCGCCGCCCTTCCCGGCCCACGAGCGCTCGAAGGTGCAGCGTCGCAGCACGGGCGCGCCGCCGTCGAGCCACGCGGCGGCGCCCGCGTCGTCGGCGAGGCCCCAGGAGACGCCCGAGCGCACGGTGAACCCGTCGAGCACCGTGTCCGCCGAGAGCCCGACACCGCGCACGACGTGCCGGCTGTTCTCGGACGAGCCGGCGACGATGCCGGTCACCGGGTCGGGCGGGCCGTCGTCGCCGAGCAGGTCGCCGGTGAGCACGGTGGGGTGCGCGGCCGGGTCGCGCGCGGCGTCGCGGCCGCCGCCGGTCGGGTAGCCGCCGAGCAGCGCGACGCCGTCGACGAGCACGAACGACTGCGTCGGGTCGAGCGTGCCGCGGTCGGGGCGGTACGCGCCCTCGGCGACGCGCACGGTCGCCACGAGCGGGTCGAGGGCCGCGAGGTCGAGCGCGTCCCCGAGGTCGGTGAAGGCGGTCGCCCACGACGTGCCGTCGCCGCCGGGCGCGGCGCTCGCGTCGACGTGGAGCGCCGTCTGCGCGGCGAGCGGCGCGGCGAACGTCGCGACGAGCGCGCAGCGAAGGAGTCGGTCCAGCAGGGATCGGGTGCTCATGGAGTCGAGCCTAGCAGAGGTCCGCGCGCCCGAGGGGAGCGCGGGCGACGCGCGCGCGGCGTGTCGCGTACGATCCTGGGGAAGAGTCCGGGACGCCCGGGACGCTCGCGGACAAGAGGTCACCGGGGGGCATCTCGCATGATGTGGAGGCACGTGCCATGACGGGGACGATCGGGCGGCTCGCCCGCGCGCTCGCGGTGACGACGGTTGTCCTCGGCCCCGCGCCCGACGCGGCGTCGCAGGAGGCGGGCGCCGACGCACCGCACCTCACGGTCGACGCGGACTGGACCGAGGCGCGCGTCATCACGCAGGACGGCCTCGACACCTGGCAGTGGCGGGACGCCCGCGGCGACTGGATCCTCGCGATCCGCGGCGTGCCGACGCTCGACGACGACCTGCGGTCGCTCGTGTGGATCGCCGAGCGCGGCGGGTTCGCGCTGCGGCGCGTGGAGGACGGCGCGCTCTCCACGATCCGCGCGGTGAACGCCGCCGACGGCCGGCGCCCCGCGCTCGAGGGGACGCTCGCCGGCGCGCCCGCCGACGCCGACGCGCTCGCCGAGGAGCTCGCGCGCGTCCTGCCGCGCATCGCGCGACACGTCGGCCTCGGCATCGACCACCGGATCGAGACGATCCTCATGGACGACGGCCTGCGCCCCGCGCTCGACGTGCTCGCGACCTACACGAGCAGCGCCGCGCGGCTCCGCGGCTACAGCGCCCTCGCGCGCGAGCTCGACGAGCCGGGCGGCAAGCGCCTCGCGCGCGTGCTCCGCGCGGCGGCGCGCGACCTCACGTCCGACCTCGACATGCGCGCGTTCCTGCTCGAGGACATGGACCTCGCGTTCGACCGGACGGTCGTCACGGAGGCGCTCGTGGAAGCGCTCGCGACGATCGGGGACCAGGACGTGCTGGCCTCGGTGTTGTCGGACCTCGCGACGCAGACGGACGACGCGCAGCCGCGCGCGCTCGTCCTCGTGCTGGAGCTCGCGACCGAACGGCTCACGCGCGACGAGCCCATGGCGACCTTCCTCGACGCCGTGTCCTGGCTCGACCTGCCGACGCCCGCGGTGCGCGCAGCGTGGCGCGCCGCGCTCGCGACCGTCGAGGCGGACGCGCCGCACGCGCGGGCCGCCGGCGAGATGCTCTCCATCGGCGACGCGCCGCCCGCGGAGTGCGTGCTCGTGGTCCGCTCGATCGTCGAGCACGTGGAGACGGAGTCGCTGCGCGCCCAGGCGCTGCGCGAGCTGCACCTCGATCAGCTCGAGGACGCGGGCCTGGCGGACGCGGTGCTCGAGGCGCTCCAGGGGTTCGAGGATCCCGACGTGCTCACGGACCTGCTCGCGGCGCTGCTGGTCCGCGACGGCGGCGCGGGGGCGGCCGCGCTCCTGCTCCACGCCGCGGCGCGCGTGCCGGCGGACGGTCGGCTCGCGTCGGTGCTGTCGGCCGTGCCCGTCGCGTCGCTCCACGACGGCGACGTGCGCACCGCGTATCGTGCGCTCGCCGAGTCGCTCTGGGACGAGTGGGCGCGCGCGGACGCCCTCGGGCGGCTGCCGTGACGCGCCGCGCCTACCAGGTGTAGCGGACGAGGTACTCGACGACGGTCTCGCCGTCCGCGGCCACGTCGACGTCGAAGGTGATCGACCGGCTGTCGTCCTTGCGGTACGGGTGCGACGACTCGAGGACCTCCCACTGCGTCCAGCGGTACATGTGCTCGCGCACGGCGACGGTCACCGCGTCGTCGCGGTGGTTGCGCAGCGTGATCACGAAGCGCTCCTCGGCCCACGACCGGCGGTCGGTCGTGAAGTCCGTGCGCACGCGGTCGCCCACGACGTCGAAGGCGTTGCCCGTGTAGGCGCGGATCGTCTCGTCGCGCGGCGTGTGGTCGATGTCGGCCTCGCCCGTGAACTCGAGGCGGCCGTCCGTGTCGCGCGTGTAGAACCGGATGCGACCGGCGGGGAGCGGCACGCCGAGCCCGGACTCCTCCTCGTTGCGGAACTCGCGGAACACCCAGACCTTGCGGTGCCCCTCCGCGCCGAAGTCCTGGACGGTCCGCCGGTCCTGGGCCCACCACGTGTCCTCGCCGGGGCGGCCGGACGGCGCGGCGCCGTCGTAGACGTAGTGCCGCGTCACGGGCACGCCGGCCGCGCGCACCATCTCGACCTGCTTGCTCTCGGCGTCGCGCAGGGTCACCGGCCGCATGACCGTGTAGAGGTGGAACTCGTCGAAGGTCCGCTCCGTCATCTGCCGGGCGTCCGAGGGCGCGATGTACATGCCGGCCGAGGAGGCTCTCGCCGAGCTGACCTGCCGTCTCAGCTTGGCGACGTCGCCCGCCATGAGCTTCACCGTCGCCTCGCGGAAGGTCTTGCCGCTCGCGTTCGACATGGTGACCCAGCCCGTGAGGTCGAGCGTGTCGGCGCCGTCGTCGCTCACGGCGTTGTAGTCGGCGTCCCAGCCGAAGCCGCCCGAGATGTAGGCGAGCTCCGCGGAGACCGGGCCGGCGACGTCCGTGGCGAGCACCCAGGAGAGCGTCGGCTCGAGGACCGTGTCGTCGGCGAGCGCGGGGAAGAGCGGGAGGCCCGGGAGCTGGAAGCGCAGCTCGCCGTCGACCTCGATGACGGGGGAGGTCGCCGGCGTGTAGACGCGCCCCGGCGCGTACGTCGGGCGGCCGTAGCCGCTGCGGACGATGCGGCCGCTCACGTGACGCGGGCCGTCCGGACCGTCGACGAGGAAGCGGATGGTCTCGCCCTCGTAGAGCGCGAGCAGGCGCTCCTGGCTCACGGGGTCGTTGCGGTAGCCCTGCTCGAGGACGGCGAGCGTGCGCGCGCCCGTCGGGTCACGGAGCATGACGGAGTCCGCCTCGAGCGAGGAGGTCGCGCCCGTCACGGTGACGTGCTGCTCGCCCGCGGCGAGCTCGAGGTCGAGCGTCTCGCGCACGACGGCGTAGCCGCCGTTGTAGAGGGTGAGCGCGGGGTCGCGGCCGGTCGCGGTGAGCGGGTCGGACGCGTGCTGCGCGGCCGTGGGGACGGCGAGCGCCAGCAGGCAGAGGACGGCGGGGCGGGCGAGGGCGTTCACGGCACTCCTCCTTCCGGGGGGACGGCGGACATGATGACAGACGGCCCGGCGCGAGGTGTCTTATCCTCGTGCCGACGCGTGGCCGCGACCGTCGCGGCGCACGTCGGTTCACGCGACGCCGCGCCGCGGGCGCGAGCGGGTCACGAGGGCGCGCGGTCGGGACGCGCGCGGACGCGACGGCCGGGACACCGGGGGACGCATGACGACGACGGCCGGACGACGCCTCGCGCTCGCGGGTCTCGCGGTGACGCTGCTCGCGGCGGGCGCGGCGTGGTGGGTGCTGCGCGACGCGGGCGGTCGGGGTGACGACATCCGGGGGACGCCGGCTCGGGTGACGGCTCCCGACGCGCGAGCGGACGCGCCGGCTCCCGAGCCGCCCGTCGCGACGGGCCCTCGGGAGGACGCGACGAGCTCCCACTCGACGCCCGACACGCCGCCTCCCGCCGCGCCGACCGCGCCGGTCGCGCGGCTGCACGCGCCGGGCGACGCGCTCGAGGTCCGCGTGCGCGCCGTCGGTGGCGCGCACGCGCCGCGCCCGCTCGCCGGCGCGACGGTCTCCGTGACGTCGCGCGACGCGCGCGCGGCGTCAGCCGCCGCGTCGGGCGCTCCGGCGACGCCCGCGCCGTCGGCGGTGCGACGCGCCACCGACGGCGGCGGCCGCTGCACGCTCCCGCTCGACGTCCTGGCCGGCGCGTCGCTCGACGTGCGCCACCCGGCCTGCTTCCCCGCGTCCGTCCCCGCGGGGCGCGTCGCCGACGCCGTCCGCGCGGGCTCGCCGCTCGTCGTCGAGCTGCTGCCCGCGTACCCGCTCGCCGGTCGTGTCGGCGCGTGGGGGCCGGACGCGGTGCCCGCCGGCCTCGCCGTGCTCGCGTGGCGCGGGCCCGCGCCGCCCACCCGCGAGGAGGTCGTCGCGCTGCTCGAGGAGGAGCGCCGCGAGGGCGAGCGCGGCGCCGAGCGCGCCGCCCGCGAGGACGCGCCCGCCGAGCGTCGCCTGCTTTTCACGCGCACGGTCTTCGGCGGCGCCTTCCGCTTCCCCGCGCGCGTGCCGCCCGGCACCTGGCACCTCACCGCGACGGGGCAGGGCCTCGCGACGATGCGCCCCGCCGTCGTGCGGCCCGAGGTGCGCGGCACCGTGCAGCTCCGGGCGTGGAGCGCGCACACGCTCGCCGTGCAGGTCACGGACCACCTCGGCGCGCCGCTCGAGGACGTCCCCGGCGCCACGGACCACCTCACCCGCTGGCCCGCCGAGGGCACGCTCGACCCGATGCCGTTCACGCCGGTCGAGCGCCTGCTGCTCGGCGTCGAGGTGCCGCCGCACCTGGAGGGCGTGCGGCTCGTCGACGCGCGGCAGCCCGAGCGCGCGGCGACCGCGGCCCCGCTGCGCATCGGCGTGAAGCACCCCGGCTTCGACACGCTGTGGCGCGAGGTCGCGATCCCGTCGACGCGCGACGGGCTCCTCGTCGAGACGCTCGCGCTGACGCCCAACGGCGAGCGGCTGGGCGATCTCACCGTCGTGATCCTCGGCTGGAACGAGCGCACGGCGGGCCTCGCGGAGTTCCCCTCCGCCTCCCTCGACCTGCACACCGAGGACGGGCGGCGCGAGCACGTCTACCTCACCGACTGGGTCGGCGACCGCGTCCACCTCCGCGGCCTGCAGCAGGGGACGTACACGCGCGCGCACCTCGGCATCCACGGCATGCTCGGCGAGCCCGACATCCCGCTGCCGATCGAGATCTCCGACGTGCCGGCGACGGTCGTCATCGACCCGTCGGCGTTCGGCGTGCTCGACATCGACGTGCGCGACGCGCGCGGACGGAGCGTCGACGGGCGGCTGAACGTGTTCCTCGAGTTCACGGAACGGCCCGGCACGGGCACGACCGCCGGGTGGCACCGGGCGCCCTACCGGGTGCCGTTCCTCGCCGCGTACCGCTGGACGGTCCGGGTGGAGTACGCCGAGGCGCTGGGCGTCAGGCCGCCCGGCTACGACTGGCCGGAGATCGACCCGGAGCCGGGCGCGCGGGTGCGGGCGGTCGTCGCGCCGGCTCGGTGACTCACCGCTCGACGACGATCTCCAGCTCGCGCCGCTCGCCGCCGACGAGCGTGATGGGCTCGCGCCAGCGGACGAAGGCGTCGTCGTCCGCGTAGTGCTTCGCGTTGCCGAGGTCGCCGACGATCAGGTCGTAGCGGCCCGGCGGGATCCGCTCGAGCTCCACGCGGCCCTGCTCGGTGCGCGCCCACGAGACGTCGTCGTGCGTGCCGGGACGCACGACCTGCACCTGCGTGAGCTCCTCGACGGGCTGGCCGTTCGCGAGGCGTACGGTGCACACGAGCGAGGCCGCGGGCGCGACGTGCACGACGAGATCGTCGAGGCCCCCGGGCGGCACGACGATCTCCTGCGGCCCGACGTGGTAGCTGTCCGTGGCGAAGGCGGACAGGCCGTAGCTCCCGGGCGCCACGTGGTCGAGGACGAAGGTGCCGTCGCTCTCGCAGGGCAGGAACTCGTAGCCCGTTCCGGCGCCGCGGAGCTTCAGCATGGAGGACCGCGGCGCGGAGCCGTCCGGCGTCACGACGCGGCCCGCGACGTGCGCGCTGCCGAGCGGGACGTCGATGTCGCGCTCCTCGCCCCAGTCGAGGCCTACGGGCAGCGGCGTCGACGCCGCGCCGCCGGGCAGGCTCGCGACGAGCAGCCGCGTGCCGGCGTGCAGGTCGTCGAAGCGGAAGCGGCCGTCGTCGTCGGTCTTCGTCGAGCCGGACTGCGACCACCAGCGTTTGCCGTCGGTCTCGCGGAACGACCCGAGCTCGACGCGCGCGCCCGGCACACCGGCGCCCGTCCGCGGGTCGACGACGGTGCCCGTGAGGAGCGGGCGCGCGCCGAGGGTGAGCGGCAGCTCGGTGGTCTCGTCGGCGACGACCGTGAACTCGCGGACCACGCTCGGGTAGACCTGCACGCGCCAGGTGCCGGGCTCGAGGCCGTCGATGCGGTAGCGGCCGTCGCGGTCGGTCTGTGTCGAGGCGGACAGCGTCTCGACGCCCGGCCGGTAGACGCCGACGCCCTCGCCGCGCGCGGGCGCGCCGTCGGTGCCGAGCACGACACCGGCCACGGCGCCCGAGGGCGGCAGCTCGACGCGCACGTCGTCGACGAGGTCGCCGGCGGCGAGCGTGCGCTCCACGACGGGCGACGGTGCGTGCCCCGTCGCGCGGGCGCTCACCTCGTAGGTGCCGTCGCGCAGGGCACCTACGAGGTGAGC
>JAUIEF010000271.1 GCA_030428785.1 bacterium
ACCCGCTCGACGCCGTCGAGGCGGGCGTGCGCGTCACGGAGGCCGACGAGACCATCGGCACCGTCGGCTACGGCGGACGCCCCAACGCGGACGGCGTCGTCGAGCTCGACAGCGCGATCATGCGCGGCGACACGCTCGACTGCGGCGCCGTCGCCGCGCTCCGCGACGTGCTCCACCCCGTGTCCGTCGCGCGGATGGTCATGGAGCACACGCCGCACGTGCTGCTCGTCGGCGACGGGGCGCGGCAGTTCGCCGTGGGCCGCGGCGTCCCGACGCAGGACATGCTCACGCCCGCCGCGCGCGCCGCGTGGGAGCGCTGGCGGGAGGAGCAGGAGGCGCCGCGCAACACCGACGCCGACGCGGCCTGGAGCGGCGGGGACCGCGGCGGCCGCGCGCCCGTCGAGGAGGACCACGACACGATCGGGATGGTCGTCCTCGAGGGCGGGCGCTTCGCCACCGCGGTCACGACGAGCGGCTGGGCGTACAAGCTGCCGGGCCGGGTCGGCGACTCGCCGATCGTCGGCGCGGGCGGCTACTGCGACGACGAGGCCGGCGCCTGCGTCGCGTCGGGCGACGGCGAGGAGATGATCCGCACCTGCGCGAGCGCCTCCGTCGTCGAGGCCCTGCGCCGCGGCGCGCACCCGCAGGAGGCGGTGGAGGAGGTCGTCCGCCGCATCGACCGCAAGGGCGGCGCGCGGAAGCCGTCCGTCGGGCTGCTCGCCGTGGACCCCGCGGGACGCGTCGGCGCCGCGGCCGTGCGCGCCGCCTTCTCCTACGCGATCACCGACGACGCCGCCGGACCGCGCGTCGTCGACGTGGAGCGCCTCGCATGAGCGACCCCCGGAAGACCCTCGCGCGCCTCGGCCCCGGCGAGCACTGCCGCATCACCGAGGAGCTCTGGCACGAGCGCCTCCAGGAGACGACGCCCTTCCACCAGTGGGGCTCGTGCTTCCTCGAGGAGCGCGGCGGCGATGTCTGGCTCTGGTTCCGCGACCCGTCGTCGAACGGGCGGCACACGGCGGCCCGGCTCGACGCGGCGCGGAGCGCGCGCGCCCGCGCCGGCGTCGACGAGGTCGAGGCCGCCGCGCGGCACGCCGCGGACCTCGTGACCGCCGCCCGCGAGCGCGGCATGTCGACGCTCGACGAGCAGCGCGAGGAGATCGCGGCCTCGACGGCGTTCACGAGCCTCGCCGACGAGCTCTACCGCGAGCTCCTGACCTTCGGGCCCCGCGCCGACGAGGACCCGACGAGCGCGGCGTGAGGGTCTCCGGTTCCCGCGATCCGGCCGGATCCGACGGTTGACAGGCCGCCGGATGAGTGCTGATCTTGAGCCCAAGGGCGCGCCGGTCCGGCACCTCCGGCGGCCCCCAGGCCCCACGATGTCCGGAGACCTCGCATGTG
Organism: bacterium; assembly: GCA_030428785.1. Classification (GTDB taxonomy): domain Bacteria; phylum Planctomycetota; class B15-G4; order B15-G4; family B15-G4; genus JAUIEF01. The sequence goes on from JAUIEF010000271.1 coordinate 1,402, forward strand.
GGAATGCACGGAGTGTGACGTCGAGAACGACCTGGACCCCGACGCGGAGGAGGGGCAGCTCGTCACGTGCTCCGAGTGCGGCTCGGAGTTCGAGGTGCTGAGCCTGGAGCCGCTCGAGCTCGAGCTCGTCGACACCGCCGTCACGGTCGAGTCCGACCCGGACGGCGAGGACGACTCCTGGGACGACGAGGACTGAGCGACCCGCTCAGCGCGGCTTGCGCGCCACCATGACGAGCGAGTGCCCGGCCGGCGCGCTCACGTACCTGAGCACGGTGGCCTCGCTGCAGAAGATCTTCGTGAGCGTGGTGTTCACGAAGTCCGGCACGGGGATGCCCACGTTGCTCCCGTCCTGGCTCGGGTCCGGCGGCTTGATCCACTGGATGAGCTTCATGAGCAGGACGATCGGCAGGATCGCGGGGAAGAGCCAGAAGTTGATGTAGCTGGCCTTCTCGATCTCGAAGCCCGCCTCCTTCGCGCGGCTCGTGAACACGCCCCGGCTGTAGCGCCGGAAGTGGTGCGTGTTCTTGTCCTGCTGCGAGTAGAGGAACTGGTAGGCCGGGCCGGACGCGATGATGATCCCGCCCGGCTTGAGCATGCGGTGGAACTCGCGCAGCGTGCCGACGTCGTCCTCGATGTGCTCGAGCGCGTCGAAGGCCGTGATGCAGTCGAAGGTCCCGTCGCGGAACGGCGCCATCGGCCCGTGGCTCGCGACGAGGCGCGGGAAGCCGCGGTCGGCGCAGTGCTTGAGGCCCTGGAAGGTCACGTCCGTGCCGACGGCCTTGCCGTACTGCTCGAGCGGCTCGAGCATGCCGCCCACGCCGCAGCCCACGTCCATGACCATGCGGTCGCTGTCGGGGTCGCGCCCGAGGAAGGTGTCGAGCAGCGAGATGAAGATGGTGCGCCGCCCCCGGAACCACCAGTGACCGTCCTCGAGTTCCAGGAACTCCTTGTAGACGGTGTCTTCCATGGGGGGCGGGCTCGGCGGCGGGCGCCGGGAGACCGGCGGGGGGCGGACGGACGTGCGGGTTCGCGGATGATCTGCGGATCCCGGGGCCGAGCGCCGGATTCTAGAGAGATCGTGTACCGCTCGAAAGAGAAGATACCCTGCTGGTGGGCGGTCGGAGAGCGATCGTCCCGGTGTTTCCGAAGTGGCTCGGATCCGGGAGGGCGGTAGTCGGTGCAGCGCGAAGGCGGTGGGTTCTCCAGCTGGCTCGTCCTCGCTCTCGCGGCGACCCTGCTCACGGTCGAGAGCCTGCTCCCGGGCAACGTCTTCCTGCCGCTCACGCCGGACGACTTCCCCGCGTGGTCGGCCGGCCGGCGCCCCGAGGACCTCCGGGCGCACCCGCACCCGAACTGGTGCATGTCCGACGTGCTGCACCTCTTCGTGCCGGGGCTCGCGACGACGCGCGGGGCGCTCGACGCGCGCACGCTGCCGCCGGGCTGGGACCCGACGCAGGCGCTCGGCGTCCCGCACGTGGACGAGGTGCACTACGCCGTCTTCTACCCGCCGGCCTGGGCGCCGCTGCTGCTCGGCATGCCGGGGCTCGCCGTCATGGCGTGGCTGCACCTGCTCGTGGCGGGGGGCGGCATGCTGCTCTACCTCCAGGCGCTCCGACGAACGCCCGCCGCGGCGCTCGCGGGCGCCCTGGCGTTCGCGCTCTCCGGCTGGATGACGGCGCGGCTCCATGCGTTCCCGGTCGTGGGGGCGGCGGTGTGGCTCCCGTGGATCCTCTGGGGGCTCGAGCGCGGGGCGCAGACCGGGCGGCGGCTGCCGTACGCGGTGGCCGCGCTCTCGCTCACGCTGTCGATCCTCGCCGGGTTCCCGCAGGTCACGCTGCTCGTCGCGGGGCTCGCGGCGCTGCTCGAGGTCGTGCGGCTCGGGGCCTCGCTCAAGGGCCGGCAGCCCGCCGTGCGATCGGCCGTGTCGGCGGTCGTGGTCTTCGTGCTCGCGGGCGTCATGGCGGCGCCGCAGCTCCTGCCCACGCAGGAGTACCTCCAGGAGCACTCGGCGCGCAGCGAGCAGGAGCCCGCGGTCGTCGCTCAGGACGGCCTCGAGTGGCCGCTGCTCACGCACCTCCTCGCCCCGGACTACTACGCGACGGCCGCGCTGCCCGGTCCGCACCCGCTCGCCATGCAGGCGATGGAGCGCGCGCGCACGGCGCCCGTCTCCGTGAACCGCGCCGAGACGTCCATGGGCGTCGGCGTCATGGGCCTGCTCCTCGCGCTCGTCGCGCTGTGCTTCGGGCGGCGCTGGACGACGCGCACCTTCGCGGTGGTCGTCGTCGGGTGCATGGCGCTCCTCCTGTGGCCCGCCGCGCTCGAGGCGGCGGCCGGGCTGCTCCCGCCGTTGCGCGTCGGCAGCCCCAAGCGCCTGCTGCTGCTCACGAGCTTCGGGCTCAGCGTGCTCGCGGCGGGCGGGCTCGACCTCCTGCGGCAACAGCGGCTGCGCTACGTCGTCCTCTGCTGGATCCTCTCGCTCACGGTGACGGCGGGCGCCGTCCTGCTCATGATCCGCGTGCCGTCCACCGCGGAGGACGTCGACGTGAACCGGTGGGCGGAGGGGCTGCCCGCGGCGGCGGGGCTCGACGCGATGCCGCTCGACGCCGTGTACTCGCTCATCCCCATGACGTCGTTCCGCACGGCGGCGCAGGCGGCGTTCAACTCGGCGAGCGTCGCGCTCGCCGCGGCGCTCGCGGCGATCCTGCTCTTCCGGCCGCGGTCGGCGCCGAGCGAGCGCGGCTGGGTCATGCGCATGGAGTCCATGCCGGGCGTCATCCCGTTCCTCATCGGGCTCGAGCTGCTCGTCACGGCGTGGCCCATGCTGCGCGCGGCGCCCGTGGAGGGCGTGACCTCCGAGCCGGCGCGCATCGACCGGCTGCGCGTGCCCGCCGTCGCGTCCGCGGCGCGCGGCACGGACCCGGAGGCCGTCGTGCCGCCGCGCGTGCTCCGCGTGGGCAACGACCCGAGCTACCTGCGCCCGAACTTCCCGGGGCTCTTCGGCCTGCACGACGTCCAGGCGTACGCGCCCATGCTGCCGCAGCGCGTCGTCGAGCTGCTCGAGGCCGTCGCGCCGGGCATGCACCTGTCGGGGAGCATCCTCGGCGGCGTGCCCGACGGGAGCCGCCTCGCGCGGCCCGCCTGGGACATGCTCGGCGTCGAGGCCGTGCTCACGGACGACCCCGCGCTCCTGCCGCCGGGCTTCGAGCTCCAGGAGTCCGTGGGGCACGTGCGCGTCCTGCGCAACACGGAGGCCCTCGAGCGCGCGTTCTTCGTCGACCGCTTCCTCGTCGTGCCGGACGACGCGCTGCGCGTGGAGCGGATCGCCGAGCCGGAGTTCGAGCCGCGGTACACGGCGGTGCTCGCGGCGCCGCCGCGCGGGCTCGCGGACGCCCAGGTCTTCCAGGACCGGGGCGGCCCGGACGGCGGCGTCGTCGTGCCGCGCCTCGGCCCCGACGGCCCGCGCCCGCGAAACGTCTCCGTGAACCAGTACGCGCCCGGCGCGATCCGCGTCGCGCTCGGTCCGGGCGCGCCGGGCATGCTCGTCGTGAGCGAGACCTGGCACCCGGGCTGGACGGCGACCGCGGGCGGCGCGGCGCTGCCCGTGCAGGCGGCGAACCACGCGCTCCTCGGCGTGACGGTCGCGTCCGCCGAGAAGCAGGTCATCGAGCTGAGCTACGAGCCGGAGACCGCGCGCACCGGCCTCGCCGTCGGCGGCGCGGGGCTCGGCGCGCTCGCGCTCTGGTGCCTCCTGCCGCTCGTGTTCGGGCGCGGCGGCCGTCGACCCGCGGTGCGGTAGGGCGACTCGCGCTCGGCTGCCAGTTGGTCGGCGGTGCGGTAGGGCGACTCGCGCTCGGCTACCAGTTGGTCGGGCCGGTGACCTGGTCGGCCACGTCGGCACCCGCCGGGATGAAGTGGACGACGTACGACCGACGCGTGAGGTCGGGGTGTCGGATCGCTTCGCCGC
>JAUIEF010000272.1 GCA_030428785.1 bacterium
CCCGCCCGCGACGAGCTGCGCCATGGGCAGGTGGAGGCGCTCGCGGTCCGGGCTGCGGCCGACGAAGCGGCGCGTCGCGGCGGCGCGACCGTCCCACCACACGTCGGCGGCGAGGTCGGGCGTCTCGTCCTCGACGGCGCGGAAGTAGCGGCCGAGCCCGAGCAGCACGAAGACGTCCTCCTGCGTGCTCCCCCAGTGGCCGCGCACGCGCGAGGCGAGCAGGCCGGCGACGACCTTGGGCAACAGCTCGTCGTCCGCGTCGACGGCGAGCAGAGCGTCGAGCATCACGCCGTCGGTGCGGTGGTCGCCGTGGAGCAGGACCGCGACGCCGTCCTCGTGGTCCGCGTAGCGCGTGACGAAGTGCGCGGCGCCGGCCGTCTCGACGACGCGGTTGCGCGCGTGGCGCACGATGCGCGCGACCTCGTCCTCCGCGCGCGGGTCCTCGGCGAGCGCGGCGAGCACGAGCCCGACGGCCTCGAGCGGCAGGTCGTCGAGATCGACGGAGAGCAGGCCGCGCGCGCGCTCGAGCACGTCGCGTCCGGCGAGCGCCTCGACGCGCAGGCCGTAGGCGAGCACCGTCCGGCGCGTGCGGGGTCGCCACAGGCGGTCCCGCGCGAGGTGCCGCTCGAGGTCGGCGAGGTACGCGAGCGAACGCTCGAGCGCGTCGCCCGGCACCTCGAAGCCGCGCGACTGCGCGCGGACGAACGCGTGCGCCACGTGCACGGAGACCCAGTGCCAGGGGTCGCCGCCCTTCCAGAAGCCGAAGGCGCCGTCGGCGCGCTGCCACGACGCGAGCACGGCGAGGTCCTCGCGCACGGCGGCGGCGAGCTCGTCGGGCGCGGGCAGGCCCTCGGCGTCGAAGGCGGCGAGCACGTCCTGGAGCGCGGCGACGGCGAGCACGCGCGACGCGCGCTGCTCGGCGCATCCGTACGGGTAGGTCGTCACGGCGAGCACGGCGTCCGTGAGCGCGGAGAGCGCGGTGGACGAGAGCGTCACGTCGAGGCCGCCGGCCTGAGGGAAGACGTCGGTCGGCAGGCGGACGGGCTGCACGAGGACGTCCTCGTCGAGGCGGCCGTAGGTCGCGAAGGCCTCGACGGTGGCGGGCGTGCGCACGGGGAAGCTCACGCGCGCGGCGTCCGTGACCGCGTCGGTCGCGGCGCCGTCGACGGGGCGTCCCGACGCGACGACCGCGAGGTGCGCGTCGCCGGCGCGCGGCGCCTCGACGGGCAGGCGCAGCTCGACGCGGTCGGTCGCCGGCACGACGACGCGCAGCCCGCGCGGGCCGACGAGCTCGAGCCCGGACACGCCGGCCGCGACGTCGACTTCGAGCGGCGCGTCCGTCGTGTTGTGCACGACGACGGGCAGCTCGGCGGCGTCGCCCGCGGCGAGGAAGCGCGGCGGGCCCGGGCGCACCATGAGCGGCAGGCGCGTCGTGAGCGTCGCCTCGCCGAGCCCGGCGCGCACGACGGGGTCGACGGCCACGGCGCGCACGCGCCAGCGCGTGAGGTTGCCGGGCAGCGTGAAGGACACGGTGACGCGGCCCTCGGCGTCGGTGGTCGTCGCGGGCGCGAAGACGGCGAGCGCGTCGAAGCGCGAGCGGAGCGCGACGGGGTCGGCGTCGGGGGGCTCGGCGGCGAAGGCCCGCATGGCGACCGGCGCGGCGGCGATCTGCCGCCCCGCCGCGTCGCCGCCCGCGCTGTACCCGAGCTGCATCAACGCCTCCTCGACCCGGGCGTCGAGCTCGTCCCGGTCCTCGTCCTGCGACACGTCGTCGTCCTGCGCGTCGCGCCAGCGCAGGCCGTCGCGCTCGCGCCAGTCGCCGGCGCCCGGGAACGGGTTGAGCACGACGTACCGGCGCAGCCGCTCGATGGACAGGCCGTTGCCGCGCCGCGGGAGGAACACGTCGAGCGGGTCGCGGAGCTCGTGGCCCGTGAGAGCGAGCACCGCCTCGTCGACGACGACGAGCGCGACGGACACGCCGGCGGCCGGCTCCCCGTCCGCGTCCGTGACGCGCACCTCCACCGCGGTCTCGGCGCCCGGCGCGAGGACGTCGGCGGCGGGCCGCACGTCGAGCGCGAGCCGCTCGCGCACGGCCGGCACGGCGAGCTCGAGGCGCGCGCTCGCGTAGGCGGGCCGCGGCGGCAGGTCGGCGAGCGGCTCGCCGAGGGCGTCCGTGCGCGGCGCGTCGCCCACGACCTCCACCGAGATCGAGAGGCCGGGCACGTGCGCGTCCGTCACGGGGATGCGCAACGTCGCCGTCGGGCCGTCCAGCGTGAAGCGCTCCTCGTGAACGCGACCCTCACGTCCCAGCACGAGCAGCCCCTGCCCGCCGGCGAAGGGCGCGACGACGAGCACCTCCGCGACGTCGCCGGGTGCGTACTCGCGGCGGTCCGGCACGAGCTCGAGCGCCTCCTGCTCGAGGCGCGCGGACGTCGGCGGGTCGCCGCCCGCGACCCAGACCTGCACGGTCGACACGTGCGCGCGCCCGCGGTCGTCGGCGACGCGCGCCTCGATCGTCCAGCGGCCGCCCGCGCCGAGCGTCCACGCGACGTCGAGCGGCTCCTCGCCGGAGACGACGACTCGCTCCTGCACGTCCGCCTCCTCCTCGAGCCACGTGCCGCGCTCCCAGCGTGACACGCTGCGCCACGCGCGGAGCGCGACCTCGCGCCCGGCGACCGTCGCGCCGTCGAGGTCCGTCACGACGACGCCCGTCGTCACCGTCGCGCCCTCGCGCACGAAGCCGCGCTCGCTGCGCAGCCCGACGCACACCGCCGACGGGTGCACGAGGAGGTCCGTGCGCCCCGCCCACTGCTGCGCGTCGACGTCGGTCACCGCGGCGCTCGCCGAGAGCGTCATGGCGCGCGGCGGATCGACCTCGTCGAAGACGGCGCGCAGCGCGTGCGTGCCGTCGGGGCCCGTCGTGCCGGACGACTCCCAGCGCAGGTCCGGGTCCGCGACGTCGTGCGGCCGGACGCCGTGGAACCACTCGCTCCCCCACCACGGCACCCACGCGCTGAACGACCAGCCGTCCCAGCCCGCGGGCCGGAACGACGCGGGCCGCGCCTCGACCACCCAGTCGACGCGCGCGTCGGGCAGCGGGCCGCCGGCGTAGTACCCCGCGGACGCTGTGAGCACGGCCGCGTCGCCGACGACGTGCGGGCCGGCGTCCGCCGCGACCGAGACCTCGTAGCGCGGCGTGCGGAACTCACGGACCTCGACGCCGTGCCAGCCGTTCGAGGCGGGCGCGTCCGTCGTGTCGAGGCGCATGCGGAACACGGCCTGCCCGAGGTTGCTGTCGCGCGGCAGCTCGACCGCCAGCGCGAAGCCGCCGAAGGCGTCGAGCCGCTCCTCGCCCGCGGCGAGCTCCGAGCCGCGCGCGTCCTTCAGCGTCCAGTGCAGCGTGCGCGACGCGACGTCGGGCACGGGCCCGGTGCCGCCGCCGCGCGACCGGTCGATGCGCCGCGCCCAGCCCTTGAGCCGCACGGTCTCGCCCGGTCGGTAGACGCCGCGGTCGTCGAACGCGTGGACGACGTCCTGCGGCGCGCGCTCGCGCGCGGTCCAGCCGCGCGACCCGGACTGCCGCCACGACCACATGGACGCGGGCAGCAGCACGACGTCGTCGCGGAGGGTCGCCGTGAGCACAGTGCCGGAGGGGTCGTCGTCGCCCGGCAGGCGCAGCACCGCGAGGCCGCCGGCGTCCGTCGTCGCCGCGAGGTCCGTGCCCTGGAGCGCGACGCGCGCGCCCGGCACCGGGCCGCCGTCGGCGAGCCCCGTGACCCACGCGAGCAGCTCCACCCCGTCGACGACGGCGTCCACCGCGAGCCCCGTCGACTGGACCCAGTGCATGGAGGAGCGCCGCTCGCCGTCGAGCTCCGTGCCGAGCACGACGACCACGTGGCCCGTCTCGTCCGGCAGCGCGGGCGAGAGGTCCACGAGCGTGCGGCGACGCTCGTCGACGACGCCGCCGGGCTCGACCGTCGCGCGGAGCACGCGCTCGCCCGGCAGGTCCGCGAGCGTGCCGCGACGGACCTCCGTCCAGGCCCGTGGATGACGCATGAGCTCGTGCGGCGACACGCGCCGCAGCTCGACGGAGAAGTCGTCGACGTTCACGGAGTCCACCGCGAAGACCGGCGGCGCGAGCGGGTCGAGCACGCTGAGCTCGCCCGGCGCCGGCGAGAACCACGGCGGGGCGTGGTCGACGTCGAAGGTCGCCGTGACGGGCTCCTCGAGCACCTGGCCGTGCTCGTCGCGCAGCCCGGGCGCGACGGTCACGCGGTAGCGCGTCCCGCCGACGGTCGCGCCCCGCAGGTGGAGCGACTCGCCGGACGCGGACAAGGACATCCCCTCGACGGGCGGCTCGACGACGACGAGCGCCGGGTCGACGGACTCCGGGTCGAGCACGTTGCTGAACTCGAGCTCCCAGCCGGCGCCCGGCCCGCAGCCGCCGCGCCACCGCCGGCAGACGGACGTCACGAGCCGCAGCGGTCCGTAGGTCGCGTAGGCGAAGCCCTGGGGCTCGTCGGTGCGTCGCGTTCCCTCCGCGGACCGCAGCCCCGGCGGCAGGTTCACGCCGACCTCGGTGTCGAGCGGCAGCGGCTCGTCGGCGACGAACGCGACGACGTGTCCCGGCGGCGCGCGCTCGATCATCCGCGTGACGTGCTCGTCGGCGGCGACCTCCTCGTCGCGCGCGAGCCGCAGGTCGACGCGACGCTCCCCGAGGAAGCCGGGGACCTCGACCCGCACGTGGTCGAGCACGGCCTCGGCATCGACGCGCTGGTCGAACACGAGCGCGTGCACGGCGCGCGGGTCGACGGAGCGCCCCGACGGCGCGTGGTCGACGAGCGTCGGCGCGGGCGTCGCGAAGCGCCAGCGCACGGCCTCCTCGAGGACGCCGCCCGCGAGCGAGCGCGTGCCCGCCGGCACCTCGGCGACGAGCTCCGACGCCATGGGGAAGCGGTGCTCCGGCTCGAAGAGCAGCGTGCGCGTGCCGATCCAGCGCCACGCGCCGGGCACCTCGGGCTGCAGGCGCACGGGGACGTCGAGTCCGTCGAGGTGCTCGAGCGTCGCGAGCGGCACCATGGGCTGCGAGAAGCCCACGCTCAGCACGGCGGCGAGCGGCACCTCGCCCTCGGGAGCGTGCCGCGTGACCTCGAGCGGGCCGGCGCCGGCGTGCGGCGGGCCGTCGGGCGGGACCGCGTCCGTCTCCGCGCGCGTCCCGTCGAGCAGCGGCGCGACGTGCTCGTCGCCGGTGACCGGCGCCGGGCGCGAGCCGGGCAGGAAGGAGAACGCCCGGCCGGGCGCCTCGGGCAGCGGGTCGACGCGGGCGAGGAGCGCGTCCACGGCGGCGTCGTCGAGGGGCGT
>JAUIEF010000273.1 GCA_030428785.1 bacterium
CCGTGGAGCGTCCAGAACGCCCAGGTCACCGAGAGCACGCGCAGCAGCAGGACGAGCGTGAGCACCCCGCCGACGACGAGCACCGCCCACGGGAGCTGCTCCGGGTCGACGTCCGTGAACGGGAGCTCGTCCACGGACTCGAGGCGCTCCTCGTCCACGAGGTCGAGCTCCCAGAGGAGACCGGAGGCGGCGAGCACCACGGCCATGCCGCGGTTCGAGATGAGGCCGAAGAGCAGGAGGTCGCGGGGTCGCAGGCGCAGGAGCGTGCGGGGAGGCGGGGCGTGCCGGGCGGCGTCGGGCGCGGCGGGGTCGCCGGGCGCAGCGTCGCCCGCGGCGGTGCGCTCGGACACCGCGCGCTCGGGGGCGACGCGGCCGGCGCGTCCGCGACCCGCGGTGACGCGCTCGCGCATCGTCTCCACCGCGTCGAGCGAGAGCACCTGGAGGTGCGCCTCGGCCTCCGAGCCGCTCGCCGTCTCGATCTTCACGTCCGCCACGCGGAACAGCCGGTGGAACACGTTCTGCGTCAGGTCGATGTTCTGGATGCGCTCGTACGGGATGTGGCGCTCGAAGCGGAAGAGCAGCCCGCCCGTGACGACGAGCTCGTCGCCCGTGAACCGGTAGCGGTGCGTGACGTACTGGAAGACCGCGACGATCGCCGAGACCCCCACGGCCCAGAAGAGCCACTGGAACTCGTCGCCGCCCGACGAGAAGAACACGAGGAGCACGAGCGGAACGAAGAGCGAGCGCACCGACCCGCCGAGCCGGAAGAGCAGCGACAGCGGGTGCAGGCGGTGGACCTCAGACGGCATCGTCGGCCTGCTCGCGCAGGAGGTGGTCGCGCACGGCGAGCGCCTCCGGCCGGGACATGCCCTCGAGGGTCACCGTGGCGTGCTCCGTGCCGGCCGTGTGCACGACGAGCGTGGCGAGGCCGAAGCGACGCTGCACCGGGCCTTGACGCACGTCCGTGTGCTGGACACGCACGCGCGGGATCGTGACGACGCTGCGCCACCACACGCCGCGCCGGATCTCGAGGACCTGCTCGGTCGCGTGCCAGGACGTGCGACGGAACGCCGCGCGCGTGTAGCGCATGCCGAGGCGCACGACGAGCGTCGCGCCGAGCAGGGGCGCCGCGACGAGCCCGGCGATCGGCCAGCCGGTCGGACGCCACCAGAAGGCGACGGCTCCCGCGGCGACGGGGAAGGCGATCCACGCGAAGATGCGCCACCCGACCCGCTCGGAGTCCGGCCAGCGCGGGTCGAGCGTCCGCGGCTCGCCGTCGAGGACGTCGGGGAGCGGCGCCGCCGGGTCGGCGTCCTCGCCGCCCCCGGGCGACGAGTCGGTCGGCGTCGTGTCGGCCGGCGGCGCGTCGACCGGCGGGACGGTGATCGGCGAGAGACCCGTCGGCGGGACGTCGCTCGACGCACCGTCGTCCGCCGAGACGTCGACCGGGTCGTCGCCGGCCCCGGCCCCGGTCCCGCCGACCCGCGCGCCCTCCGGCTCCTCCCGCGACGGCTCGCTCACGCGTCCTCGAAGTCGAGGGACTCGGCGAGGGCGACGAGCGCCTCGAGCGCCGCGTCCTCGTCCTCCTCGTCGAGCACGACGTGGAAGACGGTGTCGCCGTCGAGCACGTCGAGCGCCCAGCCCCCCGCGTCGTGGAGCAGCGCCGGACGCCCGTCGGCCTCGCGCGGGATGCGCACGTCGGCGTCCCCGCCGAGGTCGTCGACCTCGAAGTCGTAGCCCACGGCGAGGGCGTGGAGCCGCAGCTCCTGCCCGTCCGGCCCCTCCGCCCGCGCGAGCAGGCCGGTCATCCAGTGCGGGTCCTCCGCGTCCCAGACGTAACCCTCGGGCGCGTCGACGGAGAAGCCGTAGACGTGGCTCGTGAGGCTCCGTCCCTCGACGCGGAACGGCGCCGCCGCCTGCTCGCCGTAGCTGCGCAGCTCGCCGCCCGACTCCGTCTCGAGCACGTGGATGTCGAGGTTCGCCAGGCCGATGAGCGCGCCGAACATCTCGGCGCCCATGCCGAGGCCGTCGAGCGAGCTCACGCCGAAGCGGATGTGCGCGGCGTCGACGGAGCCCAGGCCGTTCGTGCCGTCGAGCGCGATCCAGCGGCCGTCGATCCAGACCTCCGTCCACGCGTGCCCGCCGAAGATGCCCCCGACGTAGGTGAGGCCCATCGCGACGCGCGACGGGATGCCCTCGGCGCGCGCGAGGGCCGCGAGGAGCACGGCGTGCTCGCTGCAGTCGCCCGCGCGGTCTCTGCAGACCTCCGCGGCGGTGGCGAACGCCACGCCGAACGACTTCTTGTCGATGTAGCGGAAGACGCCGCGCTCGAGGTTTCGGGCGCGTTCCCAGGGAGTCCCCTCGCCGGCGAGCTCCGCGGCGAGGGCGATGACCTCGGGGTCGTCCGACTGGATCGTCGCGTTGGCCGCCAGGAACTCCGCGCCCGGGGAGGGCGCGCCCGCCTCGACGTCGCCGCCCGGCACGACGCGCCGGATCTCGAGCAGGACGCTCGTGGGTGACGACTCGAGCACGCGCTGGCGCTCGCTCGCGAAGTCGGGCAGCGGGATGGCGGGGTCCTTCGCCTCGAAGCGGAAGAGCACGCGGTCGAGGCCGCGGGGGCGCGGCAGCGGGTGATCCGGGCGGAGGACGGTCGTCGCGAAGACCTCGGGCGCGACGCCGCCGCTCGTGAGCGCCTCGAGCGCCTCCTCGCGCGAGCACGTCTCCATGCTCATCTCCAGGCCCATCATCGTGATGTCGAGGCGCTCGGTGTCGCCGTCCCGCGTCACGCGGCGCGTCATGGGCGCGCCGGGAAGGCGGTCGAGCGTCTCGGACACGCTCAACATCGCGCCGTCCACCTCCTCGACGCGCAGGGTCGCGCGCGTCGAGCCGCCGAGATCGAGGTCAAAGACCACCTGCTCGAGCGTGTCACCGGGCTGCGCGTCGGCGATCCACGCGACCAGCTCGCGGCGGCAGTGCTCCGGGCCGCGGACCGTCGGGTCCCAGGGCTCCTCGAACCGGCGCTCGCCGGTCGGCTCCGCGATGGTCACGTGGAGCACGCCGTCCTCGATGCGCCCGGACACCCGCGACTCGTCGCCCGACATGTTCGTCACGCGCCCCAGGGTGCGGACCCGCCCCTCGGCGTCCTCGACCTGCGTCGCCTCCGTGGTGATCGTGAGCTCCGTGCCCATGCGGGCCATGCTCATGCGGGTCTCGATCCACGTGGAGGACCCGCCGTCGGGCAGCGGACGCACGACGGTGTGGATGTAGCCGGCCGGGCTGCCGTTGATGGCGAGGCGCATCCACTCCTCGAGGCCGGAGTCGTCGGCGGCGCGCGCGGGCGTCGCGAGGGTGCAGAGCGCCAGCAGGAGCGCGACGGGCAGGGGCTGCCGGCCGAAGCGGGCGGGGCGCGCGGAGCTGCGGTCCGCACGTGCACGAGAGAGGACGTCGGGGCGCATGGCGGGCTCCGGAGGCGGGACGCCGGGGTCGGAGCGCTCAACCATAGCCGGGGCCGGGCCCCGGGGGGAGCCGATCGGCCGCGACGCGAGCGTGGCGGGCTCGCGTCCGGCGGGCCGCGCGCGGGGCGCCGGAGGATGCCCCCCCGCGTCGCGCGGCTAAAACCGCACGTTGACCTCGAGGCGGAGCCTCGGGGCCTGGATCGGTGCGTCGAGGTCGTTCTTGAAGGTGCGCGCCACCATGATGCGGTACGCGCGCGCCTCCGAGTCCGTGATCTGCACGCCGGCCTCGGCGCCGATGTCGCGCCCGAAGGCCGTCGAGTGCGCGGCCTCCTCGGCCTGGCTGCCGCCGACGAAGGTGCTCACGCCGTCGAGCGCCGACCAGTGCACCTCCATGTGGCCGGAGCCGTCGAGGGCCTGGTTCGAGAGCGGCAGCGCCGGCTGGCCGAGCGCGGCGTCCGGGACGAGCTTCGCCGGCGCGAGCGGGCTGCGCGCGCGGCGCGGGCCGGCGCGGTCCGAGGCCTGCTCGGCGGCGCGTGCGCGTCGGTCCGGGCGCAGGGCCGAGACCACGAGGTCCGCGCGCTCGGGCGCGAGGCGTTCGACGACGGGCACGGCGATGCCGGGGCGCGAGGTGTCCGTCGCGTCCGCGCGCCGGCCGGGCAGGCCGAGGTCGATGAGGTCGTCGGCGGGACCGGGACGCCAGCTCTCGGAGGCGCGGTCGAGCCGGAGCGGTGCCCCGTCCGCGCCGGGGGCGACGATCGACGAGCGGGACCGCTGGTCGTCGGCGCGCGCATCACCGCGGCTCGAGGAGAGCGGGAGGCCGGAGCCGCGACGCGTCGGCTCGCGGGCGTCGGCGGAGCGTCCGGCGTCGCGTGACTTCGCGGAGACCACCGGCGTGGCGAGCGCCGAGCTCTCCATGACGTGACGCAGACCCGCGAGCAGGTCGAGGGGCTCCTGCGGCTCGTGGAACCGGGCGCTCAGGGGCGCGGTGAGGAGCTGCGCGACCGTCAACATCGCGAGGACCCGGCGGACGCGCCGGACGCGGGGCTCCGGGGGGAGCGCCGCCGCGGGCGGACGGGTCGGACGGGCTGGGGGCGAGACACGCATGGCGGAGGCGTCGTTCGGGTCCGGCGAGGCGCCCTGTTCTCCAGGGTCCCGGCGCTATCGACCCGCCCCCCGGGCGACTTGACCGGCCCGCCGCCGTTTTCCCGGTCGGGCGCGCAGGGACCGATCGTGGGGCGCCCCCGACGCCCCACCGCGCGACGAGCCTCACCCGCTCAGCGGATGTACCCGAGCTGACGCATGAGGCGCTCCATGTCCTCGTCCATCTCGACGGCCCCGCCGTCGCCGAGCCGCGCGGCCTGTGCCTGCGCCGCCACGCTGTGCTCGCCGAGCAGGTCCCGCAGCCGCGCGAGCGCGCGCTGCGCCTCGGGGTCCTCCGAGTCGAGCAGGTTCGTCCGCTCGCCCGGATCCTCGTCGAGGTGGAACAGCCACTCCCACGTGACGTCGATGTTGGACTGCCAGGCGTGGATGTACTTCCAGCCCTGGTAGACGACCGTCCGGTAGTACTTCGGGCCGGGGTCGACGACGAGCTCGCTGAACGAGGGGCGCGCCTCCCAGCCGGACGGGGGCGCGCCGGGCGACTCCATGAGCGGGAGCAGCGACCGGCCCGACCAGGGCGCGTGCCCCGGCTCAACGCCGAGCAGCCCGGCCACCGTGGGCGCGACGTCGATGAGCTCGACGGGGGTCGACACGCGCCCCCGCGCGCCGGCCTGTTCGGCGGCAGTCGGCAAACGCACGACCAGCGGGACGTGGATGAGCTCCTCGAAGATCTGGTCGTGCTGGTACTTGCCGTGGTCCTTGAACTCCTCGCCGT
>JAUIEF010000274.1 GCA_030428785.1 bacterium
CGGCGAGGCACGACGCGACGATCGTCGGGATGACCATGACCCTTCTCCACGGGGAGCGCCCGGCGGGCGGGCGCGGCGCGTCCATCATGACCGCGACGGGCGGAGGCGTCATCCCCGGCCGCGCGGGGCCGGCCGCGCGGTGCTCGCCGTGGGGGCGCCGACCGCGCGCCGAGACGCGCGCCTCGGTGACGCGGAGCCGCCGCGCCCTCGCGCCGCGCGATTCCGACGCGCCTCCCGATCTGGTCTCATGGCGCACCATGGACCCCCTCTGCAAGCTGTCCGCGACCGAGCTCGCGCAAGGCATCCGGGACCGCGAGCTCTCGCCCGTCGAGGTCGTCGAGGCCTGCCTCGAGCGCATCGACGAGCGCAACGCGGCGCTCAACGCCTTCGTGACGCGCATGGACGAGTCCGCGCGCGAGGAGGCGCGCCACGCCGAGCGCGCCGTCGCCGAGGAGGCGTCGCTCGGCCCGCTCCACGGCGTGCCCGTCGCCATCAAGGACCTGTTCGACCCCGTCGCGGGCGTGCGCAACACCTTCGGCTGCCGCGTCTTCGAAGGCTTCGTGCCGGACGCGAGCGCCGTCTACGTGCAGCGCCTGCGCGCCGCGGGCGCGATCGTCGTCGGCAAGACGAACACGCCCGAGTTCGGGCACAAGGGCGTCACCGACAACCTGCTCTTCGGCGCGACGTCGACGCCCTTCGACCTGTCGCGCAACGCGGGCGGCAGCAGCGGCGGCTCGGCGGCGGCGGTCGCCGACGGCCTCGTGCCCCTCGCGCAGGGCAGCGACGGCGGCGGCTCCATCCGCATCCCCGCGGCGCACTGCGGCGTCGTCGGCTTCAAGCCGAGCTTCGGCCGCGTCGCCGCGGCGTACCGCCCCGACGGCTTCCTGCACACGCCCTTCCTCCACGCGGGGCCCATCACGCGCACCGTCGCCGACGCCGCGCTCATGGCGAGCGTGATCTGCGGCCCGCACGCCGGCGACCCGTACTGCCTGCCCGACGACGGCGTGAACTGGCTCGCCGCACCGGAGCGCGACGTGCGCGGCCTGCGCGTCGCGTTCCACCCGGACCTCGGCGGCTTCCCCGTCGACCCGGCGGTCGCCGCGGTGGTGGAGGATGCGGTCGCGGCGTTGGGAGCGGGGGACGGCGGCGCCGGCCTCGCCGTGTCGCGCGTCGACCTCGACCTCGGCGCGACCCACGACGTGCTCACCGACCTCTGGCTGCAGGAGATGGCCGTGCTCTACGCGGCCACCGCGAGCAACCTCGCCGACGCCGGCGTCGACCTGCTCGGCGAGCACCGCGACGCGCTCTGCCCCGAGTTCGTCGCGCTGCTCGAGCGCGGGCGCGACCTCGGCGCCGTCGAGGCGAAGCGCGGCGACGTCCTCCGCACGCAGGTCTTCGACGCGCTGCAGGCCGTCTTCGCGGAGCACCACGTGCTCGTCACCCCGACGCTCGCCGTGCCGCCCTTCCCGAACGCGGGAGACGGCTCGACGCTCGGCCCCGCCGAGGTCGACGGCAAGCCCGTCGAGCGCACGATCGGCTGGTGCCTCACGCACCCGGTCAACTTCACGGGCCACCCGGCGATCAGCGTCCCCGCGGGCCTCACGCCGGACGGCCTGCCCGTCGGCCTGCAGATCATCGGGCGCCGCTTCGACGACGCGACGGTGCTCGCCGTGGCCGCGGCCCTCGAGCGTGCGCGGCCGTGGGTGGGGGACCTGCCGGCGTGGGGCCGGGGCCCGTAGCCCGCGGGCCCGTCGGCTCGAACCCCCTCGACGCACACTCCGGACCGTGTGGTAGGTTTCGCGCATCTCGCGAGTCCCCGGGGGGATCCGTCATGCGTCGCCTCACCCGTCCGCTCTGGGCGTGTCTCGCGCTCGGCGTCCTGTGCGCCGCCGCGCCGGCGCCCGCGGGCGACTTCACGCCCGACGAGCTCGACGACCTCGTCGCGCCGGTCGCGCTCTACCCGGACGACCTGCTCGGCCAGGTCCTCATGGCGGCGACCTACCCGCTCGAGATCGTGCAGGCCCGGCGCTGGTCGGACGACCACCCCGACCTGTCGGGCGACGCGCTCGACGACGCGCTCCGGGACGAGGACTGGGACGCGAGCGTCGAGGCGCTGTGCGCGTTCCCGGACGTGCTCGCGCAGCTCGACGACGACCTCGGGTGGGCGCAGGACCTCGGCGACGCCGTGCTCGCTCAGCAGGACGACGTGCTCGACGCCGTGCAGCGCATGCGTCGCCGGGCCGCCGACGCGGGCGAGCTCGGGTCCGACGAGCACGTGCTGGTCGACGACGCCGACGGCGAGCTCACCGTGGAGTCGGACGACGACGACGTCGTGTACGTCCCGGTGTACGCGCCGCGCGCCGTGTACGGCGCCTGGCGGCCGCGCGCGCGGTACTCCGCGACCCTCTACGGCGAGCCCGGCGTCCGCACGACCTACGCCGCGGTCCGCGGCGCGCGGACCTGGGCGCGGTGCGACTGGCGCGCGGGCGAGCTCGCGATCGACGCCGGCCGCTACGACGCGTTCGCGCGTCACACGCAGCGCGCGGGCGACCGCCGCCGGCTGGACGGCGTGTCGGGCGGCCGCGCGCGATGGACCCACGACCCCGCGCACCGGGGAGGCGTCAACTACCGCGACGGCGCGACCGCCCGGCGCTACGGCGGCACCGCGGGGTCCGCCCGCGTGGACCACGACGTCGCGCGCGGCCGGTCGATCACCGACGGGCTCGCGTCCCGCGGCACGTCGACCGCACGGGCGTCGACGACCTCCGGACGACGCACGTCCACGCACGGCGCCTCGAGCGCGCTGAGCGGCTCGCGCGACGCGCACCTCGACCGGAGCGCGAGCGACCGCGGCAGCCGGAGCCGGTCCACGTCGTCGCGCGGCCGGGGAGGGCGCCGCCGATGAACCGCGCGTCGCCGTCCCCCTCCCGGCGTGCCCCGTGGCGGCCGGTCCTCGTCCTGGTCCTGACGCTCGCGGCGGCCTGCGCGGGACCCCGGCAGGCGACCTACGCGACGCCGTCCTCCGCTGTCGCCGCGTTCGCGTCGATGCTCGAGCACCCGGACCTCCCGGGAGCCGAGGCGCTCTTCGGCCGCGCGGGCGTCGCGCTCCTGCGCTCCGGTGACGACGTCGCCGACCGCGCCGACGGGCTCGCCGTCCTCGCCGCGATCGAGGAGGAGATCGCCTTCGAGGAGGTCGCGCCCGACGTCCGCGTGGCGGTGCTCGGCCGCGACGCCTGGCCGTTCCCGATCCCGCTCGTCGCGACGACGGGCGGCTGGCGCTTCGACGTCGAGGCCGGTCGCGAGGAGCTCGAGAACCGGCGCATCGGTCGCAACGAGCTGTCGTGCCTCGCGACGCTGCACGCGGCGGTGGACGCGCAGCGCGAGTACCGCGAGGCCGGTCACGCCGGCGACCCGCCCGCCTACGCCGCGCGGCTCGTGAGCTCGGAGGGCGCGCGCGACGGGCTCTTCTGGCCGACCGGGTCGGGGGAGCCGCCGAGCCCGCTCGGACCGCTCGTCGCCGCGGCGGCCCGCGAGGGCTACCGCCCCGGCGTCGACGACGACGCGCCGTACCACGGCTACCACTTCCGCATCCTCACGGCGCAGGGCGCGCACGCGCCCGGCGGCGCGCGCTCCTACCTCGACGACGCGGGTCGCCTCACCGGCGGCTTCGCCCTGCTCGCCTGGCCGGCGACGTACGGCGTCTCGGGGATCATGACCTTCCAGGTGAACCACCGCGGGATCGTCTTCGAGAAGGACCTCGGGTCCGACACCGAGGCGCGCGTCGCGGCGCTCACCGTCTACGACCCCGACCGCACCTGGGGCCCGACGCCGGACTGACGGCCGGCGCGCTCCGGTGCGCGCCCGGCGCCGACCCGCTCCCGTCCCCGCCGCCGGCCGTCGCCGGCGACCCCTTCCCCGACCCTGGTGACCCCATGACGATCGTCGCGACCCTCAAGCGTTCCCTGTCCTGTCTCCCGCTGCTCGCCCTCGCCGCCTGCTTGTCGCCTCCCGGGGCCACGCCCCAGGAGCGCATCGACGCCGCCCTGCAGCTGCGGGACGACGTGCTCGCCGAGTTCTCCGTGCGCGAGCCCGAGGCCCACGAGCGACTGACCGGCGCGGCGGGCTACCTCGTCGGGTCCGGGTTCCACGTGCACCCCGGCGCGTTCACGCTCGGCAACGCGTACTACCTCGTCGTCGACAACGAGTCCGACGAGGTGTTCCACGGGAACTTCCTCCGGCTCGCGGTCGGGCCGGGCATCGCCATCAAGTCGTTCCGCTTCGTCGTGGTCTTCGACGAGGCCGAGGCCGTCCGGGCCGTCATGGGCGACGCGACCGCCGCGGGCTACCTCGCGGAGGCGGCCTTCCGGTTCGGCGACTTCGGCGGTTCCTCGTCGCTGTTCGGGCCGGTCGGCACCGAGGCGTACCTCTGGACCGAGACCGGGTTCGCGCTCGAGGCGGCCGTCGGCGTGGCCTTCCTCGGCGAGGACGGGGACCGTCGCCTCGAGGACGCGGAGTGAGGCGGGGCGCCTGACGGGCGGGCTCAGCGCGGCGACGTCCTCCGCACGCAGGTCTTCGACGCGCTGCAAGTGGTGTTCGCGGAGCACCACGTGCTCGGGACGCCGACGCTCGCCCGTGGGTGGGGGACCTGCCGGCGTGGCGGTCGACGATCGCCTACTCCATGCGATCGAACTTCAGTCGGACGGTTGTCCGGACACCGCGTTCGACATCGAAGACCGCCGATCGGGCGGCGGGATAGTCACCGTCGGCGGCGTGGGCCGAGATCATGTGGAGCCGATACCTGCCCGGGCCGACGACGGGGAGGAGGTACGGGGCCGACATGAAGAGGTGACCCGACACGTGGTGGCCGTCCGGACGCAGGAGGTCGAACTCCGCGCCGCCCTGGAACGGACGCCCCAGCCGGTCCTCCACCTCCATCCGGATGGAGCCGGCATCGAGGCCGGCGAGGTCGAAGGACACCTCGGCCGGTTCGTCCGAGATCACCACGGTCCGGGACAACCGGGCCGTCAGCGGACCGAAGTCCAGGTCGACCGAGTACTCACCGTGGTGGATGCCGTGGACGGACAGTGAATCGCCGTCGAACCAGGTGCCGTCGAACGTGGCGCTGTCCGGTGTGCCGGGACCGTCGTCGTGGAGAGGGTGCAGCCTCAGTCCCAGGACCTGCGACTCCGGGTTCAACGCGGACACCACGTCGTTCCAGCCGACGACCCGGATCTCGAGGTGGTCCTGCCGGAGAAGTCGGGCCTGTTGGTGTGGGGCGACGGCGACGTCGACGCGCTCGTCGCCATCGTCGACGCCCACCG
>JAUIEF010000033.1 GCA_030428785.1 bacterium
CGGCGACGCTCGGTACGACGGCCGGGCAGGCGGCGACGTTCACGGCGACGCTGGTCGGCGGCGGGGCGGGGACGCTGGGCTACTCGGCGACGGTGCAGGCGGACGCGGCGCTGGCGCAGATCGACATCTCGCGGTTCGAGCTGTCGGTCGGCGGGCGCGGCGCGTCCGTGGACGGCGCCGCGACGCCGTCGGACGCCGGCGATCCGCCCGTCGCGCGCGCGGCCGACGGGCAGGATCCCGCGGGCGCCCCCGACCTCGGCGTGACCGCGGCGGCCGACACCGTCGTCGACGGGTTCGGCGCCGTGACGCGCTGGAAGGAGCGCGCGTTGCTCGAGGGGCTGGGCCGGCCCGCGACGCCCGTCGACCCCGCCGCGCTGCTCGACGTGCTCGGCCCGGTGTTCCGCGAGGGCGCGGTGCTCGTCGACTTCGCCGAGGGGCTCGAGCGGCTCTACGCCTTCGTGCTGCGCGACGGCGCGCTCTCGATGCACGACCTCGGCGCGCGCGCCGAGCTGCTCGCCGACGTCGAGCTCTTCACGGCGCAGGTGGACGGCACGGTGGACGCCGACCCCGACGCGCTCGCGGCGACGGGGCGCGCGCTGCGCGAGCGGCTGCTCGGTCCCGCGTGGACGGACGGCGCTCCGGAGCGGCTCGTCGTCGTGCCGTCGGTGGGGCTCGTGCGGCTGCCGTTCGAGGCGCTCGTGCTCGAGCGCACCGACGTCGGGGGCTGGGCCGGGCTCGTGCACCTCGCGGACCGCTGCGTCGTGTCGTCCGCGCCGACGTCGCGCGCGCTCGCGGAGGCGGTGCGCGCGCCGCGCGACGGCGCACCGGCGCCGGCCGTGGAGGCGTGGCCGGGCGCGGTGCGCGTATCGGCGCTCGACCCGGCGGACACGGTGCTCGCTCGCAGGCAGGACGCGCGGCTCGGCCTCGTCGAGCTGCTCGGGACGCCGCTGCACGCGGACGTCGTCGTCGCGACGGCGGTGACCGACGCGCCCGGGCCCGTCGCGCGCGGCGCGGGCCTCGCCTCGCTCGCCGGCGCGTGGATGCGGGCCGGCGCGCGCGCGGTGGTCGTCACGCGTCGCCCGCTGCCGGACGAGGAGGCGCAGGCGTTCGTCGGGCGGTTGACGACGACGCTCGCGGCGCGTTCGGCGGCGAGCACGTCCCACGCCGTCGACACGCTGCGCGAGGAGCTCCGCGCGCGCGCCGTGCGCGACGGGCTGCCGCCGTCGTCGTGGGCGGGGGTCGTGCTCTTCGGCGACTGAGCGCCGCGTCGCGCGGCGGGACGGCGTCCGTCCGACACGCGTCGCGAGCCCGCCGGCCTCCCGCGCTCAGTCCGGCTGCGTGACGCGCAGCACCGTCGCGCCGCGCGGGACCTCGTGCGTGCTCGTCGCGCCGTCGGGCCAGCGGACGCGCACGCGGGCGGGCTCCTCGTCGGCGAGGCCGAAGCGCACGCCGCGTTCGTGACCCGCGAGGTAGCTCGAGCCGGCGTGGACCTCGGCGGCGCGCGGGAGGTCGTCGCGGCCGGACGCGCCGATGCCGAGCAGGCCGCCCGCGGGGACGTCGTCGTCCTCGTCGTCGGCGGTCGCGCCGGCGCGGCAACGCAGCTCGACGCGCGCGCCGACGGCGTCGCGGTTCGGCGCGCGACCCTCGGGCACGACGCGCAGGAAGCGCCCGCCGCGCTCGTTGCGCAGGTAGACGAGCGGCGCGTTGTTCGCCGTGACGACGAGGTCGAGGTCGCCGTCGCCGTCCGCGTCGGCGGCGGCGAGCGCGCGCGACGGCAGCTCGCGCGCGGCCCACGGCCCGGCGCGCTCGACGTCGACGAGCTCCCAGCGCGGCGCGTCCTTCATCTGGCGGAACGCCCCCGGCGGCGTGACGTTCTCGAAGAGCTGGTCCGCCTGCCCGACGCAGATCATCGTCGTCTCGTAGTCGGGGCTCGTGTAGCCGTTGGCCACGAAGGCGTCGAGGTCGCCGTCGCCGTCGAGGTCCTCGAGCACGCAGCCCCAGCCGACGTAGCCCACCGACCACCGCGCGAGCCCGGCGCGCACGGCGACGTCCTCGAAGCGCGGCACGAAGCGGCGCTCGGTGGGCGGGTGCCGGTGGTTGTTGCGGTAGAGCCCGTTCGGCTCGAGCTGCCAGTTCGTGAGCAGCACGTCGAGGTCGCCGTCGCCGTCCACGTCGCCGGGCGCGAGGCCCATGCCGCCGCGCGGGTCGTCGAGCCCGACGAAGAGCGAGACCTCCTCGAAGCGGCCGGTGCCGTCGTTCTCCCAGAAGGTGTTGGGCGTCGTGTCGTTCGCGACGTAGAGGTCCGGGTCGCCGTCCTCGTCCGCGTCGAGGAAGAGCGCGCCGAGGCTCTTGCCGTCGGGCGCGAGCAGGCCGGCCTCCTCGGTGACGTCCGTGAACGTGCCGTCGCCCTCGTTGCGGTAGAGCACGTTCGCCTGGCCCGGGAAGACGTAGGGCAGCATGGCGAGCGGGTCCTCGCGGCGGCGCGCCGGGTCGTCGGGCTGCTCGGGGAGCAGCGACTCGTCGTACTCGAGGTAGTTCGTCACGAAGAGGTCGAGGTCGCCGTCGCGGTCGACGTCCGCGAACGCGACGCCCGCGCCCCAGCGGTCGTCGCCCGTGCCGGCCTCGGCCGTGACGTCCGTGAAGCGCGCCCCGTCGTTGCGCCACATGACGTTCGGGCCGTCGTTCGTGACGTAGAGATCGGGGTCGCCGTCGCCGTCCCAGTCGGCGAAGCACGCGCCCATGCCCGCGTCGCCGGCGACGCCGTGCTCGTCGGCGCGCGCGTCGAGGCCCCACGCGCTCGTGCCGTCGGTGAAGCGCCCCGCGCCGTCGTTCAGGAAGAGCCGCCCGACCTGCCCGCTCCCGCCGACCACGTAGAGGTCCGGGTCCCCGTCCCCGTCGACGTCGCCCCACGCGGCGCCGGGCCCCATGGTCGGCCGGATGTCCCACTGCTCGTCGCCCTCGACGTGCGTGGACGCGAGGCCGGCGTCGGCGGTGGCGTCCGTGAACCAGGGGGCGGCCGCGGTCGGCCGTGAGGCCGCGAGGCGCGGAGGAGCAGGAGGCGGCGTCGCTCCGGGCTCGTGCGCGGGCGCCGGCGGGATCGCCGCGAGCAGCGGGGTGACGAGAGCGAGCGACCATCGGTGGACGACGAGACGGTGGAGCATCGGGTCATCGAAGCGATCACCGGGCGTGCGCGCAAGCCGCGCGAGCTGCTGGTGTCGAGCGGCGGCAAGGAGCGGTTCGGCGCTCTCCTGGACCCGACGGGAGACGGGGGCCCGGGCTCGCGGTCAGGCCGTCGTCGCGGCCGCGCGGTCTCGGCCGCGCGCGCGGTGCTCCGCGGGCGTGTCCCCGGCCGACCCGTCCTCCGGCGGCGCGTCGCCCTCCTCGAACGGCACGGCGGGCACGCTCCACTCGCCGTCGTCCGACTTCGTGCAGGTCGGGAACCACTGCGGCGCCGGCCGCTGCGCGAGCAGGAACGCCTTGTGTCGCCCGAGCCCGAAGGGCATGTCCGGCGCGCGGGAGAGCGCGGTGCGCGAGCGCAGCGTGAGGATCACGAAGCGCATGAGGTCCCAGCGGAAGAGGCCGACGGGGTAGAGCAGGGCCGGCTCGTCGAGGGCCGCGGCGCGGGCGGCCATGCGACCGGGCTCGCGGAGGAGCGCGACCCACGCGTCCTCGCCGTCGAGCACCGCGACGCCGAGCGCGGCCATCCGGTCGTAGGCGTCCGGCGCGTCCCGGCGCGGCGTCGCGTCGCCGAGCACGTGCGGCTCCGTGCGCGCCTCGGCGAGGTGCACCGCCCGCTGGTGGACGCGCTCGAAGGTCCGCAGGCGCTCGTCGCCGAACCGTGCGCGGAGGCGCGCGACCGTCTCCGGCAGCGCGTCCCAGTCCGCGCGGCGCACGTCGTCGCGCACCGCGGGCACGAACGTCTCCCAGAACGCGGCGACGTCGGCCTCGCGCAGGTCGCTCGCGACGCACAGCGCGCGGCGCAACGCGGCGGCGGGCGGATCCGAGGCCGTCTCCGAGCGTGACCTCGCGGCCTCCGCGGCCGCGTCGCCGGACGGTCTCGGCGAACCCGCCGGTGAACCCGCCACCTCGACTCCCGCCACGCCCAGCGCTTCCCACGCCGCGGCCCGCAGCGCGGCGAGGCTCCGGCTCCGGCGCCGCCAGTGCGCGAGCTCCGGGTGCACGCCCTCCGGCGGCGGCGGCCAGCGCTCCCACACGCCCGGGTCGGCGCGCATCGGCTCGTGGAGCACCGCCATCGAGCGCGCGTGCCACCAGCGTCCCGTACGGCGGCGCTCGGCGAGGGTCGTCGGCTTGAGGCAGCGGTGCACGACGCGCACCTGCTCCGGCGGCCCGTCCGGGAACGGGTCGGGGCCCAGCAGCCGCCGCACGCCCGGGTCGCCCTCGAGCACGCGCTGCACGACCCGATGCAGCCACGAGTCGCTCGCGTAGGGCGACATGCCGTGGGGTTTCGCCTCGAACATGAGGCCGCCCACGGGGTCCGACTCGTTGAGCCCGAGCCCGACGTAGATGCACGAGTGGTCGAGGCGCGGGTGGTGCGGCGCGATGAAGCGCGGCGGGCTGCGCTCGTCCACGGGCATGAAGCGCCACGGGATGGGCGTCCACGTCCGGCCGTCGCGGCTGCCCTCGAGCACGGGCACCATCTTGATGGGCGGGCTCGTGTTGGGCGGGAAGACGCCGTACGCGCCGACGAGCCGGAAGCGGTTCACGACGCGCAGCGCGGCGAGCACGCGCTCGAGCGACGGACGTCGCCGGGTGAAGCGGTCGGCGTTCCACTGGAGCGCCGCCTGCGTCACCCAGCTGTTGAGCGGGAACAGCAGGAGGCTCCACGTGAAGAGCGCCGCCATCGTCGCGTGGACGAACACGTCGGGCGTCGCGTGCCACGGCGTCGCGCCGTCCGCGAAGAGGTCGCCGAGCCCCGCCCGCGTGTCGAGCAGCACGACGCACAGCCCCGCGTACGCGAGGTTGAAGTGCCCCCAGTTGCCCGTCGCGTGGATGCCCGCCATGAGCAGCACGAGCAGGGCCGCGCCCACGAGCCGCGGCGTGCCGGGGAAGCACGCGAGGAGCGGCGCGACGACCTCCGCCGTCCACATGAACGCGCAGCCGAGCCGCAGCGTCCAGGCCGGCGCGCGCTGCGCGAGCCACCCGAAGGGCGTCGGCATGGGCAGCCAGGTGAGGAAGCCGCGCAGGTAGAGCGAGTCGCCGCGCTCCGTGCCCACGAACTTGAGCTTCGCGAAGCCCCACATGAGCCGGATGACGAGCCACCGGAAGAGGAGCGCGACGCTGGCGAGCGGCGCGGAGACCGCGGCCACCTCCGGCAGCGCGTGCGTCGCCGGCAGGAAGAGCGCGAGGAACCCGACCTCCATGAGGAGCGTGTCCCACGGCAGCCAGAGCGAGCACACGTCGAGCGACAGCCAGCACAGCCAGCAGAGGAGCAGCCCCCACCAGCCGACGGGGCCGCCGACGATCGCGAGCAGCCCGCCGAGCACGCCGATCCACGGCGCCGCCGCGAGCGCCCGGTCCGAGGCCGAGAGCCAGAAGAGCGTCGGCTGCTCGACCCAGCGACGCGGCGCGGGCACCTCGCGACGCAGCCAGTCGAGTCGCGCGCGCAACGGCGACACGCCGCGGCTCCCCACGA
The DNA here is from genome assembly GCA_030428785.1 of bacterium. Taxonomy (GTDB): domain Bacteria; phylum Planctomycetota; class B15-G4; order B15-G4; family B15-G4; genus JAUIEF01. Next base: position 5,654 of record JAUIEF010000033.1, read on the forward strand.
GCGGGACGACCTGTCGCGACAGCGAGAGGAACGCGACGGCGAACGACGCGCCGACGAGGCGCGGGAGCAGACCCCACACGAGCTCGGGCGGCGGGGGGAAGCTCACGGGCATGGGGAGGCGGAGGGAGGGTGCGCGACGTGACCCCGCGGAGCGGCGTCGCGTCGCGGACGGTGCCGGGGTCGGCGGTGCGCCGTCACGACGCCGGCGCGGGGAGTGCCCGATCCTCCCGACGGCGTCCGGGGCCTGCAAGGCGACGCTCCCCGCGGGGCGGGAGCCGTGGCGCGAGGCTCCCGACGCCGCCTGCTAAGCTCGCGCCCCGGGCGGGACGACCTCACGGGACGACTGCATGGACGGGCTGGTGAAGCGGGTCGCGCTGTCGATCGTGACGGCCGCGCTCGCGTTGGTGGTGATCGAGGGCGGGCTGTCCCTCGCGACGGGCCGCTCGCTGCGCGACGCGCCGCGGCTCGCGGGGCGCGCGCCGTCCCCGCCGCCGCTCACCGACGCGGACCGGCGCGAGGGCGCGCGCGACCCGCGCTCGCTCTACAGCTCACACGAGGACCCGCTCGTGCGCTACGTGCTGCGCCGCAACGCCGAGCTGTCCATCTTCGACGGAGTGATCCACAGCGACGCGCTCGGCATGCGCGTGCGCCCCGGAGGCGAGCCGCCGCAGGACGCGCTGCGCGTCGTCGTGCTGGGCGACTCGATGGCGTTCGGCTACGGCGTGGACGACCACGAGACGCTCGCGGCTCGGCTCGAGTCCGCGCTCGCCGCGTCGCGCGGTCCCGACGCGCGGCCGGTCGCGTGCCGCACCGTTGCGATCCCGAGCTGGAATCACCGGTGCGCGCTGCGCTTCCTCGTCGACCACTACGACGAGTACCGGCCCGACGTCGTCATCTACATGCCGATCAGCAACGACCTGTCGGACGGCAACAGCCTCTACATGTCGGGCTTCCTGAGGCAGGACCCCGACCCGTCGTCGCCGGACCCGTTCCTGCTCGTCGGCCTCGACCAGCACGCGCAGGTGCAGCAGTTCGCACTCGAGCGGCTCGACCCGAGCGTGCCGCGCGACGCGGCGTCGATCGACGCCCTGTTCGGTCCGTACGCGTTGACCGCCGACCTGTCGCCGGAGTCGACGCGGCGGTTCGACGAGAACGTCGGTTCCATCCTCGAGCTCGAGCGGTACGTGGGCGCACGCGGCGGGCGGCTGCTCGTGCTGCACCAGCGGGTCGGGCAGTACGTGTGGCACCTGCGGACGCGGCTGGCCGAGCGCGGGTCGCGGGCGCCGTTCCTCGTGCTCATGAAGGACATGCTGCGGTCCTTCAAGCTGCCCCGCGACCCGCACCCGAACGCCGCGACTCTCGAGGTGTGGGCGGGCTGGGTGGCGCAGGAACTCGTGCGACTCGGCTGGGTCGACGCCGGCGCCGGCCGCCCCTGGCCCGAGGCGCCCGACGTGTACCGCGACCTCCGCGCGCCCGCTCTCACGGAGCGGCAGTTCGACCGGCTCGCGCGGAGCGCCCGCGCGACCTGCCTCGCGGCGCTCAGGAACGCGGTCGTCGTCGGCCAGGGGCTCGGGCTCCGGCAGGTCTACGGCGGCCTCAACGTCGACGGCTCGGTGAAGACCGGGTTGCGCCTCATGCTGCGCGCCGACGGCCCCACGGTGAACGTGCGGCTCGAGGCCCTGCCGACGCGTCCGGATCTCTACCCGCTGCGAGTCGACGTCGAGTTCCAGGGGCGGCCGGCCGGGCAGGTGGTCGTCGAGCCGACCGGCGTCGCGAGCGGGTCGTTCGACGTCCCGCCGGACGTCGCGCGGGGCGCCGCGCTCGAGGTCGCGCTGCGTCCGGAGCGCTGGTGCGTCGTGCTGGAGCGCGGGCGCTCGCAGGTCGCGTCCTTCGTCCCGCTCGCCATCTCCTGCCCCGAGCCGTAGCGGGCGAGGTCTTCGCGATCGGGGACCGGCGGCCTCGTCGGCGGGGCCGGGGGCGGGGAGTCCGGAACAGGCCCGGATCGACGTCACAGGCCGGGTTTCCGGCGTCTCTTGACTAGAAATAGAATTCGTGTTCTAGTTCGAGCATGGCCACCACGACCGCCGCGCCCACCGTCCGCGCCCCGCGCCAGCAGCGGAGCCAGGCCTCCATGGACCGGGTGCTCGCCGCCACCGAGGAGCTGCTCACCGAGCGCCTCTTCGAGGAGATCCCGCTCTCCGACATCCTCGAGCGGGCACGCGTGTCGGTGGGCGCGTTCTACGCGCGCTTCGGCAACCGCGAGGGCCTCGTCTCGCCGCTGCACGACCGCTACGACGCGCGGGTGGACGCGCTCACCTCGCGCACGCTCGACCCCGAGCGCTGGCGCGGCGTCCCGCTCGCCGAGCGCGTGCGACGTCTCGCGCGCTACGGCATCACGGCGTACCGGCGCAACCGCGGCCTGCTCCGCGCGCTCGTCCTCGAGTGGCGCCTGCACCCCGAGCGCATCACCGACGCGCAGCGCGTCCGGCGCGAGGAGTTCTACGAGCGCATCGCGACGGTGCTCGTCGGCGACGGGAGCGAGATCACGCACCCCGACCCGAAGGCCGCGGCGCGCTTCGCGTTCCTCACCTACGGCGCCGTGTGCCGCGAGCAGCTGCTCGACGGCGCCGTGTCGCTGCCGCTGCCGCGCGTGTTCGGCGGCGACGACCGCGCCCTGTGCGCCGAGCTCACGCGCACCCTCGTCGGTTTCCTCGCCGGCGCCGCGCCCGACGCGTCCGCGTGACGCGCTCCCCCCGACTCCCTGTCTCCGCCCTTCCCCGGCCCCCCGTCATGGATCCCTCCACCACGCGCCGCGCGCTCGCGGCCCTCGTCGTCCTCTCGTCCGTCACCGTCGCGCAGGACCCGGAGCTGCTCGTCTCCGGATACACGAGCGGCGCGGTGCACGTCCTCGCCGCCGACGGCTCGTCGCAGGGCACGCTCGGCGCCGCCGACGGCGCGCAGTCCGTCCGCTACGGCCCCGACGGTCACCTCTACGTGTGCGCCGAGGAGCAGGACGAGGTCCTGCGCTTCGACGGGACGACGGGCGCGCCGCTCGGCGCGTTCGTCCGCGACGACCCGCTCACCCCGCAGGACGAGTCGGGCGGGCTCGACGCGCCCACCGCGGCGGTCTTCGGCCCGGACGGCATGCTCTACGTCGCGTCGTTCTCGCTCGACGCCGTGCTCCGCTACGACGGCGTCACGGGCGCGTACGTCGACGACTTCATCCCGTCGGGCACGGGCGCCATCAACGGCCCGGACGCCGGCATGGACTTCGGCCCCGACGGCCACCTCTACATCCCGAGCTTCAACAACAACCGCGTGCTGCGGTACCACGGCAAGACGGGCGCGCCGATGGGCGCCTTCGTGCCGCAGAGCCTCACGATCTCGCGGCCGCGCTGCCTGCGCTGGCGCGGCGACGGCGTCCTGTACGTCACGAGCTGGGGCAACAACCGCATCCTCCGCTACGACCTCGACGGGAACTTCCTCGGCATCTTCGCGACGACCGCGCGCCCGTCGGGCATCGCGTTCGGCCCGGGCGGCCACGTCTACGTGACGAGCGACCAGTCGAGCCGCGTGCTCGCCTACCACGGCACGACCGGCGCGTTCCTCGGCGAGTTCGGCGACGCGCCGAGCGCGGGCGTCGTCGGCGCGACCTGGCTCGAGTGGCGCCCCGACCCGGAGCTGCGCTTCCACCGCCCGTGGCCCGGGACGGCGGGCGTGACGAACGCGGTCGGCGTCTCGAACGCGACGCCCGGCGGCCTCCTCCATCTGGCGCTCGGCCTCGCGCCGGCGTCGGTGCCCTTCAGCTGCCCGAACACCTGGTTCGGCGTCGACCCGCTCAACGTGCTGCTGCGCGTCGCGGACGCGGGCGGCGCGTGGTCGGAGGACGTGCCCGTCGACGCGACGGCCGTCGGCCTCACGCTCGTCCTGCAGGCCTACGACCCGGCCGGCGCGTGCCTCAGCAACCTCGTCGTGACGACCTTCGACTGAAGCCCGGCGGAGAGCGGGTCGCCGCGGGACGCCGACGGATCACGGCGTCGTGCCGAGCAGGCCGTCGGACAGCGTGATGCCGTCCGGCACCGAACCGTCCTGCACGAGGAACTGGAACCAGACGTCGGTGCCGGGAGCGATGCCCGGCGGCCAGGTGGTGCCGCCCGCGAAGGTCCCCGAACCGTCGGCCACGAAGAACAGCTGGTTCACGAACGGGAACGCGTGGACGGTGCCTCCCAGCGCGGCGAACGGCGTCGAGGACAGGCTGATCCACGCGAGCACGAGCGCGCCGGCCGGCGTCTGCGTGAGCGCGACGGAGGCGGGCGTCCCCTCGACGAGCGTCCCGACGCCGATCAACGCGGGCACGCCGGCGGCGCCCGGAGCGCCGCCGCCGAGGTCGGTCCACGGATCGGGGATGTCGTAGACGTAGACGGCGCCCTGGTTGAAGTTGCCGCCCGCGCCCCCGTCCTCGTTGGGAGCGCCCACGAACAGCGTGTCGCCGGAGAGCAGCAGCGACTCGCCGTAGTTGTCGCTCGCCGCGGCGTCGGACGCCGCGAACTCGACGTCCTGCAGCCAGGACAGTCCGTTCCAGCGGTAGGTCAGGACGCTCCCGGCGAGCGTCGCGGACCCCACACGCTTGTTCTGGGAGCCGACGGCGAGCGCGTCCCCGCTCACGGAGACGGCGCATCCGAACCAGTTGCTCAGGTCGCCCGTCGGGTCGACGAGCTTGACCTCCTCGTCCCAGGCGGAGCCGTCCCAACGGAAGACGACGGCGGAGCCCGCGTTGACGTCCGTCCCGACGTCGTCGAAGTAGGAGCCCACGGCGATGACGTCGCCGTCGACCGACACCGAGTAGCCGAAGAGGTCGCCCGCGGCGCCGTCGCCGTCGACGAGATCGTCCTCCTCGATCCATGCGGAGCCGTCCCAGCGGAACACCGTGGCCGATCCCTGGTCGGCCTCGGCGCCGACGTCGTCGAATCGGGTGCCGGCGACGATCACGTCGCCGTCCATCGCGACGGACGTCCCGAACTCGTCGCCCGCGGCGCCGGCGGACGCGCTGAGGACGTCGTCCTCGTTCCAGGCGGAGCCGTCCCAACGGAACACCGTCGCGGAACCCTGCTTGGCGTTGCTGCCGACGGTCTCGCCGGGGGAGCCGACGACGATCACGTCGCCGTCCACGTCCACGGACGACCCGAACAGCACGAAGTCGCCGCCCGTGCTCGTACCGAGTTCGACCTCTTCCACCCAGGAGGCGCCGTTCCAGCGGAAGACCGTCGCCGAGCCGACGCTCAGGTGCGGACCGATGTCCGCCCGGTTCGCGCCCACGACGATCACGTCGCCGCTCACCGCGACGGACACGCCGAACTGCTTGAAGGCGTGGCCGGTGCCGGACGTGAGCTCCTGCTCCTCCGCCCACGTCGAGCCGTCCCAGCGGAACACCGTCGCGGAGCCCGCCTGGGTCAGCGCCCCGACCGTGTCGTGCCAGGCTCCCACGACGAGGACGTCGCCGTCCCGGGCGATGCTCGGGCCGCCGCCGAGGGAGTCGGAATTGCCGCCCAGGTTGTCGCTGGTGCCGGGGTTGCCGTCGAGCAGTTTGGTCTCGGCGATCTGGCTGGAGGCGGGCGGCATGAAGGTGATGACGGCTGCGAGGGCGAGACACCTCAAGGCGTGGGTGGGCATGCGCAGAGCTCCCTCTCAGGACTCGGTCCGATCGCGAGCCCGTTCCGCCGGGGTGCTCCCCGGGACCACCACAGCTCGGCAGCGAGACGGGCACGCGGATCTGCGCGAGGAGTCTCGTGCTTCCTCGAGAGGCCGTCAAGACGGGCCACCCGGACTCGTGAGGATCCCGCAGTCACCTGCTCGATCTCACCCGACTGCGGCTGTGTGCACGAATCCGATCGTCATGAGAGGATGCGACGCAACGGAGTGTCGTGCGTGTCGACGCTCGCGGTCCGTCCATCAGTCCTCGATCCCCAGGTTGATCGCGACCATGCCCGACCCGCGCCGGCTCGGCGTCCTTCGAATCCGATTCGCCGGGCGGCGTTCCGCGTCCTGCTGTCGCAGGTGTTGCTCACAGCCATCGCTGTCGGTCCGGTCCGTGGGCAGTGCGGGTCGCTCAGTTCATGGGGGCAGGACGACTTCGGACAAGTCGGATCCGTCCCCTCGGGCAACAGCTATGTCGCGATCGCGGACGGCGGGTCGTACTGTCTCGCCCTCACGGTCGAGGGTTTCATCGACGCGTGGGGCTCCGATGAACATGGCCAGGTGCTCGGAGCGCCGACCGGAGCAGGCCACGTCGCCATCGCGGCGGGATACATCACGGGCCTCGCATTGACGTCGGACGGTTCCATCGTCGCCTGGGGAAACGACGACGAAGGTCAGGTGTCGGGCGCCCCACCGGGTAGCGGATACAAGGCCGTCGCCGTCGGCGGTTTCACCTGCTATGCGCTCACTGCGGACGGTGCCGTGGTGGCGTGGGGCACTGATGGATATGGCCAGGTCTCGAGCGCACCGACCGGGACCGGGTTCACTGAGTTGGCCGCAGGTCCGGTGCACGCCTGCGCATTGGCGGCCGATGGATCGATCGAAGCCTGGGGCAACGACATCTTCGACCAGGTTTCGACGGCTCCCGCCGGGTCCGGATACCTCGCCATCGCGTCCGGGAACTTCCACTGCTACGCGCTGAGTGCTGACGGCTCCATAGAAGCCTGGGGTGAAGACAGCGGAGTCGGCGTGATCAGCCAGACTCCCTCCGGGACTGGCTTCACGACGATCGCCGCCGGAGGAACGAGCGGCTACGCGCTCGATCCGACCGGATCGATCGTCGCCTGGGGTTGGGACTTCGACGGCCAGGTCACCGGTACTCCGACCGGCGCGGACTACGTCGCCATCGCCGCAGGCAGCAATCACGCTCTGGCACTTCGCAGCTCCGCCGGAGGTTCGTTCGTGGACCTCGGTCCCTCGGGCCTCCCCGGTACCTTCGGCGAACCCTTCCTCACGGGGGACGGCGACTTGTCTCCCGGGAGCACGACCGGCTTCACCGTGAGTTGCACGGGCGCGCAGCCCGGCGCGCAGGGATTCGCGTTCCTCAACTTCGGGGGGAGCTTTCCGGCCTCATTCTTCGGCGGGACGCTCTACCCGTTCCCGATCGACCGACAGCTCACCTTCATGTTCGATGGCGCCGGGGCGCTCGTCGCCACCGCAGGAATCGACGCCGCGATCCCTTGCGGCACCGCGATCACCATGCAGTTCCTGTTCGCGGACCCGGCTGCCGCGTTTGGAGTCGCCGGCAGCAACGGATTGCGGCTCGACGTGCACTGATTCGCGTCCTGGTCGCCCGGTCGGCGAGCGCGGGACATCCCCACGAGTGCGGGCCGCCCGAATCCGCCCACCTCAACAGCGACACTTCCGGGTCGGCTTGCCGCAACGCGAGCAGGGTCGTGCTCCGAGTTCCTCGATGAGCGCACTCCAACTCTCCGCGGCCTCGGCGGCCAACCGCCCGGCGAACGACCCCTCAGCCTTGCCGGCCAGCACTTCGAGCTTCTTGATCCCCTTGCGGACGGTGCGCTCCTTGTCCTGGTAGCGGCAGTCTTCCCTGTAGGCGGCCGTCAGTTCCTGCTCCAGCTCACGATAGGCGCGCTGCGCCTTGAGGAATGCGATCACCTCGCGTGACGCCAGTTCCGCTCGGAGGGACTCGAGTCGCTCTTGCGCGATCTGGCAACCCAGCGCCGCATCGTCCCAACTGTCCAGGATCTCGAGCGCTCGAAGGTAGTCTTCGCCTGCGGCGGCGCGTTCCGCTTCCGCCAGGAGGGCGTCCGTGCACGCCACGAGGGCCAGGACGTCCTCGATCACCTCACGCGGAACACCCGGTCGCGCACACGCCTCCTCCGCCGCGCAGAAGTCCCTATCCAGGACCCGCTTCTCGATCTGCCGGACCTCGCGCGTGTCCGGCCACGTCCAGAGACCGTGCGGCGGCGGCGCCGCCGACAGGGCGAGTTCGTAGGCTCCGGCGTCCGGGGTCTTGGCGACGAGTCGACCGAAGCCGTCGACGAGGACACCCCCACGTAGCATGTTGCCCGGCGGCTTCATGCCGAGGGACTCGAAGAGCTCTTCTCGGGCATCCAGCCTGGTCTGGTCCAGGTGGACGTCTTGATCGTGGCCGTCGTACCGGGCGAACGGCAGGTTCCAGCTCGTCTCCTCGATGTATGAGGCGAGCTTGTCTCCGGGCTCGCCAATGACGGCGAGAACGATGAGTCCGCGATCCGCGTAACTCTTGTGGACAGCTGCAAAGGTCGCGAGTGTCGCCCCGTCGATCTCGGGTTCCCCGGGGACCTCGAACAGCACGATGGGGTGCCCGATCAGTTCCGCGGTCGACTCCGCCGGGCAGTTGCCGAGGTCCACGAGACCGTGCAGGGGTACGGGGGCGCCGCGGTTCCCCGCTGCGCCGTACTCATCCGTGAGCGATGAGAGTGCCCACATGGAGAGGGTCATGACGGCGGGGATGAGCATGATTGGTGGTTCCCGGGAGTCGACGACGCGGCGCCCGGCACGGAGGTCGTGCCGGGTCGTGTCGGGCGCGACGTCAGCATCCGGACTGACGTCGGTCCTCGCAACGGATGCCCGACCCTCGCGTCGCGGCGCGCGCGCCGCCCTACCCCGCCTCGGGCCACAGCCACATGAACACGCCGCCCGTCGCGAGGCCGTAGAGCAGGCCGTCGATGAAGAACTTGATCGACGTGCTCCACTTGACGCCCTTCCAGATGGAGTCGAGGAAGGAACCCGCGCCGTAGCCGAGCACCGCGATCGTCGAGGCGATGCGGAAGACGTGGCGCGGGTCGGCGCCCGTCGCGCCCACGGCGAGCCAGGTCGCGTAGGCGACGAACGCGCCGACGAAGAGCGTGAACACGAACCACTGCCCGAGCGCCTTGCCCATCGCGGGCATGCCGTTCGGCAGCACGGTCATGAAGCCGACGGGACCCTCCTTCCACTTCTCCTGCATCGCCGGGTCGGCCATGTCCTTCATGGACCGGCAGTGCGGGAAGTAGTAGTTGCCCGGCGTCATGCCGTGCTCGCGCATCGACGCGCGCACGGCGTCCTCCCCGGGCATCGCGTCGTAGTCGTTGCGGTGCACCGGGATGACCATGTGGATCACGGAGCTCACGAGGAACACGGCGACGCCGGACAGCAGGATCGGCAGCCAGAGGTTGGCGAGGAAGTCCATGCGGAAGCCTCCCGACGAGGTGGTGGGCGGGCTCCCCCCCGGAGCCCGGGACGAGCATACGATTCGACCGGGTCGGGTGCGCGGCTCAGCCGTCGCGGTCCCGCGGGTCGAGCATCGAAGCGATCACACCGGGCGGGCGCAAAAGGCGTCCCCGCCGGCCGCGTCGGGCTCCCGCCGCCGCGCGGGCGCCGTGGCGCTCGGCCGCCGTCTCCTCCAGGACCAGCGCTCCCGGGACGCCCTCAGCTCCCGAAGAACAGCAGCCCGTTCGTGGCCGAGAAGCCGAAGGGCGCGCTCGCGTCGACGATCCAGACCTGCGCGTAGACGCCGACGCAGGAGAGTCCCGCGGGCCAGTTCGTGTTGACCGTGAAGCCGCCCGACGCGTTCGTCTGCGGTCCGAACTTGATGACGTCGGGCGACGGCACGAGCACGCCGCCCATGAAGTTGGCGGACAGCTCGTCGAACCCGAGGATCAGGTAGGTCGCCGCGGAGGGAGCCGCGTCGCTCACCGTGGCGGTGAACGCCCCGCCCGGCGAGAGGTCGCCGCTGCCGTCGAGCGCGGGGACGCCGGCGACGCCCGCGAGGCCCTCGCCGACGGGCTCGAACCCGTCGGAGTCCAGGTCGACGAGGTAGACCCTCCCGATCTCGCCGGGGAAGAAGACCGGATCACCGGCGGTGATCGCGAGCAGGCTGCCGTCGAGGTCGACCTCGCGGCCGAACCCGTCCGTGGCCGAGGGCACGGGCGCGTGCAGCTCGCGCTCCAGGGCCCCGGTGACCGCGTCGAACACCCAGACGGTGCCCGGCGCAACGCCGTACCGGTCCTGGCCGACCACGACGCGATCGCCGTCCAGCGCGATGCCGTCCGAGAAGTGGAACGGCGTGACCGTGGGTGACGAGAAGCTCTGCACCACCTGTCCGGTGACCACGTCGAACAGATAGACCGTCGAGTTGCTGGTGACGAGCGCGCGGTCGCCGTCGATGGCGACGCGGGTCCCGAACCTCCCGCCGCTGACGGGCGTCGGTTCGAAGAGCCGGTGCAGCTCCTGTCCCGTGGTCACGTCGAACAGGCGGGCGATCCCGGCGAGCGGCTGACCGGCCTGGCTGTCCCGGGGACCCCCGGCGATGGCCACGTCGCCGTCGACGTCCACCGACCAGCCCAGGTGGTCCGACATCGTGGGAGGCAGGGTCTCGTCGTAGAACTTGTACAGTTCCTGCCCGGTGGTCGCGTCGAAGACCCAGACGGAGCCGGGGAAGTCATTAGGCGTCCCGACGAGGATCTTGTCGCCGCTGATGGCGACGCTCCGACCGAACCCCGTGGCCGGGCCGGGGTTCGCGGGCTGCAGCTCGAACAGAACGGAGCCGGTCGCGACGTCGTGGACCCACGCGGTGCCCAGCTTGGCGATGCCGCCGGCGTAGGAGGGCGCGCCCATGACCGCCAGGCCGCCGTCGACGTCGACGGATGTGCCGCACTCCCCGGAGACGAGCGCCGTGGCGCCCGGGAGGAGCGGTCGCACGAAGTTCCCGGTCACGGCGTCGAACAGCAGGGCCGAACCCGCGTCCGCCTTGCCGCCGTTGTCGTCGTAGCGGGCGCCCACCAGGACGTGGGTGCCCTTCACGGCGACGTCCGAACCGATGTCGTCGGCCAGCACGTAGCTACCGGGCGGGGTCAGCGCCTTCGTCGGCAGGCAGTCCTGGGCAGCGGCCGCGGCGGTCAGCAGGGGGACGAGGATCAGGGAGGTTGCGCGTGTCGAGGTGGACATGCTGGGGCTCCGGGGACTGTCGATGATCGGGGACGAGGCCCGTCCGGTCGCGCGCGAGGCTCCCCGTCCGAGGACGGCTCGCGGCGTCCGGACCCTTCGACGTCCAGTGTAGCGGACGCGTGCGGATCCGGGTCGTCGGGCCGTGCCGAAGCGGACGTCGGCGAGCGGTGCTCCCGGTGGCAAGGGAGTGGTGTCGCGTCTCGAAGCCGCGGTTCACCAGTTCCCGAGAAAAGCCGTCCGGCGTGCCCCCTACCCCGCCTCGGGCCCCGGCCGGCCGCGTCGGGCCCCGCGTCGGCCTCCCGCCGCCGCGCGGGTGGCGGTGTGGTCCGGTCGGGTTCCAGGCCGGCACGCACCTCGCGCCTTCCGCGCCGCGTGGCGCGTTCGCGAGCGCCGCGCCGCTCAGGCTCCGTCACCGCCGGGGGACATGGTCGGTCCGCAGGCGGGCGGCGCGTGGTCGGACGGGGTGATGTGAACGCGGCCCGCGCTCAGCCGTCCCGGCCCCGCGGCACGAGCGTCACGGGGACGTCGAGCGTGCCGCCCCAGTACGCGTCGACGTCGGGCTCGCGCAGCGCGACGTCCCGCTCGGGCCGGTAGCGCAGGCGCAGCTCCCGCGACGTGCCGGCGCCGAGGTCCAGCAGCAGGCGCTCCTGCGCGTCCGTCGCGTCCGTCGGCAACGAGAAGTCGATGCCGGTGGACGAGTACGAGGTGCGCCCCGTCGTGCCGACCGACGCGAAGTCCGTCGACGCGAGCACCTCGCCGCTGTCGGGCGAGACGAGCTCGAGCACGCCGGCGATCGCCGTGCGCGGGAGCGCGGCGCCGTCGGGTCGCGGCGCCTCGGTGGGGCCGAACTCCAGCGACACGCGCAGCGACCGCCGCGTCGCGCCCGCGGTGCCCGTCCCGGTGGTGCGCACGGCGTCCGGCGTCCAGCGCGCGGTCATCGCCGCGTCGAGCGCGGGGTCCGAGAGCCGGCGCGGGTAGTCCGCCGGGTAGGTGTCGTACACGAACATCGCGGCGGGCTGCAGCTCCCAGGTCGCGGTCGTGCCGCCCTCGAGCGAGAACGCGGTGGGCATGTCCGGGCCGCCGCGCACGCCGCCCGGGATGCGCACGACGCGCACCGTCACGCGGAACGCCAGGTCGAAGGAGCCGCGCTGCAGCGCGTCGCCGACCGCGTCGTGCAGGTCGTAAGACGCGCCGTACACCGTGACCCCGGGACCGGCGATCGGCATGGGGATGCAGCGGGCGCCGTGCGGCACGGTCCACGCGCCGCCGGACACGGACTGCTCGAGCGTCCCGATCGCGTAGAGCTCCTCGGCGGCGACGTCGGCCCAGCGCCCGTCGTGCACGGCGTGCAGCTGCACCTCGACGCGGCTCGGCGCGTCGCGCGCGACGACCGTGCGGTGCCGCACGTCCGGGTTCATCCACGCGCGGATCGCGGCGGCGCCGTCGGGGTGCGTTCCGTCGGCGAGCGCGCGGAGCACGGACGGCGAGGGCGAGACGAGCGCCACGCCCCCGACCTCGACGCGCAACGGCTCCCGCGCGACGACGAAGGTCTCCCAGCCCCACGTCGCCGCGACGACCGCGACGACGACGGCCGCGACGACGACGACCCGTCGTGCCGCGCGCGGCATGGGGCGCCGCGCGGCGACGGTCCCGGCGTCCATCGCGGCGCGCAGGTCGGCGGCGAACGCGGCGGCGTCCCGGTAGCGTCGCGCCGGGTCGCGCTCGAGCGCCTGCGCGAGGACCGCCTCGAGCGCGGGCGGCGCGCCCGGGTCGTGCCGACGCAGCGGCACCTTCCGTCCGTGCTCGAGCGCGGAGAGGATCTCGCCGCTCGTCACGCCGTCGTACGGCAGCTCGAGCGTGAGCAGCTCGAAGAGCGTGACGGCCAGCGAGTAGACGTCCGTGCGCGCGTCGAGCGGCTGCGTGCGCCGGAACGCCTGCTCGGGGCTCATGTACCGCGGCGAGCCGAACACCTCGCCGCTCACGGTGAGGCTCGTCGCCTCGAGGTCGAGCGCGAGCCCGAAGTCGGTGAGGCGCGGCGTGCCCGACTCGTCGACGAGGATGTTGCCGGGCTTCACGTCGCGGTGGAGCACGCCGCGGCCGTGCGCGTAGGCGAGCGCGTCGGCGATGGAAGCGGCCGCCTCGACCGCCCACGCGCGGAAGGCGTCGGGGTCGGCCGGCACGCGGTCGTCGGTCGGCGCGCCGTCGGGAGCGGCGTCGCGCGCGGCGAGGCGTCGGCGCTGCACGACGTCCGCGAGCGACGGTCCGTCCACGAGCTCCATCGCGAAGAAGGGCGCGCCGCCCGACTCGCCCGAGCTGAACACGGGCACGATGTTCGGGTGGCGCAGGCGCGCGGCGGCCTCCGCCTCGCGCTGGAAGCGCACGAGCAGCCGGCGGTCGTTGCGCAGCGCCGGCGGCAGCACCTTGAGCGCGACGCGGCGCCGCAGGCTCGGCTGCTCGGCCTCGTAGACGACGCCCATGCCGCCGCGCCCGAGCTCGCGCACGATGCGGAACTCGCCGAGCCGCGAGGGCGTCGGCTGCTCCGGCGGCGGCACGTCCGTCTCGAGCAGGTCGATCACCGAGAGGAACTGCGCGAGCGCGTCGCGGTGCTCGGGGTGGCGCGCGAGGAGCGCGTCGCCGTCGATGGGCTCGCCGGCGTGGAGCTGCTCGACGATCGCGTCCTGGATGTCCTCGAGGGTGGGCGCGGTCGTCGGGCCGGGCGCGTCGCCGGGCGCGGGCGAGGTGTCGCGCGACGGGTCGGGCTGTGGGGTCGGGTCGGTCATGGTCGGGCCTCCACTCCTCCCTTGGCGGCGGGGGGCGCGGAGGTCGCGCGGAAAATCTCAGCGCCGCGCGAGGCCCGGGTGGCCGGCGAGCGCCGTGAGGCCGCGCCCGACGAGGGCCTTGACCGCCGCGTCGCTCGTCCCGAGACGCGCCGCCGTCTCGGCGACGCTCAGGCCCTCGAGGTACCGCAGGCGCACCGCCTCGCCCTGCCGGTCGGGGAGCGCCGCGAGCGCGTCGTGCAGCGCGGCGCCGCCCTCCGCGCGGGCGGCGTGCATGCTCGGACTCGTCCCCGCGCCGGGCACGCTGCTCTCGAGCGGCTCCTCCGCCGCGCGCTTCCCGGCGGCCTGCGCGCGCCGCGCCTCCGCGACCTTGAAGCGCGCGATGCCCACGAGCCAGCGGTAGAAGGACGTCGGCCCGCGGTCCTCGTAGGAGTCGAGCCGCCGCGCGCACGCGAGGAGCGACTCCTGGAGCACGTCCTCCGGCGCGACGCGCGCGGCGAGCGCCGGCGACATCGCGGCGCGCAGGAACGCGAGCAGCCGACCCTGGTGCCGGGCGACGAGCTCGTCGAGGGCGCCGCGGTCGCCGTCCCGCGCCGCCTCGACGAGGTGCTGGGTGTCCGACATGGCGGGGGGATTCTACCGATCGTCGCGCGCCGCCGGACCGCCGCATGTCCGCGGTGCGCGTCCCGCGCGGGCAGTCCGTATCCTGCGCGCATGGCCGACGACCCCACGCGCCGATGACCTCCGCGCACGCCGCCCGCGGTCCGCACGCGCCCGCGTCGCCCGACGACGACGCACCGCGTCCGCGCCTCCCCGTGCGCCGGCTCTGGGCGCTCGCGCGGGAGGAGCGTCGGCTGCTCGGGCTCGGCACGGTGTTCCTCGTGCTCGGCAGCCTCGCGGGGCTCGCGTACCCGCAGGCGTTCCGCGTCATCATCGACGACCTCGGCGAGGCGGCGGGGGGCGTCGGACCGTCGACGACCCTCCGCGACGACGTGCTCCTCATGGTGGCCATCGTCGGCGTGCAGGCCGCGTCCATCGGGCTGCGCATGTACCTCTTCACGGTCGCGGGCGAGCGCATCGTCGCGCGCCTGCGGCAGCGGCTCTACGCGCGCGTCATGGAGCAGGAGGTCGCGTTCTTCGACAGCCGCCGCACGGGCGAGCTCGTGAGCCGGCTCGCGTCGGACACGACCGTGCTCCAGGTGTCGGTCACCGTGAACGCGGCGATGGCGCTGCGCAACCTCGTGCTGCTCGCGGGTGGGCTCACGCTCATGTTCCTCACGTCGGTGCGGCTCACGCTGCTCATGCTCGCGCTCGTGCCGCCCATCGCGATCGGCGCGGTGCTCGTGGGCAAGCGCATCGAGCGCATCAGCCGGCGCAGCCAGGACGCGCTCGCGAGCTCGGGCGCCGTCGCCGAGGAGACCATCGGCGGGCTGCGCACCGTGCGGGCGTTCACGCGCGAGCTCGCGGAGGGGCGGCGCTTCGGCGACGCGGTGTGGGAGAGCTTCGAGCTCGCGCGGCTGCGCGTGAAGGGCATGGCGACGTTCGTGGCCGTGTCGTACTTCGCGAGCTTCGCGGCGCTCGGCGCGATCCTCTGGCGCGGCCTCGAGCAGATCGCGGCGGGCGACCTCACCGGCGGCGAGCTCACGCAGTTCATCCTCTACGGGATCACGGTCGGCTTCGGCATGGGCGGCATGGGCGAGATCTGGGCCGAGCTCATGAAGGCGCGCGGCGCGTCGGGCCGCGTGTTCGAGCTGCTCGACCGTGAGCCCGCCATGCCGCTCACGGGCGGCGCGCGGCCGGAGCACGTGAGCGGGCGCGTCGAGCTGCGCGGCGTGCGCTTCGCTTACCCGTCCCGCCCGGACGCGCCGGCGCTGCGCGGCGTCGACCTGGCCGTCGAGCCGGGCGAGGTCGTCGCGCTCGTCGGGCCGTCGGGGGCCGGCAAGTCGACGATCGCCGCGCTCGTCCCGCGCTTCTACGACCCGCAGGAGGGCGCCGTGCTCCTCGACGACGTCGACCTGCGCGAGCTCGACCCGTCGTGGCTGCGCGCGCGCATCGGCAGCGTCGCGCAGGAGCCGACGCTCTTCAGCACGACGATCGCCGAGAACATCCGCTACGGGCGCGAGGGCGCGACGGACGCGGAGGTCGAGGCCGCCGCGCGCGCCGCGAACGCGCACGACTTCGTCGTCGCCCTGCCCGACGGCTACGACACGCAGGTGGGCGAGCGCGGCGTGCAGCTCTCGGGCGGTCAGAAGCAGCGCGTCGCGATCGCGCGGGCGCTGCTCAAGGACCCGGCGGTGCTCATCCTCGACGAGGCGACGTCCGCGCTCGACGCCGAGAGCGAGGCGCTCGTCAAGGAGGCGCTCGACCGGCTCATGGAGCGTCGCACGAGCCTCGTCATCGCGCACCGGCTGAGCACGGTCCGCAACGCGCACCGCGTCGTCGTGCTCGACGACGGTCGCGTCGTGCAGTCGGGCGCGCACGACGAGCTCGCGCGCGAGGACGGGCTGTACCGTCGCCTGCTGGAGAAGCAGTTCGTGACGGCCTGAGTCGGCGTGCCCGCCGACCTGGTCGTCGCAACCAAGGACGATCGACGCAGCAGATCTCCGCAGGTCGTGTAAACATGGACATCCCTGCTGGCGGGAGGACAGGAACGGTGCGGCTCTTCAGGACCAACAGTGATACGCAGGAACTCCCACCGAACGATGCGCCGGGTGGGCCAGTATCAGGCCAGTTGCTGGGCGACTTCGAGTTGGTGCGCTGGATTGCCAGCGGGGGGATGGGGCAGGTGTGGGAAGCAAAGCAGGTAAGCCTCGGTCGCACGGTGGCTGTGAAGCTCCTGCTGAACGGCATGGTCGCGGATGACCAGTTGAACTTCTTCTTGCGAGAGGGCCGTGCAGGCGGTCGGCTCAATCACCCGAACATCGTCCAAACCATCGGGCAGGGTACGTCCAAGGGACTCGCATGGATTGCTCAGGAGTTCGTCGCCGGATCCTGCACCTTGAAGGATGTCCTGGACGATCTCCGGTCTGCCGGCGACGTTCCTCCGCCTGAGTACTACCGGTTGGTGGCGCAGTTCATCGGCAGCGTGGCTGGGGCGATGCAGCTAGCGCATGAGGCGGGGGTCATTCACCGGGATATCAAGCCACAGAACATTCTCGTCACGGCGGATGACCAGCCGAAGGTCACGGACTTCGGCCTGGCCAAGATCATGAACGAGGTGTCCCTCTCCCACACGGGAGACTTCGCTGGCACCTACTATTACATGAGTCCCGAGCAGGTGGCAGCTCGCCGGATGGGTATCGATCACGCAACAGACATCTTCTCTCTCGGGGTGGTCCTCTACGAGTTGCTTACTCTCCGTCGGCCGTTCGAAGGCGATACGGGTCACCAGATCTGCGAGCAGATCGTCACGACAGAACCTCCGGATCCCCGGAGTATCCGGTCTCAGTGCCCGAAAGATCTGAGCGTCATATGCACCAAGGCGTTGGAGAAGGCGAGGGCGGACCGCTATGCCAGCATGGCTGGCTTCGCGTCAGATCTTCGCCGATACCTGGTCGGTGAACCGATCCTTGCTCAGCCACCTGGGGTCTACCAACGAGTCGTCAAGTGGTCGAAGCGAAATCGCGCGGCGGCCGTCGCGGCCTTTGCTGGCATTGTCGCCTTGCTGAGTTTGTCTCTCGCTGCCGCAGTAGCAATTCGCAGCGCACGATCGGCGCATGAGCGCCGAGAGGAGCTGAGCGCCACGAACGACGAGCTGGCGCGCCAGATGCTCCTGTCGGAGCGGCGTGCCTACGAAGCATTGATGGCCGGTGCTTCGGCGGAGCTGTTGAACGAGCGCTTTCTCGAAGCCAAGCGATTGCACGAGCTCTGTCCCATCGATCAGAGGAATTGGGAGTGGAGGTATTTGGGCCTCGAACTCGATCGCTCATTGCGCTCCCTGGATGAGCATGACGGGCCAGTGCAATCTGTCGCGTGGAGTCCGGATGGTCAGTGGATTCTCTCGGCGTCGTCGGATGGCCGTGTCTTGCTGTGGGATGCCGAACACGGCGAAGTCATGGACGAGTTCGAAAAGCACGACGCCGGACTGGGAGTCGTTGCCTGGAGTCCCGACGGAGCTCGGTGGCTTGCTGGCGGAGGGAGCTCCCTCCAGCTCCGGAGCAGGTCGGCGGCAGACCCTCTGCTGACGATTCCGGTTCCTGCGATGACAGTCACGGCCGCCTGGAGCCCGGACGGTCGGGTGATCGCGACGGGCGCGTCCGATGCTTGTGTTCGCGTCTGGGATGCGCTCGAAGGGACGTCCCTCGCCACATTGCGAGGGCACCGACTCTGGGTGTGGAGTGTTGCCTGGGCCCCGGATGGACTGAGCCTCGCCTCGGGATCAGGGGACGGCACCGTCCGTCTTTGGGACGTGCCCAGCGGATCGTGCAAGGCTGTGCTCGTGGGCCATGAAACCACGGTGTCGGGCCTCGCTTGGAGTCCTGATGGCTCATGGGTCGCCTCGGGTTCGGGTGATCGTTCGGTGCGTCTCTGGGATGCTACGACCGGAGAGTGCGTAAAGGTTCTCGCGTGTGCTGACCGCGTCACCTCGGTCGCCTGGAGTCCCTACGGTGAAGCCGTCGTCGTCGGCTCGCAGGACGGAAGCCTGCGGACCTTCGATCCGGAGTCGGGTGAGTGGCGCGACACCCTTCTGGGCCACGCAGGCTCCGTCGAGTCAGTGCACTGGAGCCCGACGGGTAACGCGCTTGTCTCAGGCTCTCTGGATGAGACTGTTCGCATCTGGAGAGCGGAGTCGAGTCCTGTTCCTTGCTCGGTGACCGTCAGCGACTTTTCAGTCCGTTCAGTTGCCTGGAGTGATGACGGGTCCCGAATCGCCACAGCCTCTCAGGATGGAACGGTGCGCCTGTGGGACGCGCAAACGGGCGACGGCCAGCACGTGCTCGAGGCACATGGCGGCGATGTCAGATGTGCTGCTTGGTCGCCTTACGGCGAACGGCTGGTGTCCTGTTCGACAGATGGGGCTCTCATGTTATGGGATACCCGGTCAGGCGGGCTGCTCCGCGAATGTCGTGGTCACACGGGACGAGTGTTGTCCGTTGCATGGAGTCCGGACGGCTCACTCATCGCATCTGGCTCAGAGGATCAGACCGTCGCGCTGTGGGACGCTGAGACGGGAGATCTCATTCGCGTATTCAATGGTCACCAAAGCACTGTGACGTCGGTGGATTGGAGCTCGGACAGTTCATGGTTGGTGTCCGCCTCATTAGATCGATCAGCCCGGATCTGGTCGGTGCAATCTGGCGATTGCACCGCCGTGCTGGAGCCTGCCGATGAACGCTTCGGTGTCCTCATCGCCAGATGGAGTCCCAACGACCGGTACGTGGCTGTTGGGGGGCACGACCGGCGGGTACGAATCTGGGACACGAGGTCGGATGAAGTTCGGAATTGCGAGGGGCACCTGGGGAGTGTGGAGGATCTCGCGTGGAGCCCCGATGGAACACGACTCGCGTCATGTTCGGAGGACGGCACGCTTCGAGTGTGGGATCCGGAAGCTGGCCGAGTGCAGAAGGTCTTGAAGAGCGAAGCTGAGCGAACTGTGGCCGTCACCTGGTCTCCGGATGGTCGCACGCTTGGTTCGGCCTCGGCCAATGGCACGCTGACTCTCTGGCAGTCGACTCTAGATGACGCAGTTCAACTTTGGGCTGCACAGGACATCCGGCGGCATGTCGAGCCTCGTGTAGTCGAGTTGCTCGGTGAACATCTGCTACTCGCTCCGGTGCTCGACAGGCTGGTCGATGATCCATTGATCCTACCCGGCCTTCGCCAGGCGGCGGCTACGCTTGCGAGAGCGCGGCGACCGTCTGCTCACGGACTGAACGACATTTCTTGGTCGCTCGTCTCGCCGGACCGCGATGAGAAGGGTACCGATCTCGTGCGTGGTCTACGGCTCGCCCGCCACGCAGCCATGCTCATGCCGGATGACAGCAGGGTGCTCGACACTTTGGCTTGGGCTTTATTCGCGAACGGAATTCATGTTGAGGCGCTGGCAGCTGCGGATCGGGCTGTCGAGCATGCGCCGGAGTTCCAACGAGCCGAGTTCTTGAGCAGTCGAACTCGCCTGCAAGAACTCATAGGAGATCGCTGAGAACCGACTCAAGAGGTCGTTGTCTGGGAGCCACATGCCGCGAACTCCTTCACCCTCCGCCCGGCAGGTCCACCTCGAAGGTCCCGGCCTCCATGAGGACCTGCTGGCCGTTGAAGTCGACGAGCGTGGCGGAGAAGGCGCCCGTGAGCCGCCCGCCCGCGCGGTCCACCTCGACGGACCAGGGCTGCGTCGGGTCGAGCGTGCTGAGGTGGATGGCCTGGCCGCAGCCGCCGTTGCCGTCGGGGACGGGCAAGAAGCAGCATCGCCGGGACAGCTGCAGGTCGGCGCCCGGCTCGGTTTCGCTCCAGCGCGCGGGGAACGGGCCGTCGACGTCCACGGGCAGGCGGAGCACGAGCCCACGGCACGTCTTGCCGTGCTGGAACCCGCCGCTCACCTCGAGCCCGCCCTCCGGCGTCGCGATCGCGGAGGACCGGGCGTCCGTCGTGACCATGGGCAGCCCGTCGAGCGTCACGTCCATCCTGTTCAGCAGTGACGGCGGGTCGGCGTCGACCACGCGGATGTCGCCGAGCCCGCCCGAGCCGAGCGCGTTGCGCACCTGCACGACCTGGTTCCCTTCCGCCGTCCCGCCGCGCACGACCGCGGAGAGCGAGACGCCGCGCTCGATCCAGCGCACCTTCTTCGCGCGCGTCTCTCCGACCCACACCTTCGGCCGCCTGCGGCCCATGCGCTCGCCGGCGATCTCGATCCGCCCGCCGGTGCCGACCTGCGTCGGCGTCACGGACGTGATCGCGGGCGGCGTCGTGAAGAACAGCGCCTCCGACACGACGGGCTCGCCGCCGCGCGGCTTCACGACGACGTGCCACGCGTCGCGCGGCGCCTTCCGGACGCGCAGCACGAGCCGGTCGTCCGCGTGCTCGAGGACCTTCAGCTTGCGGCGCACGACCTTGCCGCCGCTCGGGAAGGCCTGCTCGAGCCACGCGCGCGGCCGCTTCGCGCCGAAGCCCGCGCCCTCGACGACGAACTCCGTGCCGGGGGCGCCCTGGTCCGGCGCGAGGCCGTCGATGGTCGCGGGCGCGTCGCCGGTCGGGAGCGCGGGGATCAGCAGGCAGGCGGCGAGAGCGAGGGCGAGCATGGGTCGGGCTCCGTGCGGCGAGCGGGGGCGCGGCGTGCGTCTCCCCCGGCCGCAGGTGGACGCGGGTGTTTCCGATGCCTGACAGGCGGCGCCCGCGGACCCCGCGCGTGTAGAGTACCGCGATGTCCTCGCCCGCCCCCTCCACCGACTTCCGCAGCCGCCACGGCGGGCTCTGGCCCGACCGCGCCGACGCCGAGGCGCGGCTCGAGGAGAAGCTCGCGCGCGGCGACGTCGACGACGTGCAGGCCGCGCGGCTGCGCGACTGGATGCGCGACGGCTTCGTCGTCATCCCGGGCGCCGTGCCCGAGGCGCACCTCGCCGCCGTGGACGCCGCGATCGCCGCGACCTGGGCCGGCGCCCACCCGCGCGCGCACGTCGAGTACTGGCGCGACGGCGTGCAGCACATCGAGCCCGTGCAGCCGGAGCACGAGGCGCTCATGGCCAAGCTCCTCGACCTGCACGCCTACGACGAGGACGTGCGGCGCGCGATCTTCAGCGACGCCGCGCTCGGCTTCCTGCGCGCGCTCTTCGAGCGGCCGCCGCTCGCGTTCCAGACGCTCACCTTCCAGCGCGGCACGGAGCAGCCGATCCACCAGGACACGGCGTACGTCATCGTCGACGCGCCCATGGAGCTCGTCGGCTCGTGGCTCGCGCTCGAGGACGTCGCCGAGGGCTCGGGCGAGCTCGAGTACTACGTCGGCAGCCACCGCCTGCCCGAGGTCGACTGGGGCAGCGGCACGAAGGGCATGCCCGCCGGACACCCGGACCACGAGCGCTGGCTCGCGTGGCTGCACGAGGCGTCCGCGGAGCGCGGCCTCGAGCGCCGGCGCTTCCGGCCGAAGCGCGGCGACCTGCTCCTCTGGCACGCCGACCTCGCGCACGGCGGCTCGCCGGTCACCGTGCCGGCGTCCACGCGCCGCAGCCTCGTGACGCACTATTGCCCCGTCGACCGCGCGCCCGGCTACTTCGCCCACTGCGCGCACAGCGAGCGGCTGCCGCACGCGTCCGGCGCGTCGTACTGCTACCCGTGCCGCTGGGCACCCGAGCCGCCGCACGAGCGCGGTCCGGGCGACGACTGAGCGGGAGCCGCCCCGCGGCTCACGTCACGGCGTCGTCGCGGTGGCCGCGTTCGAGAGCGTGAGCCCCGCGGGCACGCTCGGGTCCTGCACGATGAACTGGAGCCAGAACGGGACGCCCGGCGCGAGGCCGGCGGGCCACGGGATCGTCTGCGTCCAGGTGCCGGTCGCGTCCGTCGCGCGCAGGAACTGCGCCGTCGGCGGGCTGGCGAACACCGTGCCGCCCAGCGCGTCGAAGGGCACGGATGAGAACGACAGCCACGCGAGCGCGAGCGTGCCGCCCGGCGCGTCGGAGAGGGTGAGCGTCAGTGGCGCGCCGGCCTCGAGCGTGCCCTTCGCCGCGAGCTCCGGCACGCCCGCCGCGCCGACCGAGCCGCCGCCGAGGTGCGTCCACGGCGAGGGCACGAGCACGTTGAGCGCCGTGCGGAACTCGAGGCCCGGGTTCGGCGCGGCGACGACGTCCGGGTCGCCGTCCGCGTCGAGGTCCGGTGCGATGACCAGGCCGTTGCCGGCGAAGCTCCCGAACGGCTGCGGCTGGAAGCCCGCGGCGAAGTCGCCGAGGCCGTCCGTGTTGTCGAACCAGACGACGTCTGCGGGGCCCGCGGCGAGCAGGTCCGTGTCGCCGTCCCCGTCGACGTCGGCCGGCGCGAGCGACCGCCACGGCGTGGACGCGGCGATCAGGTGGGCCGTCCAGGCCCCGCCCTCGCCGTCCGCGTTCCCGAACCAGCGCAGCTGCGGCGTCGTCACGAGGAGGTCGCCGTCGCCGTCCCCGTCGACGTCCGCGATGCGCACGTTGCGCGGGTCCTCGTACGCGGTGGACACGAGCTTCTCGAAGCTGAAGTCCCCGGCGCCGTCGGTGTTCTCGAACCACGCGATCGTGTCGTCCGTGACGGAGACCGCCGCGACGTCGAGGTCGCCGTCCGCGTCGACGTCGCCGATCGCGAGTCCGCGCGGCCCGAGCGTCGACGTCGACAGGTGCACCACCGGAGCGAGGTCGCCGAGGCCGTCGAGGTTCTCGTGCCAGCCCACGCTGTCGTCGTCGGTGGACGCGACGAGCAGGTCGATGTCGCCGTCGCCGTCGAGGTCGCCCGTCTCGAGCACGTCGGGCCGCGCCGGCATGGGCACGAGCTCCTCGGCCGGCGCGAACGTCCCGCCCAGGTTGCGCTTCCACAGGAGCCGGCTCGGGACGACGGCCCGCACGAGGAGGTCCGTGCGTCCGTCGCCGTCGAGGTCCGCCGGGTGCGGTCCGACGGGGTTGTCGATCTCGAAGAAGTCCGAGACGACGACGCCCGGGCCGAGCTCGCCGCCGCCCAGGTTCGGGAACAGGGCGATCTCGTTCGTGGCGCCGTCCGACGTCACGACCTCCGGCAGGCCGTCGCCGTCGAGGTCCAGGGTCGAGATCGAGTAGAGGTTGCCGAAGCCCGGGTGCGTGACGATCTCCGGCGGCGCGAACGCGGCCTGGATGGAGATGAGGTCCGTCGCGACCTTCGTGTCGAGCTGGCTCCCGACCTGCACCGTGAGCTCGACCGTGTAGACGCCCGGTTGCGGGTACTCGTGCACCGGGTGCTGGACCGACGACGTGCCGCCGTCGCCGAAGTCCCAGCTCCACGCGTCGACGGGCTGCCCGGACGTCGTGAGGTCGGTGAACGCGACGGTCAGCGAGCCCTGGCCCGTGGTGGGCGTCGCGGTGAAGTCGACCGTGACGTCGACGGGGTCCACCGTGACGAACGCGGTCTTCGTCTCGACGTCGAAGCCGCCGCCCGCGCCGAAGACCGTGAGCGACACGGTGTAGGTGCCGGGCACGGTGTAGACGTGCGCGGGGCTCGTGCCGTTGCCGAAGGTGCCGTCGCCGAACGCCCAGTTCCACGAGAGCGGCGTGCCGCCCGTCGTGGCGTCGGAGAAGGTCACGAGGAGCGGGCTGCCGCCCGAGGTCGGCGTCGCCGTGAAGTCGGCGTCGAGCTGGGCGGAGGCGACGCCCGGCCACGCGGCGAGCGCCGCGAGCAGGGCGAGGACGGGACGGACGCGCGCGATCGACATGGGTCTCCTCTCCGGCCGGAGTCGGGGTGACGCCGGTGCCGTGATCGTATCAGCCGGACGGAGGATGCGCGGGTGAGGAGCACCGCGGGATCCTCACGTCCCACTCACGCGCCGCGACCCGCTCGTCGCCGAGGCGCGCGTCGAGCGAGGCCTCGAGACGGAACGCGTCCCGGTCCGCGGTGAGGCGGGTCCTCACGACGACGCGGACACGCCAGTCGCCGCGGTGGAGCTCGCTCACCTGCTCGACCTCGGCGCGCGCCGACAGCGGGTCGTCGTCGCGGATCGTGAACGTCTCGAGGATCCCCTGCCCGACCTGCAGGCCGATGTCGTCCTCGCGCCAGCGCGCGACGCGGCCCTGCTCGTCGCGGGCGGTGCGCACGACGTAGCGCGTCTCGCCCGTCGCGTCATCGCGCGTGACGGAGCGCCCCGAGCCGGGATCGCGCAGCTCCGTCTGCTCCGGCGGCGACGCGCCCTCCGGACGACCGAACGGGCGCAGCGCGTCGTCCGCCGCGCGGGGCGCGCGCACGGGGAGCTCGAGCCGCGAGCCCGTGCCGAGGATCGTGAGCGTCACGGGCTCGGGCGACGGCCACACGAGCGGCCAGTACGTCGTGGAGACCGAGACGCGCAGCCGGTGCCCCGGGGGGAAGGCGTGCGCCGCGTCGTTGAGCGCGACCTCGACCGTCATCGGCACGCCGGGGACGACGGGCACGTCGCGGTCGAGCCCCTCGCGCGCGGCGAGGTCGAGCAGACCGTAGGTCACGCGCCGCGAGGTCCCGTCGGGCGCGACGTCGCAGAGGCGCACGGCGACGAAGGCCGCCGGCCGGTCCACGGCGAGGCGCAGCACGACGCGCGGCGCGCCGAGCATCTCGAAGCCTTCCGCGAGCGGGGCGCCGTCGAAGCACAGCGAGCCGGCGTCGTCGGCGGACTGCTCGGCGGGAGCGTCGTCGTCGTGGCCGAAGCGACACCACGCGCCGGCCGCGAGCCCCGTCGTCTGCGGCGAGCGGTGCGACAGCGCCTCCGACGGGACGTGTGCCGACGTCTGTGTCCGCGAGTCGGCCGGCGGTGTCGCCGCCGCGCCCGCGCCGTCGGCGTGCTCCACCAGCAGTCCGCGGCCCCCGTCGACGCGCAGGTCGAGCACGTGCGGCGTCGTCGTCGGGAACGGCGTGTCCTCGGCGACCCAGCGGCCGTCGGCCTCGTCCGCGTCGGCGCCCGGCGCGGGCATCCAGGCGCGGAGCAGCGGGTCGCCGAGGTCGTCCGTCGTCGCGTCGTCGCGCAGCCAGCGGTCCCACCAGCCGAGCGCCTCCTGGAGGAAGCCGATGGCGGGGCCGGGCGTGCCCGCGTGCGGGTAGACGTGTCCCCACGGGCCGATGAGCCCGTGCCGCGGCACGCTCAGGCCCGCGAGCAGGCGCGGGACGGCGTTCGTGTACGCGTCGGCCCAACCGCCCACGGCGAGCACCGGACAACCCACGGCGTCGAAGTCCTCGCAGATCGAGCCGTGCTTCCAGTAGTCGTCGCGGCGCGGGTGTTCCATCCAGGTCGCGGGGTGCAGCGGCACCGCGGCGAGGCGCGCCTCCCAGTCGGCGCGCCAACGCGCGCCCACGAGCTCGGGGTCCGGCGGCTGCGCGCCGAGCCCCATGAGCAGCGTTCCCCACACGAGGTTCTCGTTGAGCAGGCAGCCGCCCATGTAGTGCGCGTCGTCGGCGTAGCGGTCGTCCGTGCTGCACACGGACACGACCGCGCGCAGGGCCGGCGGGCGCCGCGCCGCGATCTGCAGCGCGTTGAAGCCGCCCCACGACTTGCCGAGCATGCCGACCGCGCCGGTGCACCACGGCTGCGACGCGACCCACGCGATGGCGTCCACGCCGTCGTCCTGCTCCTGCGGCAGGTACTCGTCGTGGAGGATGCCGTCCGAGTCACCCGCGCCGCGGAGGTCGATGCGCAGCGACGCGTAGCCGTGCCCGGCGAAGTAGTGGTGGATGGGCTCGTCGCGCTCGCGCGTGCCGTCGCGCTTGCGGTACGGGATGTACTCGAGCAGCGCGGGGACCGGGCGCTCCTCGGCGTCCGCGGGCAACCAGAGGCGGGCGGCCAGGCGCGCGCCGTCGCGCATCGGGATCCACAGGTTCTCGACGACGCGCACGGGTCGCGGGAAGGACTCGACGATGCGCATGGAGAGGCGAGACCCGGGTCGGGGGAGTCGCCGACGATAGGAGCGCGCGCGTGTCGGCGGCAAGGCCGGGCGCGCTCGGCGACGCGGTGATGCGGCACGTCGGTCGTGCGCGGGCGGGCGTGGTCGGCGATGGACACGGCACCCGCCGGCCGGTCACCATCCGCGCAGGAGGCCCGCAGGAGTCCGTCGCATGAAGCGCGTCATGGTCGTCTTCCCCACGCTCTGGGACGCGCGGCAGCTCGCCGCGTGCCCCGCGCTGCGCGGGCGGTACGAGACGGTGTTCACCGGGCCGACCACCGAGGACTGCCCGTCGGAGTTCGACGTGCTCGCGTTCCTCGACGAGGTCGCGGCCGGGCAGCGGGCCGACGACGCCGCCGCGCGGGTCGACGGCGTCACGAGCTCGAGCGACTACCCGGGCGCGACGGTCGCCGCGGTGCTCGCGTCGCGGCTCGGACTCCCCGGCGCGCCGCCGCGGGCCGTCATCACCGCCGCGCACAAGTTCGCGTCGCGCGAGGTGCAGCGCGCGTCGGTGCCCGAGGCGACGCCGGACTTCCGGCTCGTCGACCCGCGGCGCCCCGACGGCGGGATCGGCGACGACGGCTGGCCGTGGTTCGTGAAGCCGGTGAAGGGCGCCTTCTCGCTGCTCGCGAGCCTGCTGCGCGACCCGGCGGAGCTCGCCGCGTACCTCGAGCACCCGGCGGCACGCGACTACCTCGCCGACTACGTGCCGATGTTCAGCACGCTCGTCCGCACGTTCACGGACCTGGAGCACGACGGCGGGTTCTTCATCGCCGAGCAGCCGGTGCGCGGCGCGCAGGTCACGGTCGAGGGCTACCTCGTCGGCGACGAGCCGCACCTGCTGGGCGCCGTGGACTCGATCACCGACCCGGCCACCGGGAGCTTCCTGCGCTTCGACTACCCGTCGGCGCTGCCGGACGACGTCCAGGCACGCATGGTCGACGTGACGTTCCGCGCCGTGGCCGCGCTCGGGCTGCGCGACACGCTCTACAACGTCGAGCTGCTGCACGACGCGGCGGCGGACCGCGTCTGGATCATCGAGGTGAACCCGCGCATGTGCGGCCAGTTCGCCGACCTCTACGAGAAGGTCGACGGCGTGAACGGCTACGAGGTCGCGCTCGCGCTGGCGGTCGGCGATCGGCCGCCGCACCGCGTGCGCGAGGGGCGCTTCGGCGCGGCCGCTAGCTTTCCGTTGCGGGTGTTCGAGCCGGTGCGCGTCGCGCGCATCCCCGGCGACCGCGAGCTCCGCGCGGCCGAGGCGCTCGTGCCCGGCTCGCTCGTCTGGCTCGAGTGCGAGGAGGGCCAGGTGCTCGCCGACTTCCGGGCCGTCGAGGACGGACACAGCGCGCGCTACGCCATCGTGAACCTCGGCGCGCGCGACGCGGCGGAACTCACGGAGCGCATCGCGGCAGTGCGGGGCGCGCTGGGATTCCGGTTCGAGCGGGTGTGAGCGCCGGGAGCGTCGCGACGGCCGCGCGCCGCGAACCTCCCGGGGCGCCCGTCGCCCCCGCCTACTCCTCCTGCGCCTCGCGCCGTTCGGCGAGCCGCTGCTGCGCGAGGTCGAGGTGCATGCGGAGGTTGTAGGCCTCCTCGCCGTAGCTGGGCGGCACCTTGACCGCGAGGATCTCGTCCTCGACGGCGTCGAGCTCGGCGGCGAGCCGCCCGAGGTCGTCGTCCGGGCCGGCGGCCTGCGCCTCGAGCTCGACGCGGTTGAGCACCTTGTACCAGCGGTAGATCTTGCTGCGGATGCTCCACCGGTAGAGCGGCGGCGCGACCTTGATGAGCGGGAAGAGCAGCGTGAGCAGCGGCAGCAGCATGATCTTCAGCCGGTCGAGCAGCGCCGCCGTGCGGAACGGCAGCACGCGGTACAGGAACGACGGCCCCGCCTTGTAGTAGTGCTTCGCGGCCGCGGAGGCCGGGACGTCGAGGCCCACCGTCGACGGGAACTCGTCCTGCTCCTCGAAGAGGCCGCCGTGCGCGTGCACGGTGCGCGCGGCCTCGATGAAGAGCGGCACGAGCGCAGGGTGCAGGTCCTCCGTCGTGACGAGCGACGCGGTCGGCGCGACGAGGCGCACCTCGCGGTCGGGCACGTTCTTCGCGAGGTCGATCATGCCCTCGCCGAGCACGACGGGTCGCAGGAAGCGGAAGACCTGCGCGAGGCTGCGCGAGCGGTCGATCTCGAGCAGGTGGAGGTCGTCGCCGTCGCGCGCCATGAGCGCCTGCACGGTGTCGCCCTCCGGTCCGCTTACGACGAGCAGCGCGTCGAGGTCGCCGGCGAGCAGCGCGTCGACGGCGGGGCCGGGCGCCATGTCGTGGAACTCGCTCTCGACCTCGGTGACGCCGTTGGCCTCGAGGAGCGTGCGCGCGAGGACGGCCGTGCCGCTGCCGGGCGCGCCGATCTGGAGGCGCAGGCCGCGCAGGTCGGCGAGGATGTCGAGCTCGAGGCCCGCGCGGTGGAACACCCAGAGCGGCTCGTAGTAGAGGGAGCCGATGCCCTCGAGGACCGGCGCATCGTCGGCGGTGTCGGCCGCGCCGCCGGCGGGCGCGTCACCGGCGCCGCCCCGCGACCCGTCCGCCCGCTCGTGCGTCGTGCCGCCCTGGACGTAGGCGACGTCGACCTCGCCGGCGCGCAGCAGCGCGAGGTTCTCCATCGCGCCGGCGGTCTCGCGCAGCGTGACGGTCAGCCCCTCCTCCGTGAGCGCGGCGGCGAGCTGCTCGGCCGAGCGGTGGTACGCGCCGCCCGCGGGACCCGACGCGACGACGAGCTCGGTCTTCGGCGCCGGCCCGATGAACTGCGCCGCGACGACGAAACCCGCCACGGCGACGAGCACCGCCGGCGCCCAGATCTTCACGACCGCGCCGCCGGCGGCGGAGCGCTTCCGCGGCCGGCCGTCCGAGCCCGACGATCCGCTTCCCTTGCCCGATCCCTTGCCCGACGTGGCCATGCCTGCTCCTCTCTCGCGTCGACGACGCCGCGCGTCGCGGGAGGAGACGGTACCAAGCCGGTGTCGCGCGTCGCACGGGCGGTCGTTCCCCGGACCGGCCGCGGGCGCCGGCGCGACGGCGCGCGGACGTCGGCGTCGCGGGCGCCCGGCGTCCCGCGCGAACCGCGTCAGAACGCGACGACGTGGATCACGTTGTCCTGCTTGTCGCCGTCACCGTTCAGGTCGACGGACGCGTCGGCCTCCCAGACCAGGTACGCGACGGCGGGGTCGTCGACGATCACGGGCTGACCGATGCCCTGCGAGGGGCCGAGCACGGTGACCTCCCCGCTGCGACGGTCGTAGACGTGGAACACCGCGTCCTGCGTGTCGCCGTCCCCGTTGATGTCGGCCTGGCCCTGCTCGGCCTCGCGCACGAGGAACACCGCGAGCCGCTCGTCGATCGTGGCCTTGAAGGCGGCGTAGGGCACGTCCGTGCGTCGTCCCGTGGCGAGGTCCACGACGGTCGGCGTGCGGTCGCCGAGGTCGCCGTCGCCGTTCCGGTCCACGCCGCCCTGCCCCGCCTCGGGGACGAGGGCCACGAGCGTGTCGCCCGCGAGGTGCACCTCGTCGGCCGCGAGACCGAGGTTGCGCAGCGCGAGCGGGCGGGTGTCGAGCACGTGGACGACGCGGTCGTCGAGGTCGCCGTCGCCGTTCAGGTCGTCGGTGGTCTCGCGGATGCGCCATGCCGCCCGCGACCCGTGGAACCGGGGGAAGCCGAGGTCGTTGTAGGTCCCGACGGGCATGTCGAGCGATGTCGTCGCGCCGGTCGCGCCGTCGATGCGATGGAGGACGCACGGCGCGGAGGTCGTGTCCGTCTCCGGCACGGCGAGGTACGCGGCGTCGTCGGCGATCAGCACGACGCGCGGGTCGAGGAGCGGTCCCCACGTGATGTCCGTGGCGTGCACGACGCCCGTCGCGAGGTCGAGCAGCGAGACGACGGCGTCCGCGAGATCCCCGTC
>JAUIEF010000034.1 GCA_030428785.1 bacterium
TGTCCGAGGCGCTCACCCAGGCGCTCACCGCACCGGCGCCCCCGCTCGTGCCCGCGCCGGCGCCCGCCGCGCCCGCGCCCGCGCCCGCGCCTCCCGCCGCGGCGCCGCTCCCGGCCGCCGCGGCCCCCGGCGCGGCGTCCGCGCCGAGCGCCGTGCCGCCCCGGGCGTCGGCCCCCGCGCAGCCGGCGAACCCGCGTCAGGCGACGCCCGGCGCGGGGACCCCGCCGCCGCACAAGGAGACGCGCTCGGCGCGACTCCTCGTCGTCGAGGACAACCCCGTGAACCAGGCGGTCGCGCGCCGGCTGCTCCAGAAGCTCGGTCACAAGGTCGACGTCGCGAACAACGGCCAGGAGGCGGTGCAGGCCGTGTCCTCGGTGTCCTACGACCTCGTGTTCATGGACTGCCAGATGCCCGTCATGGACGGCTACGCCGCGACGGCCGCGATCCGCGCGCTCCCCGGCGCCGCGGCCGCGCTGCCGATCGTCGCCATGACGGCCAACGCGCTGAAGGGCGACCGCGAGCGCTGCCTCGGCGCCGGCATGAACGACTACCTCTCCAAGCCGGTCAACGCGACGCGTCTCGCGGAGAAGGTCTCGTCGTGGCTCGCGAAGGGTCGGACGAGCGGTCGGCCGACGGCGCCGACGCCGGGTTGACGACCCGGGCGCGCGTCCACAGGGACGCCTCGTCCGCGAAGGGGCCGACCGCCGACGCGACCGCGGCCGTGGCGCGCAGCGCGCGGTCGACGACGCCCGACCACGGGCCGCTCGTCGCGCGCTCCCACGCGCCGCGCGCGATCTCCGCGGCGGCGTCGTCGTCCGCCGCGAGCGGGTCGTCACCGAGCGCCTCGTAGTACGGCCGGTGCTGCGTCGTCACGGCGAGGAAGCGCCGCAGCCCGTGCCGGTCCGCGAGCGCGGCCTGCAGCCGGTGGCACGCGTGCTCGCGCACGAGGTGCCGCTCGTCGCGGTTCTCGAGGCCCCAGTCGGGCAGCGACCAGGCGTCGGGGCCCTCGACGAGCGCGTGGCAGATCTCGTGGAACACGAGCTGCGCGACCGAGTCGTCGGCGTCCATGTCCTCCGCCGCCGCGATGCGCAGGGTGCCGGCCCCGTCCCACGCGGCGAAGACCTCGCGCGAGCGCTCGACGCGCATCCCGAGCTCGCGCGC
Source organism: bacterium (assembly GCA_030428785.1). Lineage (GTDB taxonomy): Bacteria > Planctomycetota > B15-G4 > B15-G4 > B15-G4 > JAUIEF01. Next base: position 1,162 of record JAUIEF010000034.1, read on the forward strand.
GGTGCGCAGCCAGACGAGGTCGAGCGGGTCCTCGTACGCGCAGTCGATGGGTCGCGGCTCGGTCATGACGTCGACCGCGCGTTGTATCCTGGTCGCCGACGATCGCCAAGGGGGCCGGTCGTCACGACGCGCCCGAGGAGACCCGCACCGATGACCGGCGACACCGCGTTCGCGCACGAGTCCGCGCGCTACCTGGCCGACGTCTACGTCCCACGGCTGCGCGAGGCGCTCGCGATCCTGCCCGACGGCGACCTCTGGTGGCGACCCCACGCGGACTGCCTCTCGTTCGGGACGGTGCTCCTCCACCTCGAGGGCAACGTCCGCCAGTGGATCCTGTCGGGCCTCGGCGGCGAGGCGGACGGTCGCGACCGGGACGCGGAGTTCGCGGCCGTGCGGGGCCCCGCCGGGGACGAGCTCCTGCGTCGCCTCGCCGAGACCGTGGACCGCGCGGCAGCGCTCGTGCGCGGCATGGACGGCGCGTCGCTCGACCGCCGCCACGTGATCCAGGGCTTCGAGACCACCGCGCGCGACGCGGTCTACCACGTCGTCGAGCACTTCTCGTGGCACACGGGGCAGGCGGTCTGGATCGCGAAGGCGCGTGCCGGCGCCGGGCACGACCTCGCCTTCTACGACGACGCGAAGCTCCAGGCCGCCGGCGGCGACGCGGCGGCGCCGCCCACCGACTGACTCAGCCGAGCGCCTCCGCGCGCAGCGCCTGGAGCGTGTCCCGGTCGAGGCGCGCGCCGAACCGCGTGACGAGCCGCGCGGAGCACAGGCTCGCGAGCGCGCCCGCGCGCTCCGCGCCGAGGCCGTTGGCGATGCCGTAGAGGAACGCGCCCGCGAAGAGGTCGCCCGCGCCGTTCGTGTCCACCGCCTTGACCGAGTGCGGGTCGACGTCGATCCACGACGAGCCGTCCCACACCCGCGCGCCCTTCGGTCCGCGCGTGATCCCCAGCGTGCCGGCGCGCTCGCGGAGCACGTCGCCCGCGTCCTCGACGCTGTCGCGCCCGGTGAAGCCCAGCGCCTCCTCCTCGTTGCACAGGAGCACGTCGACGCCGTCGCCGAGTACCTGATCGAGGCCGTCCTTGCAGAAGCGCACCATGGCCGGGTCGGAGAAGGTGAACGCCGTCTGAACGCCGTGCTTCTTCGCCATCGCGCGCGCCGCGAGCGCCGTCTCCAGCGAGTTCGGCGTGCTCACGAGGTAACCCTCGATGTAGAGGAAGCGCGCCGCGGCGAGCTCGTCCTCGACGAGCTGCTCGGGCGTGAGCGTCGAGCTGATGCCGAGGCTCGTGTTCATCGTCCGGTCGGCGTCCGGGGTCACCATGACGAGGCAGGTGCCCGTCGGCGCGTGGTCGCCCTTGTCGACGTGGGCGTTGGTCTCCACGCCCGCATCCTGCATGTCGGTCGCGAAGAAGTGCCCGGTGTCGTCGTCCGCGATGCGGCACGAGTAGTAGCAACGCGCGCCGAGGTGGGCGAGCGCCATGATCGTGTTCGCGGCCGAGCCGCCCCCCGTGCGCTTGTGGTGCACGCCGCTCAGCGTCTCGAGCAGGTAGCGCTGGCGCTCCTCGTCGACGAGCGTCATGAGGCCCTTCTCGACGCCGAGCTCGGCGAGCTGCTCGGGCGTGGCCTCCACCTCGATGTCCACGAGGGCGTTGCCCACGCCGTACACGTCGTATCGCTGGGTCATGGTGCTCCTTTTTGCGCGTTCCGCGGGATGGCGGCGCGTCACGATAACGGCTGGGGACGCGGGTCGGAACCCCCGCGAGCGCCGGGCGCGGTCAGGGAGTCGTCGCGACGAGCGCGTCGCTCAGCACGGCGCCGTGCACCGGGACGAACGGATCGACCAGCGCGAGCTGGAACCAGAGCGACGCCCCGGACGGGATGTCGGGGGGCCAGCTCGCGGAGAAGGCGAGCGTGCCGTCGCCGCCCACGACGAGCGGCGCGGCGCCGGACACGGGGAACGCGTAGAGGTCCCCGCCGAGGAACGGCGTCGGGATCGACGCGGTCGAGACGAAGAGCACCGCGGGCGCGTCCGGGAGCGCGTCGACGACGCGGACGTCCACGAGCGACCGCGCGGTGAGCGGCCCCGAGGCGAGGAGCGCCGGCTTGCCGATCGTGCCGTACGTCCCGCCCGTGAGCAGCGTGAACAGCGACGGCTCGTGCACGGTGAGGCCGAGGTGCTCCTGGAGCGCGAAGAGCACGGCGAGCGCGAGCCGGTCGCGCGACTCCGGGTCGGCGAGGAGCGCGCCATCGGTCGGGTGCGTGAGGTGGCCCGCGACGAGCCGCGCCGTCGACGGCCCCGCGAGCGCGAGGAGCGGATCGTCGGAGGTGTCGACGCCGGCGTCCGGCAACCCCCACGCCTGGAGCGCCCGCGCGTGCACCCGGTCGCGGAGGGCGAGCGAATCCGCGTCGTCCGGCGCGGCGAGCGTGCGCGTCCCCGTCGCCGCCGGGTCCGTCGACGCCGTGGCGTGGAGCGAGACGACGCACGCCGGCGCGAATGCATCGATCATCGTGAGGCGCTCCACGAGCGACACGCGGCGGTCGTCGACGCGCGTCGCGAGCACCTCCCACGCACCGCCGCCGCTCGGGTCGCCGTTGTCGGTCTCGAGCCACTCGGCGAGCCGGAGCGCGACGTCGAGCGCGACCTCCGCCTCCGCGAGGCCCGCGCCGACGGCGCCGGCGTCCGCGCCGCCGTGGCCCGCGTCGACGCACACGCGCCGGACGCCCGACGGCGGCGGGTCGCGCGGCGGCGGTGTCCATGCGCCGAGGTCCTCGCCCGGCGTCGCGGCGCGCGGGACGGTGCGTCCGGGGTCGAGCACGCGGACCTCGGTCGCGAGCAGCGCGTGGCCGTCGTCCTCGCCCGTCTCGAAGACGAGCCGTCCGTCGGGCCGGAAGCGCGGGAAGCCGCCCGGCCCGAGCGGGAGCGGCACGCCGCCGGCGGCCGGCCAGCCCTCGAGGACCAGGCCCCTCCGCACGTCGACGAGCGCCCGCGCCGGGCCGCCCGCCTGCTCGGCGCACACGACCGCGGCCCTGACGGAGGGCAGCGATCCCACGGGAGACGGCGGTCCGCCGCCCGCGCGCACGAACGGCATCGCCGCCGACAGCGCGACGACGACGGCGAGCCGACGTCGCAGCCGACGTCGCAACCGACGTCCCAGCGGGCGTCCCGGAGGTGCGTCTCGTGAGGGGTCCATCGACACCCGAGGATACCCGCCGTCCTCGTCCCGCGCCGTCGAAGGCCACCTCCACCGTTGATACGGTAGGTCCTCCGACCCGGAGGACCCCGCGCCATGCCCGACGCCCCCCCTCCCCGCCCGTTCCGCACGGCCGCCGTCCTCGGCGCCGGCGTCATGGGCGCCCAGATCGCCGCGCACCTCGCGAACGCGGGGCTCGGCGTGCACCTCCTGGACATCGCCGCCGACGGCCCGGACCGCAGCGCGCCGGCGCGCAAGGGGCTCGCGGTCGCGCGCAAGCTCAACCCGAACCCGTTCTTCACCGCGGAGGTCGCCGAGCAGATCCGCGTCGGCAACCTCGACGACGACTTCGACCGCGTGGGCGAGGTCGACTGGGTCATCGAGGCCGTCATCGAGCGGCTCGACATCAAGCAGGACCTCATGGCGCGTCTCGAGAAGACGGTGCGCGAGGACGCCGTCGTGTCGACGAACACGAGCGGCCTGCCCATCCACCTCGTGTCCGAAGGCCGCGGCGACGCGTTCCGCCGCCGCTTCCTCGGCACGCACTTCTTCAACCCGCCCCGCTACCTGAAGCTCTTCGAGGTCATCCCGACGCCGGACACGGACCCGGCCGTGCTCGAGCGCGTCTCCGCCTTCGCGCGCGTGCACCTCGGCAAGGGCGTGGTCGTCGCGAAGGACACCCCGAACTTCATCGGCAACCGCATCGGGATCTACGCCGCGATGCAGGCCATCCGTGAGGTCACCGAGCACGGGACGCGCATCGAGGACGTCGACCTGCTCACCGGCACGCTCATCGGCCGGCCGCGCTCCGCGACCTTCCGCACCGCGGACCTCGTCGGGCTCGACACGATGGTGCACGTCGCGAACAACCTGCACGAGGCGGTCGAGGGCGACGAGAGCCGCGAGGCGTTCCGCCCGCCGTGGCTGCTGCTCAAGCTCGTGGAGCGCGGCACGCTCGGCGCCAAGACGAAGGGCGGCTTCTACAAGAAGGTGGACGGCAAGATCCTGTCCGTCGACCCCGAGTCGATGGAGTACCGCCCGCCCGCGGGGAAGCGCGTCGACGTCGACGCCATCAAGAAGGCCGGCGGACTGCGCGAGCGGCTCGCGGCGCTCTACGCGGACAAGGGCCGCATGGGCGAGTTCTTCCGGCGCACGACGCTCGACCTGCTCGCGTACGCGGCGCGCCGCGTGCCGGAGATCGCGGACGAGGTCGTCGACGTCGACGACGCGCTGAAGCTCGGCTTCGGCTGGCGACTCGGTCCGTTCGAGACGTGGGAGGCGCTCGGCTTCGCGCGCGTCCTGTCCGACATGCGCGAGCAGCGGCTCGTGCTGCCCGACTGGATCGGCGCGATGGAGCAGGCGGGCGTCACGGAGTTCTACCGCGCGGGCGACGGGACGCGCGGGAGCTGGAGCCCGGCCCGCGGCGAGTACGTCGACCGGTCGCTGCCGCGCGACGTCCTGCGGCTCGACACGATCGCGTCCGGCGGCGGCGAGGTGTGGAGCAACGAGGAGTCCGCGCTGCTCGACCTCGGCGACGGGGTCGCGCTCTTCGAGTTCCGCAGCAAGATGAACAGCATCGGGCGCAAGGTGCTCGAGGGGCTGTTCCACGCGCTCGACGAGGTCGAGAGCGGGTCATGGGCGGGGCTCGTCATCGGCAACGCCGCCGAGCACTTCAGCGTGGGCGCGAACCTCGCGGAGATGGCGTTCGCGACGATGCAGGGCCGCTGGAACGAGCTCGAGGAGGCCGTCGCGACCTTTCAGCAGGCCGGGCAGCGCATCCGCTACGCGGGCAAGCCGGTCGTCGTCGCGACGCAGGGTCGCGTGCTGGGCGGCGCGTGCGAGATGACCATGGCCTGCACGCACCCGGTGTGCGCGGCGGAGTCGTACGTGGGGCTCGTCGAGATCGGCGCCGGGCTCATCCCGGCCGGCGGCGGGACCATGCGCATGGCCGCGTGGGCGGCCGAGCAGGCGGCGTCGGACGCGCCCGAGCACGTCGCACCCTTCCTGCGGCGCGCGTTCGAGACGGTCGCGAAGGCGCAGGTCGCGACGAGCGCGACGGAGGCGCAGCGGCTCGGCTTCATGTCGCCGGCCGGCACCGTCGTCATGAACGCGGACCGGCGGCTGTTCGTCGCGAAGCGCGAGGTGCTGCGGCTCGCCGAGGAGGGTCACCGCGCGCCGGCGGTGCGCCACGCGATCCGCGTGCTCGGCACGCCGGGGCGCGGGCCGTTCGACGTCGGCGTCTCGCACCTGCTGCAGGGCGGGTTCGTCCGACCGCACGACGCGTACGTCGCGAAGCGCATCGCGTGGGTGATGACCGGCGGCGACCTGCCCGGCCCGACCTGGCTCCACGAGCAGCAGCTGCTCGACCTCGAGCGCGAGGTGTTCCTGTCGCTGCTCGGCGAGAAGGCCACGCAGAAGCAGATCGCCGAGCTCCTCACGCGCAACCAGCCCAAGGCCGCGCAGATGGCCGCGAAGGGCCTCGTCAGCCTGAGCAACGTCTTCCGCAAGAAGCGTTCGCCGGCCCCCAAGTCCTGACTCCCGCACCGGTGTCGCCATGACCCAGCAGGAAGCCGTCGTCGTCAGTTGCGTCCGCACCCCGGTCGGTCGCGCCAAGCGCGGCGCGCTCGCGCAGACGCTGCCCGTCACCCTCGGCGCCGAGGCCGTCGGCGAGGCGCTGCGCCGCGTGCCGGGCCTCGAGCCCGCGCGCGTCGACGACGTGCTCATGGGCTGCGCCATGCCGGAGGGTCCGCAGGGCCTCAACGTGGGACGGCTCGTGGCGCAGCGCGCCGGGCTGCCCGACTCGGTGCCCGGCGCCACCGTGAACCGGTTCTGCTCGTCCGGCCTCCAGACGATCGCCATGGCGTCGCAGGCCATCGAGTCGGGGCAGGCCGACGTCGTCGTCGCCGGCGGGACCGAGTCGATGACGATGGTGCCCATGGAGGGCTTCCACTTCGTGCCGGACCCGACGCTCATCGGGTCGGAGCCCAACGCGTTCATCTCGATGGGGCTCACCGCCGAGCGCGTCGCCGAGAAGTACAAGGTGAAGCGCGAGGACCAGGACGCGTTCGCGCTCCGGAGCCACCAGCGGGCCGTCGACGCGATCGACGCCGCGCGCTTCGAGGACGAGATCGTGCCGCTGCGCGTCCAGCGCATGACGCGTCTCGACGGCGCGGTCCACGTCGAGGAGGTGGAGTTCGGCGTCGACGAGGGGCCGCGCGGCGACACCGACGCCGCGGCGCTGGCTCGACTGCGGCCGGCGTTCATGAAGGGCGGCACGGTCACGGCGGGCAACAGCTCGCAGATGTCCGACGGCGCCGCCGCGGCCGTCGTCGTGTCCGAGGGTGTCGCGCACGAGCTGGGCGCCGAGCCGCTCGCGCGGCTCGTGTCCTTCGCAGTCGCGGGCGTCGCGCCCGACGTCATGGGTATCGGCCCCGTGGAGGCGGTGCCCAGGGCGCTCAAGCGCGCCGGCCTCGAGCTGAAGGACATCGGCCTCGTGGAGCTCAACGAGGCGTTCGCGTCGCAGGCCGTCGCGGTCATCCGCGCGCTGGGGCTCGACGAGGACATCGTGAACGTGAACGGCGGAGCGATCGCGCTCGGCCACCCGCTGGGCTGCACGGGCACGAAGCTCACCGCGTCGCTGCTCCAGGAGATGAAGCGACGCGAGATCCGCTACGGACTCGTGACGATGTGCGTCGGCGCCGGCATGGGCGCGGCAGGCATCTTCGAGAACCTGACGCTTTGAGCGGGCGCGCGGAGCCCTACCGGGCGGACCTGCTCGCGGGGCGGCACGTGCTCGTGACCGGCGGCGGCACGGGGCTCGGCGCGGCGATGGCCGGACGCTTCGCGGGTCTCGGCGCCGCGGTCACCGTGTGCGGCCGTCGTCGCGCGCCGCTCGAGGAGACCGTCGAGCGCGTCCGGGCCGACGGCGGTCGCATCGAAGGTGTACCGTGCGACATCCAGCGTCGGCCGCGCGTCGACGCGATGCTCGACGAGGCGGAGTCGCGTCAGGGCCCGGTGACGGACCTCGTGAACAACGCCGCGGGCAACTTCCTCTCGCTGTCGGACGAGCTCGACCCGCGCGGCTTCGAGGCGGTGCTGTCGATCAACCTCGTGGGCAGCTTCCACTGCACGCAGGCGTGCGGCCGCCGCTGGATCGAGCGCGGCACCGGCGGCGCCGTCCTCGCGATCGCGACGACGTACACCGACACCGGCAGCCCGTTCGTCATGCCGAGCGCAGCATCGAAGGCGGGCATCGTCGCGATGCTGCGGTCGCTCGCCGTCGAGTGGGGCCCGCACGGCATCCGGCTGAACGCGATCTCACCGGGCCCCATCCCGACGAAGGGCGCGTGGGACCGCCTCATGCCCGACGGCGACCTCGAGGAGGCCTTCCGCGCGAAGGTGCCGCTCGGGCGCTTCGCGACGCGCGAGGAGCTGGGCGACCTCGCGGTCTTCCTGCTCTCGGACGCCGCTGCATCCGTGACGGGGCAGGTCGTCGAACTCGACGGCGGTGCGCGGCTGGCGGGCTTCGGCTCGTTCCGTACCCTGATGGACGTGCCGCGCGAGGAGCTCTCCCGGAGCTTCGAGTCGTTGCGTCCGCGACGCCGCGGGCCGCCCCCCACCGACGAGAGGTCGTGAGCCGGCCTCTCCCTGCGAGAGAGCCATGCCATACACCGTCGTCGTCACCACGACCCTCGTCCTCGCCCTCGCCGCGGGCTGCGGCGCCCCCGCCGACGGGGACACGCCCACGACGGCCGCCGCGGCGCCCTCGCCGGAGCCCGCCGCAGACGCACCCGCACCCAGCGCCGCGTCGACGGATGCCGCCGGCCTCTACGCGCTCGACGTGACGAGCCTCGAGGGCGAGCCCGTCGCGCTCTCCGACTACGCGGGGACGGTGACGCTCGTCGTCAACGTCGCGAGCCGCTGCGGCTACACGCCGCAGTACGCGGGTCTCGAGGCGCTGCACCGACGTCTCGCCGAGCAGGGCTTCCAGGTCGTGGGCTTCCCGAGCAACGAGTTCGGCGGGCAGGAGCCCGGCGACGCCGCCGAGATCCGCGCGTTCTGCACGGAGAACTTCGGCGTCACGTTCCCGCTGTTCGAGAAGTGCCGGACGCAGCCGGGCGAAGGCCGGTCGCCGGTGTACGCCTGGCTCGAGGAGCAGACGGGCGACGCCCCGAACTGGAACTTCTGCAAGTACCTCGTGGCGCGCGACGGATCGGTCGTCGGCTTCTTCGGGAGCCGGGTGTCCCCGGACGACCCCGACCTGCTCGCCGCCATCGACACGGCGCTCGGCGCGACGGGCGGCTGAGCCGGGACCGCACGCGGCGCCCCCGTGGCTGGATCACGACGATCCGCCCGCTCAAGGAGAAAACCCGTACGCCCGAGTGCGCGGCCGCGCCCAACGGCCCTCTCCGGGCAGCCGGTCCGCCTCGCCGGATTTTTTTCCGTGTGCTCTCCCGGGGGATCCCCTCTCGGGCGCGTCGCGTCAGCGGCATCAGCCGAGAGTCAGACACCTTTGACATTGCTCCAAGAGTGACCTCCCGGTCTCCCAACGTGCCATGGGATGCCGGATCAGGTCGGCTTTCGGATCCTGTCATCCGTCAACGCTTGCCCGCAGCTCCCCCTTCTCCGCGATCTTGACGCCCTGAGGCCCCAAACGAGAGGACACCGACGACTCCCCCGGTCGTCAGCGTCCTGAAGGGCTCGATCGCGACCCGGAGCTTCAGACGGATCGGCAGGGCCGAGGCTGCTGCTCGCGACACTGTGTCGCCCCGGGGCGGAAGGATTCTTCCGCCCCGGGGCGCGCCTTTCCGCAGCACCCGGGCGCCGAGGGTCCGTCTCAGGCCATCTTGGCAGTCGATTGTCGTCAACTCGCGGTCTGCCGGTGCCGATGGGCGTGGCTTTCCCGGAGTCCCCGCCCGATCCGCCGCGCTGACCGCGCGGTCCACGTCCCGAGTCGCCGCACGGACATCGCGGCTCTCGTCCCGCCCGAAGACGACCCGTGATCTGGACCCTCATCGGTTCCCTGCTGCTGGCCCTCGTCCTCGCCCTGCTCGCCGTCCGGCAGCGCCGGCTGGAGAAGGCCGCCCTGCGCGATCGACTGGCCGCCGTGAGCGACGCGAAGGAGAAGGGCAGCCACAAGGCCCAGCTCCAGTTCCCGAACGTCGACCTGAGCCGCTGCCTCGGGTGCGGGACGTGCATCCGCGCGTGCCCGGAGGAGGGCGTCCTCGAGCTCATCCACGGCCAGGCTGTCGTCGTGCACGGCGCACGCTGCGTCGGTCACGGGCTCTGCGCCGACGCGTGCCCCGTCGACGCGATCACCGTGACGCTCGGCGACATGGAGGAGCGGCGGGACATCCCGGCGCTCGCGGCGGACTGGGAGGTCGTCGGCAAGCCGGGCCTCTACCTCGCCGGCGAGGTCACGGGTCACGCGCTCGTGAAGACGGCCATCCTGCACGGGACGGCGGTGGCCGAGGCCGTGCACGCGCGCCGCAGCGGCGGGACGCCGACCGGCGAGACGCCCGCGGCCGCCGCGCGCTCGCGCACGGGACCCATCGAGTCGACCGCGGCGGCTCCCTCGACGCCCGCGAGCTGGGAGACGCACCTGCCCGTCGACGCCGGCCCCGTCGTGATCCTCGGGGCGGTGGGCACACCGACGGACCCGGGCTTCGCCCCGGGCGGTGAGCGCGACGCACCTCACGCGCTCCAGCGCGATGCCCTGACGCATCTCGGCGTCGACGCGCCGACCTCGCGCGCGGGCTTCGCCGCGATCCGCTCCGACGGCGGCCCCGCGTCCGCCGTCCTGGAGCCGCCGCCGGCGGCCGTCGAGTCCGAGTCCGCACAGCCCGTCGACCCCGATCGGGTGCACGAGCTGTGCATCGTCGGCTCGGGCCCCGCCGGCCTCGCCTGCTCGCTCCGCGCGAAGGAACTCGGGCTCGACTTCGTCACCCTCGAGCAGGCGTCGACCTTCGGCGGCACCGTCGCGAAGTACCCGCGCCGCAAGCTCGTGATGACCCAACCCGTCTCCCTGCCGCTCTACGGCACCTTGAAGAAGTCCTCGTACGTGAAGGAGGAGCTCATCGGGATCTGGGAGCAGGTGCTCCACGAGCACGACCTCCCCATCCGCACCGACGAGGTGTTCGAGGCCCTCGACGTCGACGACGACGGCGTCTACCGGGTGCGCACGGCGCGCGGCTCCTGGCGCGCGCGCCACGTGTGCCTCGCGCTCGGCCGCCGCGGGACGCCGCGCAAGCTCGGCATCCCCGGCGAGGAGCTGCCCAAGGTCGTCTACAGCCTGGAGGACGCGGAGCAGTACAGCGACCGCCACGTGCTCGTCGTCGGCGGCGGCGACAGCGCCATCGAGGCGGCCGTCGGCCTGTCCGAGCAGCCGGGGAACACGGTCACGCTCTCCTACCGCAAGAAGGCCTTCTTCCGGATCAAGGCGAAGAACGAGCGCAACCTGGAGGCGGCCGTCGCCGAGGGGCGGCTCACCGTGCTGTTCGAGAGCTCCCCGCTCGAGGTCACGCCCGACGAGGTCGTGATCCGGACGACCGACGGTGAGCGCCGCCTGCCGAACGACGACATGTTCATCATGGCCGGCGGCATCCCGCCGTTCCGTCTGCTCGAAGAGGTCGGCGTCTCGTTCGACCCCGCGGACCGCCCCGCCGAGGCGCCGCTCGTCGAGCAGGGCACGGGCCTCCGGACGGCGCTGCTCACGAGCCTCGGCCTGACGCTCCTGTTCCTGGGCTGGTTCCTCCACTTCCAGGACTACTACGCGCTCGGCCCGGAGGCGCGATTCGACTCCCCGCGGCACGAGGTCCTGCGTCCCACGAGCCCCGTCGGCCTCGGCGCCGGCATCGCCGGCTCGGCGCTCATCCTGGTGAACCTCCTCTATCTGGTGCGCCGCGCGCGCTTCGGGGCGTGGTTGCCGGGCTCGCTCAAGGCCTGGATGACCTCGCACGTCGCGACGGGCATCCTCGCCATGCTGCTCATCCTGATGCACGGTTCGATGCAGCCGCGCAACAGCCTCGGCGGGCACGCCTTCTGGTCGCTCGCCGTGCTGCTCGTCACGGGCGCGATCGGCCGATACTTCTACGCCTTCGTCCCACACGCCGCGAACGGCGAGGAGCTCGCGCTCGACGAGGTCCGCGATCGGCTGGCGGGCCTGTCGAAGGAGTGGGACGACCGGGCGCCCGGGTTCGCCCGCGGCGTGCGCGACGACCTTGAGCGCCTCCTGGCCGAGCGACGCTGGGACAAGGGTTTCTTCTCGCGGGTGAAGGAGCTCTTCGTCAGCCAGCGCGAGCTCACGCGCTTCCTCGCGGTCGTGCGCAGGCGCGGTCGAGCCGAGGGTCTGGACGCGGAGCAGGTCGCGGCCGTCCTCGAGCTCACGCGGCGCGCGCACCGCGCGGCGCTCATGGCGGCGCACTACGAGGACCTGCGCGCCGTGCTCGGCTCCTGGCGCTTCGTGCACCGATGGTTCGCGCTGCTCATGGTCCTGCTCGCGACCTGGCACATCGTGACGGCGCTCAAGTACGCGCGGGTCTTCCAGTGATCGGCCGAGCGGCCGCCGCCCATGCCCTCGCTCCGCACGTTCATCGCCGTCGTCAGCCTCGCGCTCGTCGCGTCGTACCTGATGTTGTCATCCGAACGTGTGTCCCCGGGTGACATCTCCCTGGTGCACGCTTCGGAGCCGGAGCTGCGCGACGTCGGGAACTGCAGCGCCTGTCACGGCGGGTTCCTGCAATCCATGACCGACGCCTGTCTCGCGTGCCACGAGCCCATGGAGATCCAGATCGACGACTCGACCGGATTCCACGGGCAGCTCGAGCAGGACCTGGCGAACCAGTGCGCGAGCTGCCACAGCGAGCACCACGGGCCGGACTTCGCGGTCGTGTCGGATCGCAGCTTCGTGCTCGCGGGTTTCTCGAGCCGCAACGAGTACGACCACCGCGGCCTCGGCTACGAGCTCGAAGGCGTGCACCTCCAGCTCGCGTGCGGCGAGTGCCACGAGCACGCGGAAGCCCGGGTCGTCCCGCTCGGCGCCAGCCGCTTCCTCGGCCTGACCCAGGACTGCACGACCTGCCACGAGGACGAGCACGACGGCGAGTACGGCACGAGCTGTCGCGACTGCCACGGCCAGACGCGCCCCTTCGCGGAGGTCGGCGGCGTCGCGCACGCGACCTTCGCGCCGCTCACGGGCAGCCACGCCGAGGTCTCGTGCGAGGAGTGCCACGCACCGGAGACGGAGAACGCCGTGCACGCGCTCGCGCTGCGCCACGTGGCGGAGGACATCTCCGTCCCGGAGCGGACGTGCGCCGCGTGTCACGAGTCGCTCCACGCCGAGGCGTTCCTGGCCGGCGTCGTCGACCGGGCCGGCGCCCACGCCGACGGCGTGTCATGTCAGCACTGTCACAATCCGGATCATGCCTCGTTCCGGGGTGAGGATCCGCGGATGGAGGCCGACCTGCACGCCGCCTCCGGCTTCCCGCTGGAGTTGCCCCACGACGAGGTCGAGTGCGGGAAGTGCCACGAAGGCTTCGGCGCCCGTCCGGCGCTCGAGGACCCCGTGGCCCGATCCAAGGCCTTCGCCCGGTCGTTCCCGGGCCGCGACGCAGACACCTGCTCCTCCTGCCACATGGATGCCCACGAAGGACAGTTCGCGGAGAGTCCCTTTGCCGAGGCCGACTGCCTCGGCTGCCACGACCGCACGGCGTTCGCGCCGACGGCGTTCGGGCTCGAGCACCACGAGCGGACGGAGTTCCCGCTCGCGGGGTCGCACGCGGACGCCGAGTGCACCGCATGCCACGAGGTGCCGGAGGGCATGCCCCGCGTCACGGACGACGGAATCGTCACGACGCGCTTCGCCGACACGCCGGGCGAGTGCAGCACGTGCCACGAGGTCCCGCACACGCAGCCGTTCCTCGCCGGCGTCTCGGACCTCCTGTTCGTGCTCGAGACCGAGAACTGCGACCGCTGCCACGACGCCGCGCACCGGACGTTCCTGGGCGACCAGGCGCCGATGGACAAGGAGCTCCACGTCGCGAGCGGCTTCGCGCTGGAGCTCCCGCACGGCGAGGTCGAGTGCGCCGGGTGCCACGAGGGGTTCGGCGAGGAGCCCGTGGAGGACACCGTCGACGACGACGGGTTCGCGCGCTTCGCCGCCGCATTCCCCGGGCGCGACGCCGACACCTGCCAGCAGTGCCACACGGACCCGCACGTCGAGCAGTTCGCGGAGGCCGTCTTCGTGGACGAGGAGTGCCTCGCGTGCCACGACCGCACCGCGTTCCGACCGCCGACCTTCGGCTTCGACCACCACGAGCGCACGGCGTTCCCGCTCACCGGGAGCCACGAGGCCGTGAGCTGCTACGCCTGCCACGAGCTCCCCGAGGGCGCGCCCGAGCTCACCGACGCCGGACTGCTCACGCGCGACTTCCACGGCACGCCCACCGACTGCGCGTCCTGCCACGACAACGTCCACGGCGACGTCTTCGATCGCCCCGGCCTCCCCACGGAGGTCGACGGCGCGACGGGCTGCGCGCGCTGCCACGACACCGGCGCGTTCGAGGAGCCGGTCGAGGAGGTCTTCGACCACGGCCTCTGGGCCGGCTACGAGCACGAGGGCGCGCACCGCACCGCGGACTGCGACGGCTGCCACGTGCCAGACCGCTCGTTCGACCCGCCGCGCCTGGACTACGCCCGGGTCCGCGGCGAGGACTGCTCCGACTGCCACCAGGACCATCACGTCGGTCAGTTCGTCGTCGACGGCCGCACCGAGTGCACACGCTGCCACGAGACGGCCGAGACCTTCGCCGACCTCGTGTTCGACCACCAGGTCGACTCGCGCTTCGCGCTCGACGAGTGGCACGTCGAGCTCGACTGCGACGCCTGCCACCGCCCCGCCCCGCTCTCCAACGGGACGGAGGCCATCCGCTACAAGCCCCTCGGCGTCGAGTGCGCCGACTGCCACGACCCCGAGGGACTCCAGACCCCGGCGAGGGACGATCGGTGACCCGCCCCATCCCGAAGACCGCGCCGCCCGGACGCCGCCCCCTCGGCGCCCCCGCATGGCGCTGGCTCGTGCTGACCTTGCTGGCGCTGCTGCCCGCCGCTTCGGATCCGAACGGCGTGCCCGCGATGAAGCGTCTCGAGGTGCAGGTGACGGCCGCGTCGGGCGGGAGCATCTACCTGGACAAGGGCCGCAAGGACGGCGTCGCGATCGGAGATCTCGTGCTCGTCCACGCGTCCGCGGCCGGGACCTTCGAGGCGCTCGTCCGGAGCGTGTCCAAGTCGAGCTGCCGCGTCGAGCTGCCACCCGGGGCGCCCGCCGTCGCGCCGAGCGACCCGGCGGAGGTGCTCGTCCCGCTGTCGCGCCTCCAGGAGATGGAGGCGGAGGGCGAGGACGAGGAGCCGGCGAAGGCCGTGCCCGACCACCCCGAGTGGACCGCCTCCCCCGAGGAGTGGGACGGCGAGACGCCGCTGCTGGCCGCCGCCTGGGACCGCACGCCCGACGAGAAGCCCACGCGCCTCCGCGGCCGCGTCTTCTTCACCGGCCAGAACACGTGGGACGACGAGTTCGGCGAGAACGAGTTCACGTCCGCGCGCCTCGGCACCGAGGTGTTCATCGAGAACCCGTGGAAGGACGGCGGCGAGATCCACTTCGACGGCGAGCTCATGCTGCGCCGCGCGGACCTCGAGTTCGGGACGGATTCGCGCACGACGCGAGGACGCCTCGACCGCCTGTCCTACTCCTGGGGCGGCGACCGCCAGGAGGAGTCGTTCTACGAGGTCGGCCGCTTCCTCCAGAACGAGTTCCCGGAGCTGGGCGTGCTCGACGGCGGCGAGTACGTGCGGCGCCTCGACTCCGGCGCGAGGGTCGGCGCGAGCTTCGGCTACATGCCCGAGCAGTACCCGCGCATGGAGACGGGCGACGACCTCCAGGTCGCCGTCTTCTACCGCACCGACTCGGACGACCCCGAGGACATGGTGCTCGGCATCGCGTACCAGAGCACCTGGCACAAGGGCGACGCCGACCGCAACCTCGTCATCGGCACGCTCGACTGGAACCCGACCGAGCAGCTCTCGCTCTACGGTTCGGCGTGGGTCGACTACTACGGCTCCGGCGACGACATCAAGGACGACGGCGTCGAGCTCACGCAGTTCCGCCTGAACGGCGTCTACCGCATCGACCAGGACAGCGGCGTCGGCGCGCACGTCTCGCACACGCGCTGGCCCGAGCTGCTCCGCAACCAGCTCCAGTCCGCCACCGCCGAGCAGATCCTCGACAACGAGACGTCGCGCATCGGCGTGAGCGGCTGGCACCGCCTCGCCGAGGACGTGCGGCTCGACGGCCGCCTCGACCACTGGGAGGACGAAGACGACTCCGGCGGGAGCGGCGACATCCGCCTCGCCCTCCGCGACATGCTCTACGAGAAGGGCGAGGTCGCGGTGGCGGTCTTCACCACGCGGGGGTCGTTCACGGAGGGCAACGGGCTGCGGCTCTCCGCCAACCGGTCGTTCGGTCATGGCACCTTCTGCACGGTGTCGTGGGAGAACGCGCAGTACGAGCAGGACACCGCGGGAGCCGACGAGGACCTGGACCAGCAGACGGTCCGCGCGAGCCTCGACATGCTCCTCGGCGCCACGCGCAACCTGTCCCTGTACGCCGAGCGGCGGACGGGCGACAGCCAGGACTCCAAGAACCTGGGCGTGTTCTTCCAGCAGAGGTTCTGAGATGACGGCCCCGGCCCCCTCCTCGGGCGCGCCCACCGCGCGCCGCCTCCTCGCGTCGTTCGCGGCGCTCGCGATGCTGTCGCTCCTGACGGCCTGCGAGTTCCGCCCCGCCGCCGCCTCGCACGACACCCCGCCGCAGAGCTGGTGGGACCAGCGCGGCCCGGTCGTCCCGCACGACACGTTCCCCACCGACTGCTCCGAGTGCCACCTCGGCGAGGGTTGGGAGACGATCCGCGAGGACTTCACCTTCGACCACGAGGACGAGACCGGCGTCCGCCTCGACGGCGCCCACGCGCGCGCCGAGTGCCTGCTCTGCCACAACGACGTCGCGCCCGTCGCCGTCGTCGCGAGCCGTGGTTGCCGCGGTTGCCACGAGGACCCGCACCGTCGGATGCTCGGCGTCCAGTGCCAGACGTGCCACACCGAGGACACCTGGTCGGTCAAGGGCGACATCGGACTGCACAACCGCACGCGCTTCCCGCTCGTCGGCGCGCACGCCGCGACGACCTGCTTCCGCTGCCACGAGGGCGCCGAGGTCGGCAACTTCAGCCAGCTCGACGTCGACTGCATCTCCTGCCACCAGTCCGACCTGAACGCCGCGACGGACCCCGACCACGTCGCGCAGGGCTGGGTGAACGACTGCGACGACTGCCACATCCCGACGCAGTGGTCGGGCGGCGCGTTCCTCCACGATCAGTTCCCGCTGCTCGGCGTGCACGCCGCGACCGACTGCGAGGCCTGCCACGTCGGGCAGCAGTTCGGCGGCCAACCGAAGCACTGCGCCGGCTGCCACATGGACGACTTCGTCGCGACGACGGACCCCGACCACCAGGCCGCGGGTTTCCCGCAGGACTGCGACGTCTGCCACGACAACTTCTCGTTCGAGAACAGCCAGTTCGACCACGCGCACTTCCCGCTCACCGGGTCGCACGCCGCCGTCGACTGCCAGGACTGCCATCAGGACAGCGTCTTCGCGGGCACGCCGGCCAACTGCGCGGGCTGCCACATCGACGAGTACAACCAGACGACGGACCCGAACCACGCGGCGAGCGGCTACTCGACCACGTGCGAGCAGTGCCACATGCCGACGTCGTGGGAGGACGCGACCTTCGACCACCAGTTCTTCCCGCTGACCGGCGCGCACATGGGCGTCGACTGCGAGGCCTGCCACGTCGGCGGTGACTTCGAGACGACCTCGTCCGACTGCTCGTCCTGCCACCAGGCCGAGTACGACCAGACGACGGACCCCGACCACTCCGCGGCCGGCTTCCCCCCGCTCTGCGACCAGTGCCACACGCCCACCACCTGGGAGTCCGGCAACTTCGACCACTCGTGGTACCCGCTGCTCGGCCAGCACCAGGCCGCCGACTGCGCGTCCTGCCACCAGGGCGGAATCTTCGAGGGCACGCCGAACGACTGCGTCGACTGCCACCTCCAGGAGTACTCGCAGACGAGCGACCCGGACCACCAGGCGGCCGGGTTCCCGACGTCCTGCCAGGTCTGCCACACGCCGATCGGCTGGGAGGACGGCGGCTTCGACCACTCGCACTTCCCGCTCACGGGCGCCCACCTCGCGCCCGACTGCGCCGACTGTCACATCGGCGGGGTCTACGAGGGCACGCCGAACGACTGCGTCGGCTGCCACCTGGACGAGTACACGTCGACGAACGACCCGGACCACGCGGCCGCGGGCTTCCCCACCGACTGCCAGGTCTGCCACACGCCGACCGTGTGGGACAACGCGACCTTCGACCACAGCCAGTTCCCGCTGACCGGTGCGCACGCCGGCGCGGACTGCGCCTCCTGTCACGTGGGCGGCGTCTTCCAGGGCACGCCGAACGACTGCGCGTCCTGTCACATCGCCGAGTACAACGCGGCGACCGATCCGGACCACGCGACGGCCGGCTTCCCCACCGACTGCCAGCAGTGCCACACGCCGACCACCTGGGACGGCGCGAACTTCGACCACACGTGGTTCCCGCTCGAGGGCGCCCACGCGGCGACGGACTGCGCGTCCTGCCACGAGGGCGGCGTCTTCCAGGGCACGCCGAACGACTGCGCGTCCTGCCACATCGACCAGTACAACGCCACGACGAACCCGAACCACCAGGACGCCGGCTTCCCCACGAGCTGCCAGAACTGCCACGAGCCGTTCACCTGGACGCCCGCGGACTTCGACCACGCGCAGTTCCCGCTCACCGGCGCGCACAACGGCGTGAGCTGCGAGGACTGCCACGTGGGCGGCGTGTTCGGGGGCACGTCGAGCGAGTGCTCGGCCTGCCACCTCGACGAGTACGACGCGACGACGGATCCGGACCACCAGGACGCCGGCTTCCCGACGGACTGCAACGCCTGCCACACGCCGACGACCTGGTTCGGCGCGACCTTCGACCACTCGTCGTGGCCGCTCACCGGCCAGCACCAGGGCGCGTCCTGCACCGACTGCCACCAGAACGGCGTCTACGAGGGCACGCCCACGAACTGCGTCTCGTGCCACCTGAGCGACTACAACAACACGAACAACCCGAACCACTCGTCGGCGGGCTTCCCGACGTCCTGCCAGACCTGCCACGACACGAACGGCTGGGACGGCGCGGACTTCGACCACGACTTCCCGCTCCAGGGCCCGCACAACGTGGATTGCAACCGCTGCCACACGAACCCCGGCAACTACGGCCAGTTCACGTGCCTCGAGTGCCACGCCCACAACAAGAACGACATGGACGACGAGCACGACGACGTGGGCGGGTACTCGTACAACAGCAACGCCTGCCTGAACTGCCACCCCAACGGCAACGACTGACGCGGCGCTGGAGATCGCCCGAGCCGCGGGCGAGGATGGCGCGATGCCGCTCCTCGACCGCATCGCCGAGTGCACGACGCACGACCTCTCGAGGTTCGTCCCGTTCCGCGTCGGCGGTCGTGACCTCGGCTGGGTCGGGAACGCGCTCGCGGACTCCCTGCGCGACATGTGGTCCGGCGAGGCGGGCGTCTTCTCGGACGCGCCCGGCCGCCTCGAGCTCGATCCTTCGCTCGAGGGGTTCGACGAGCGCTCCGAGGCCATGGCCCGCGTCGTCGCCGACCTCCGCGAGCGGGGTGTCGTACCCCGGCTCGCCGAGGAGTGGTACCCCGTCGTCGCCGACCACGGCGAGCCGCCGGCGCTGCGGCTCGCGCGCGCAGCGATGCCGACCTTCGGCGCGCGCGCGTTCGGCGTCCACATGCACGGCTACGTCCGGCGGCCCGACGGCCTGCACCTCTGGGTCGCGCGCCGCTCGCGCACCAAGGCGACCTTCCCGGGCATGCTCGACAACCTCGTCGCCGGCGGGCAGCCCCTCGGCCTCTCGCTCCGCGAGAACCTCGCCAAGGAGTGCGCCGAGGAGGCCGACATCCCGGCGTCGCTCGCGGCGCGCGCCGTGCTCACCGGGCGCGTGAGCTACCGCATGGAGATCGAGCGCGGCCTGCGCAACGACACGCTCTTCCTGTTCGACCTCGAGCTGCCGGAGGACTTCGTACCGCGCAACACGGACGGCGAGGTCGAGTCGTTCGAGCTCTGGCCCGCGCGCGAGGTGCTCGCACGCATCGAGCGGGCGCCGGACTTCAAGTTCAACTGCCACCTGACGCTCATCGACTTCCTGCTGCGCCACGGTGTCGTGGACGCCGCGCACCCCGAGCACGACGCGGTGCGCGCCGCGCTCCCGGTCGAGGACGTCGGCGACGCGGACTGACGCGCCGCCGGCCGTCAGGCCGTGAGGTCGCGTGCCGCGACGACGACGCCGTCCCGGTCCGCCCAGAGGTGGTGGCCCGGCTCGAAGCGCACGCCGGCGAACGTCACCGCGAGGTCCCGCACGCCGGCGCCGCGCTTGACGCTCTTGGCGGGGACGGCCGCGAGCGCCAGGCAGCCGACGTCGAGCGACGCGAGCTCCGCGACGTCCCGCACGCAACCCCAGACCACGACGCCGGCCCAGCCGTTCTCCACCGCGCGCGCCGCGAGCACGTCGCCCACGAGCGCGCAGCGCGTCGACCCGCCGCCGTCGACGACGAGCACCCGCCCCTCGCCCGGCTCCGCGAGCGCCTCCCGGACGCGCGAGTTGTCCTCGTGCGTCTTGACCGTCGCGATCGGACCGTGGAACGCCGCGCGCCCGCCGAAGCTCCGGAAGATCGGCTCCGCGACCTGCAGCTCGTCCGCGTGCTCGTCGTAGAGGTCGGCCGTCTTCGGTGTCGTCACGCGCCGGCCTCCCGGCGGGTCAGCGTCGACAGCAGCACGGCGCCCGCCGCGGAGACGTTGAGGGAGCGGACCTCACCGCGCGCGGTGATCCGGCACAGGTCGTCGCAATTGTCGCGGGTGAGCCTTCGCAGCCCCGACTCCTCGTTCCCGAGGACGAGCAGCCACGGTCGGTCGAGCGGCACCTCGTCCACGTCGCGCTCCGCCTCCTCGGCGGCGCCGAGGATCCACAGCCCCGCCTCGCGCGCCGTCTTGAGCGCGCGGTCGAGGTTCGCCGGCATGGAGAACGGCACGCACTCGAGGCCGCCGCTCGCGACGTCGTAGGCCACCGCGCTGAGCGGGGCCGAGCGGTCGCGCGTGAGGAGCACGCCGCGCACCCCGAAGAACGCCGCCGATCGGAAGACCGCGCCGAGGTTGTGCGGGTCCTGCACGCAGTCGAGCGCGAGCCACAGACCGTGTCCTCGCCCCGGGTCCCGGACGCCGCCGAAGAGCTCCTCGGGCTCGAGGCCCTCCAGCGGACGGACCCGCGCGTGCGCGACGCCCCGGCGGCCGCCGCCGGCACGGTCGCCGTCGGGACGCCGGCCCGCGCCGTCGCGCCCCCGCTCGCGGCGGTCGGGCCCGCCGCGGCGCCGTCCGCCGCCGCTCTTGCTGCGAACGGGTTCCCGACCGCGTCCGCGAGCATCCGCCTCGACCGGCGCCGCCTCGGACACCGGCACGCCGCGGTCCATCGCGGCGTCCGCCGCCCGTCGCCAGGCGTCCGACGGCTTGCCGGTCGCGAGCACGACCTCGAGGACGTCGCGCGGCCGGTGTTCGAGCGCCGCGAGGACGCTGTGCGGATTCGTGAGTTCGAGGACCATCGGGTCGTCCGGTCGGCGGAGGGACGCGAGGCGACGTTATACCGCGCCGCGCGCCACGGAACCCGCCGAGGGTCGTCCGGTTATACTGCGCCCCCCTCCTCGCCCGGGGCCGGCGTCGGCGCACCACCGCCGTCGGCTCGACACCATGCACCACACGCTCCCCGCCCCGGGGACCGGACCGTCGTCTCCCGACGCAGCCGGTCGCCGCGGCGCCCTCTCCCACCGCGTCTCCCACGTCGCTCGTCTCGTCGTCGCGTGCGCGCTGCTCGCGTCGACGAGCACGGCGCAGGCGCAGCCCGGCGAGCTGCTCGACTCGCTGCGCATCGCCGAGCAGTCCGCCGGCTTCAAGGGACCGCTCGACGACGCCGACGACTTCGGCGCGGCGGTGACACGCATCGGCGACCTCGACGGCAACGGCGTCGCCGAGCTCGCCGTGGGCGCACCCGGGGACGACGACGGCGGACCCGACCGCGGCGCGGTCTGGATCCTCTTCCGGGCCGCCGACGGCACGATCACGCGCAGCAGCAAGATCAGCGCGACGGCGGGGCTCTTCACGGGCGTGCTCGACGACGGCGACGCCTTCGGATCCGCGGTGGCCAGCCTGGGCGACCTCGACGGCAACGGCCTGCCCGAGCTCGCCGTCGGCGCGCCGGGCGACGACGACGGCGGCTCCGTGATCTTCCCCGACCCGCAGGTCGGCGCGGTGTGGATCCTCTCCCTCCGGCGCGACGGCCGCGTGCGCGTGACGCGGAAGATCAGCGCGACCACGGGCGGCCTCGTCGGCCCGCTCAACGAGCTCGACCGATTCGGCTCGGCGCTCGCCCCCATGGACGACTTCGACGGGGACGGCACGCCCGACCTCGCGGTGGGCGCGCCGGGCGACAACAACTTCGGCATCAACGCGGGGGCGTTCTGGCTGCTGTCGCTCGACGCGCAGGGCGCCGTCCTGGACGAGACGAAGAACCCGCTCGGCCAGTCGTCGGCCGGCACGGGCGCGCACCTCGCGAACATCGGCGACCTCAACGGCGACGGCGTCGCCGACGTGGCGCTGTCCGGCGCCGCGCCCGACCCGATCTCCGGCGACCCCGTGGGCTACGCGCTCGTCGCGTTCCTCGACGCCGACGGAACCGTCCTCACGACGTCGCAGATCATCCCGCCCCCGGGATCGTCCGACGACTTCGGCAGCGCGATCACGTCGATCCCGGACCTCGACGGCGACGGCTTCCGCGAGCTCGCGATCGGCGCCGCCGGACACGACGGCGGCGGTCCCGAGCGCGGAGCGGTCTGGATCGCCTTCATGCTCCCGGCCGGCTTCGTGAAGGGCTACCTGCGCATCGGCAGCGACACGAGCGCGTTCACGCCGAGCCTCCAGGACGGCGACGCGCTCGGTTCCTCGCTCCACGGCGTGGAGGACGACGACGGCGACGGCGTGCCCGACCTGTTCGTCGGCGCGCCGGGCGACGACGGCCCGGGCACCGACCACGGCGCGGTGTGGCGGCTCTCGTTGTCCGACGGCACGTGGGGCAACGTGGACGAGCCGCTCCCCGGCGCGTTCGGCGCGCCGGAGCTCTCCGGCAGCGGCTCGCTGACCCCCGGCGAGCCCGTCGCCCTCCGCGTGGACGGCGCGCTCCCCGGCGCGGCCGCGTGGTTCGTGGTGGGTCGCGCGCTCGCGTCGTCGCCGTTCCTGGGCGGCGTGCTCGTCCCGCGGCCGGACGTCGTCAAGGGGCCGTTCGCGGTGCGCGTCGACGGCACGCTGAACGTGTCGCACCGCTGGCCGGCCGGCGTCCCCGCGGGCACGACGATCTACTACCAGACGTGGATCCTCGACCCGGGCGGGCCGCGTGGGTTCGCGGCGACGAACGGACTCTCCTCGACGTCGCCCTGACGCGCTCGCCGAGCCTCAGCTCGCGGGGACGAGGCGCTCCACGAGGTCGCGCACGCGCGCGGCGCTCTCCTCGGCGCCCAGCTCGTCGACCGACGGCAGGAGCGGCGGGCTGGCCGTCGCGCCGGTGACCGCGACGCGCAGCCCCATGAAGAGGTTGCCGACCTTCAGCCCGAACTCCTCGGCGAGGGCGCGCAGCGCGTCCTCCCGGGCCTCGTCCGGCTGGCCGGCCATCGACTCGAGCACGGCGGCGGCCTTCGTGAGCGCGCCGCGCAGCGCCTCCGGGTCGGCCTTCTTGACCTTCTTGGCGAGGCCGTCCATGTCGGGCTCGACGCGCTCGCGCAGGTAGCGCGCCGCCTCCGCGAAGTCGGGCAGCCGCTTCATGCGCTCCTGGAAGAGCGGCAGGACGCGGACGATCGCGTCGCGCTCCCAGCCCCCCGCGAAGCCGCCGTCGACGATCCGGTCGGCGAGCGTCGCCGTGTCGAGCTTGCGGATCTTCTCGCCGTTGAGCCAGTCGAGCTTCTGGAGGTCGAAGACCGGACCGCCGACGCTGATGTCCTTCGGGTCGAAGCGCTCGATGAACGTCTCGACGTCGAACTCCTCGTCGTCCTCCTTGATGCTCCAGCCCTGGAGCGCGAGGAAGTTGACGAGCGCCTCCGGCAGGTAGCCCTCGTCCTTGTACCAGAGGATGGACGTGGGGTTCTTGCGCTTGGAGATCTTGCTCTTGTCCTTGTTGCGCAGCAGCGGGACGTGCGCGAACACCGGCGGCTCCCAGCCGAGCGCCTCGTAGAGCATGACGTGCTTGGGCACCGACGGGATCCACTCCTCGGCGCGCATGATGATCGTCACGCCCATGAGGTGGTCGTCGACGACGTTCGCCATGTGGTACGTCGGCATGCCGTCGGACTTGAGCAGCACCTGGTCGTCGACGTTCTCGTTCTCGATGACGATGTCGCCGCGCAGCAGGTCGGTGAAGCGCGTCGTGCCCGACTTGTCGACCTTGAGACGGACGACGTGCGTCTCGGTCTCCGCGCGGCGCGCCGACTCCTCGGGGTCGACGTCGCGGCAGGTGCCGTCGTAGCCGGTCGGGCGCTTGGCCGCCTTCTGGAACGCGCGCAGCTCGGCGAGGCGCTCGGGCGTGCAGAAGCAGCGGTACGCGTGCCCCGACGCGATGAGCCGGTCCGTGTGCTCGCGATAGATCTCGCGTCGCTCGCTCTGCCGGTACGGTCCGACGGGACCGTCGACCGCGGGGCTCTCGTCCGGCGCGATGCCCAACCACGCGAGCGCGTCGAGGATCGCCGTCTCGTGCTCCGGCTTGCTGCGCGCTCGATCCGTGTCCTCGATGCGCAGGATGAAGCGCCCGCCGTTGCGGCGCGCCCACGCCCAGTTGAAGAGCGAGACGTAGGCCGTGCCGACGTGGGGATCGCCCGTCGGCGACGGCGCGACACGCGTGACGACGTCCATCAGTTGCTGCCTCCCTGGGCCATGGCGTGGAGCTCGCGGAGCATCGACAGCCGGCCCATGCACACGAGCACGTCGCCCGCGGTGATCGGCCGGTCCGGGTCGGGGTTGAAGCGCGTGCTGGCCCCGGCCTTGCGCATGGCGATGACCATGATGTCCATCTTCGCGCGGATGTCCGCGTCCTTGAGCGACTGCCCGACGAGCGCGCTGCCCGGCTCGATCTTCACCTCGCGGACGCGCACGTCGTCGTTCTCGGGGTCCGCGTCCTCGACGAAGATGCGCATGAGGTCGATGACCGCCGGCCGCACGATCTCGTCGCCGATGCGGCGCCCCGTCTCCTCGAGCGGGTTCACCGCGCGGTCCGCGCCGGCCCGCAGCAGCTTGTCGCGCGCGTGGTCGGACGAGTGCCGCGCGATGATGAAGATGTCCGGGTTGAGCTCGCGCGCGCTCATCGTCGCGAAGAGGTTGTCGCTCTCGGACGGCAGCACGAAGATCACGCCGCGCGCGCGCTCGATCCCGGCCTCCTTGAGCACCTCGGGGGCGAGCACGTCGCCGAGCAGCGTGAGGTGCCCGTCCTCGGCCGCGAGGCTGATGCGCTCCGCCGACTTGTCGACGACCACGAGCGGCACGCCCTCGCTCTTGAGGTCGCGCGCCACGAACTGGCCCGTGCTGCCGTAGCCGCAGACCACGACGTGGTCGCTGGTGGAGAAGAGGTCCATGCCGGATCGCCCTCGGGTCAACGTGCCTTGTTCGCGAGCAGTCGGAGGTCGCGGAATCGCGTGACGCCGCGCGAGCAGAGCAGGCCCACGTCGCCGCGCAACGCCTCCGACGGGTATTCGATGGAGGACCGGTTCTTCCCGTCGACGACGACCGTCACCGGCTCACCGTCGATGGTCACGGACACCTCGCGGCCCTTGACGTCGATGCGCACGAGGACGCCGTCCTGGGAGTCCATGTCGTACTCGGCCTTGTAGGAGCCGTCGCCGCGGAAGGTCCAGCCGCCGTCGAACGAACCGAAGTCGACGTTCTGCTCGGGGCCGGACCCCGTCTTCCGCAGCACGATCGCCTCGTAGTGCTCGCTGTCCTTGACGCCGAAGCACAGCCCGACGATCTCCCAGTCGGGGCTCGCGTTCAGCCGCGCCTCGAAGCTCCAGTCGCCGCGCACGACGCGGTCGAGGAACAGGTTGCGGTAGAGGGACACGCCCTCGTCCTCGCCGGTCGGGCGGTCCGAGTCGAACACCAGGCCGTAGTCGGACTCGAGCTGGTTGTCGCGCGTCACGTAGAACGGGCTCTCGCCGCCCGCGGCGCGCCAGCCGCTCAGGTCGTAGCCGTTGAACAGGCGCTCCCAGCGGATGACGCTGCGACCGGTCTCGCGCTCGAGCCGGCTCACGAGCGCCCGCGCCGACGCCTCGTACGCGTCGAGCTCGAGCACGTCGTAGCCGACGCGCATCGCCATGAGCGGCATGCCCTCCTGGTCGTACTGCTGCGCGAGCCGCGCCATGCCGCCGACGAGGCCGTTGCGCGCGTCGGTCCACGCCGCCGCCTGCGGGTCGAGCCGCTGCACCTGCTTCTCCGCCGCGGCGCGCCGCGCGTCGTCCTCCTCGGACGCGTCGAGGAAACGCCGCCACGCGTACACCGCGCGGTCCGTCGCCTCGAGCGCGGTCGCCGCCTCGGCCACGCCGTGCAGCGCGTCGATGTCGCCCGGGTCGAGGTCGAGGATGCGCTCGTGGAAGCGCAGCGCCGACGCGTGGTCCTTCTTGAGCCCGGCGATGCGCGCCTTCTTCCGGAACTCCTCCGCGCGCTCGTCCTTCTCGCTCAGGCTGCGCTTGAGGTCGAGGATCCACTGCTTCCACGCCTTCTCGAACTCGTCGAAGGTCGCGACGCCCGTCGAGTCGGCGGTCGGCTCGAGCAGCAGCTCCTCGAAGTGCTCCACCGTGTTGCCCGGCGTGCCCTTCTTGAACTCGTAGATGTAGTCGTCGAGCAGGTCGCGGTAGATGTACGCGCCCTGGTCGTCGACGCACATGCGCAGGTAGTAGAAGAGCCCCCAGCGCGGCGAGTAGAAGGACGGCTCGTTGCCCTTCACCGGGTCCATGACGTCGCGCAGCGTGCGGAGCTGGCCACGGCGGATGCGCTGCTCGAGGTCGTTGAGCCGCGACATGACCGGCTGGTCCCGCACGATCGTGCCGTTGGGCAGGATGTCGATGCCCTCGAACAGGCACGCGACGCCCTCGTTCACGAACGACGGCACGTTGCCGACCGCCTCGCGCATGAACTGGTGGCTCGCCTCGTGGAAGAGCGTCTTGAGGCTGTCGCGCCACGACTCGCCGTCGGTGCCGCCGCTGTAGTCGTAGGTGGCGACCTCGTCGCCCTTGAACACGCCGCCGCTCCACTCGGGCGCGCCGCTGCGCTTGAGGTACTCCTCCTTGGTCCGGTAGATGTTCAGCGCGATGGGCGAGATCGTGATGTCGCGCAGCTCGGGGTCGGGCCGGCCGACCGGCGGGTCGGGCACGATGCCCCACACCTCGCGGTAGAACGCGTGCACCGACTCCATCGCGTCGGCGGCGGCGTTGAGCATGCGCCAGCCGGCGTTCGTCTTGACGCGGTAGTGCCGCGTCTCGCGCTCGGCCGCCCGACTCCACTTGGACGTCTTGTCGTCGTGCTCGGCGATCCAGGCCTCGTCCTTGCCGCCGATCTCGCGGCGCGGCACGTCGATCTTCGCGACGAAGTCCTCGCCCTCGGAGAGGCAGGTCTCGATGGCCTCGAGCGCCGCCCTCTCCTCCGGGCTCCCGGGCGGCACGAGCGTCGCGACCTTCGCCCAGGTGACCATCGCGTTCGCGTGGAGGCCCGCCTCGAGGTAGGCCTTGCCCAGCTCCTCGAGCGCCTTCCGGTGGTCGGTGAGCAGCTCCGCCGCCTCGCCCGCGAACGGGTCGATCTCCGCGCGACGCTCCTCGACCTTGGACAGCTCGCGCGCCAGCTTCGCGTCGCCCGCCTCGACCTGCGGCCGCCACAGCTCGACGAGCTCCCGCAGCGCGAGCGCCTCGGCGTCCGCGTCGCCGGCCGCGCTCGCGACCTCCGCCATGCCCTGGAGCGCCTGGGCCGAGTTCGGGTCGAACTCGAGCAGGGTGCGCCAGGCCGCCTCGGCGGCCTCGTGGTCTCCCTTGCGCATGGCCGTCTTGGCCTCGGCGGCCTGCGCGGAGACGAACTTCTCGTAGCCGTCGGCGGCCGGCCCGGGCGCCGCGGCCAGGGGCAGGACGAGGGCGGCGAGGAGGAGGAACGGGGTGCGACGGGAGGCCTTCATGGGCGCAACTCTAGCGGATGGGCCGAGCGGCGCGGAAGGGCGTCAGACCGGCTCCAGCCCCTCGCAGAACGCCGTGAGATCGGCCGGCCACGGCGACTCGATCCGCTGCGGACCGCGCGTCGGGTGCTCGAACTCCAGCGCGTGGCTGTGGAGCGCCTGCCGCGGCAGCTCGAGGACCGCGTGGTCCTCGTCCGTGAGCTCGCGCGCGCTGTGCCGCAGGAACAGCGTCTCGTCGCGGCCGTAGATCTTGTCTCCGACGACCGGGTGACCGACGGCCGCCATGTGCACGCGGATCTGGTGGTGCCGCCCCGTGAGCAGCGTGATGTGGCACTGCGTGTAGCCGGCGAAGCGCCGCACGACGCGCCACTTCGTCCGCGACGGCTGGCCGACGTCGTGACGGATCGTGCGGCTGTTGCGCACCGCCCCGCCGAGGTTCGGGCCGATGGGCAGGTCGATCAGCCCGTCGTCCTCCTCGAGCTCGCCGTGCACGAGCACGAGGTACTCCTTGTGGACGGTCCGCTTCTCGAACTGCGACTGCACGAAGACGAGCGACCGCTGCTGCTTCGCGACGAGCAGCACGCCGCTCGTCTCGAGGTCGAGGCGGTGGCACAGCTTCGGCACGACGTCGCGCGTCGGGTCGTCGAAGTCGCGGTACTGCCGGTGCAGCTCCGTGATGACCGTGTGGTGCAGCAGGCGGCCGGACGGGTGCACCGGGATGTCCGGCGGCTTGTCGATCGCGATGAGGTGCTCGTCCTCGTAGAGGCGCGCGAGTTCGCGGTCCTCGGCCGGCCGCGCGAGCAGCGCCTCGTCGCGCAGCGGCCGCGGCAGCCGCACGGTGACGACGTCGCCGCGGAACACCTTGCGCGACGCGCGCGCCGTGCGCCCCTCGAGCGACACGAGCCCCTCGTCGAGCATGCGCCGCGCGCTCGTGCGCGACCGCCAGCTCAGGCGCTTCGCGAGGAACATGTCGAGGCGCATGCCGACCTCGCCGTCGGCCACGCGGTAGCGGTACGACTCGAGGCGACCGTCGAGCAGGCGGACGTCGAAGTCGTCGCCGCGGCGCGCCCGCTCCATGCGGCGGCGTCGTCCCGCGCTCGCCACCGTCGGCTCAGCCCTTGGCGACCCGCGCCGATAGGCGGAGCCCCCGACCGCGGCCCGTCTCGTCGAACGCGATCTCCACGAGCCGGTCGCCGACGAGCTCCGCCGTGCCGCCGGACGTGCCGTCGCGCAGCCGGTCGATGCCCACGCCGTCCGGCAGCGTGTACGTCATCCGCGCCGGCGGGATGCTCTCGCGGTACTTCACCCACCCGCCGGCCTGCCGCGCGCCGGAGTAGTACGCCTGGCAGCTCACGAGGCCGTAGCGGGTCGGCAACCAGGTCGTGTCGAGGAGCGTCCCGGGCTCCACGAACCCGCTCGAGTTCCCCGGCATGAGGTGGAGCTCGTCGCCGTGGTCGTCCACGAAGGCGGCGCGGAAGATCGTCCAGACGCCGGCCGGGAAGCGGCCGTCCATCTCGCCGCCGTCCATGCTGCCCATGCCCTGCCGGTCGGCGGCCTCCTGCAGCGCGAGGAGCTCGTCCCACAGCGCGAGCCCCGAGCGCGCGGCGATCGCGCGACGCGCGGCCTGCATGTGCGCCGCCACGGAGCCGGGCGCGGTCTCCGCCTCCCGGAGCCCGCCGAGCAGCCCGTCGGTCGGCATGCCGAGCGCCTCGAGCAGCCCCAGCAGGTCGCGCCGCACGACGTCCGGGTGGTGCCACGGGAGGACCGCGACGTCCGCGGCGCCCAGCTCCGCGACGAGCGGCGCGACGGTGCCCGCTCCCGGCAGCTCCGGTCGGAGACGGATGCAGCGCACGAGCGCGTGGAGGTAGGCGACGCGACGCTCGACATCGAGCTCCGCCGCGCGCTCCGGCGCTTCCGCGATCATGCGGCCCAGCGCGGTCGCGCAGTACTCGTCCATGCCGGACTCCACGAGGCAGGCGAGGAGCTCGGCCTCGATCGCGGCGTCCGTGGCGGGCCGGCCGTACGGGACGTCCGAGAGGCGCTCGACGCGGAACTCGTCGGCGCGGCCGAGCAGGCGGATCCAGTGCACCGAGTGGCCGAGCAGCCGCTCCATGCCCCTCGTGCGGAACGTCACGCCCGCGATCGTCCCGCGCTCCACGCCCTGCCAGCGCAGGTCCTCCTCGAGGAGCGCGTAGCTCTGCCGGTTGAAGCGCTTCCGCCAGGCCGCGTCGTCCACGCCGTCGGCGAGCGGCGGTCCCGCGGTCTTGAGCTCGATGAGCTTCGACCCGCCGGCGGGCACCTCGAGCCGCCAGGTGAAGCGGGCCGCCGTCGCGTCGGGGAGGTCGACGGACTCCTCCACCTCGAGCTCCGGCTCGGCCCCGACCCAGGTCGCGACGGTGAGCCCGTCGCGCACGACGTTGCGGCCGTCGCGCTTCCAGGCCGACGCGGGGTCGAACGGCCGCGACGGCACCACGGGCGACTCGTGCGACGGGTAGAGCTCCGCGCCGAGCACGACCTTCCGCGCGGTGTCCGTCGGGTTCTCGATCTTGATCTGCGTGGCGACCACGAGCCGCTCGTCGTCGCCCGAGGCGAGCGCCACGCCGAGGACCACGGCGTTCAGCGGCAGGTCCCCCACCTGCGTCTCGAAGCCCGCCCAGAACTGGGCCGGCGTCGCGTAGTCCACGCCGTCGACGGGCAGGGGCGCGCGCTCGGTGCCCGTCGTGAAGCGCACCCGGACGAGACCCGTGTCCCACGTGCCCTCCTGCGTGAGGCGGCCGCAGACCGACTGCTGGTACCCGGTGAGCGGAAGCGCGGGGGGCCGATAGCCGCCGGGGGCGGGTGCGGGCTCGCGGACGGGCGTCACCCCGAGGATCAGGGCGGCGGCGAGGGACGGGAGGAGCATGGCGGTCGCGGGGTCCGGGGCCTGCGGGGTGACGGACGGGCGCGCGTGCCGGGGCGCCCGCGGGGCCGCTGGAACGCAGCCCGGTCGGAGAGCGTGGGACGAGCGACCGATCATCACGGCCCCTCCGGCCGGTGGCAACCCCCGAGCGGCGTCGGGCGTCGGGGCGCCGCGCCCGGGGTAGGATGTCGCCCCATGCGCTACGAAGGCACCGTCTACCGCCCGCCGAGCGAGGCCCACAGCCTCATCCTCCAGGCGACCATCGGCTGCTCGTACAACCGCTGCACGTACTGCGCCATGTACCTCGAGAAGCGGTTCCGCCAGCGGAGCCGCGAGGACCTGCTGGAGGACATGGCGCTCGCCCAGGCGCACCTCGGGGCGGAGTCCGTGCGACGGGTCTTCCTGGCCGACGGCGACGCGCTCATCATGCGCACGTCCCGGCTGCTCCGGCTGCTCGAGGACCTCCGCGACCACTTCCCGAACTTCCAGCTCGCGTCCGTCTACGCGTCGCCGCAGGCGTTGCTCGCCAAGAGCGTCGAGGAGATCGCCGAGCTCAAGGACGCCGGCCTCCCGCTCTACTACCTGGGCACCGAGACCGGGCACCCCGTCGTCATGGAGCGCATCGCCAAGGGTGTGACGCCCGCCCAGATGGTCGACGCCGCCGGCCGCGTCACCGGCGCCGGCGCGAAGCTGTCGGTCATCATGCTGCTGGGCATCGGCGGCACGGAGCTCAGCCACGACCACGCCGTCGAGTCGGGACGCATCGTCTCCGCGATGGACCCGCGCTTCGTGTCGACGCTCACGATCACGCCCGTGCCCGGCACGAAGTTCCACGAGGACGTGGAGTCCGGCCGCGTCGAGCTGCCCGACGACCGCGGCACCCTGCTCGAGCTGCGCACGATGATCGAGCACATGGACTGCACGCGCACCGTGTACCGCGGCAACCACGCGAGCAACTCGCTGCCGCTCGGCGGGATCCTGCCGCGCCAGAAGGACGAGCTGCTCGCCGTGCTCGACCAGGTCATCGCCGACACGAGCATCCCGCTCCGTCCGCGCCCGTCCCCCCACCGCCTCTGAGGGCGCCCGTGACCGGCAAGGTCTTCGGCATCGGACTCAACAAGACGGGCACGACGACGCTGGGCGTGTGCCTGCGCACGCTCGGCTTCCGGCACGCGCCCTACGCCGGGCGCTTCGTCCCGGACGTGAAGGCCGGCCGCTTCCAGGACCTCTTCGCGTACGCCGAGGGCTACGACAGCTTCGAGGACTGGCCCTGGCCGCTCGCCTACCGCGAGCTCGAGGCGCGGTTCCCGGGCAGCCGCTTCATCCTCACGACGCGCAAGGACGCCGACACCTGGTTCGACAGCCTGCGCGGACACAGCGAGCGCACCGGGCCGACGCCCGAGCGCGAGCTCGTCTACGGCCACGCCATGCCGCACGGCCACCGCGCCGACCACCGGCGGATCTACGAGGAGCACAACCGGGCGGCGCTCGCGCACTTCGACGGGCGGCCGGAGTCCTTCCTCCACGTGTGCTGGGAGACGGGCTCGGGCTGGCCGCAGCTCTGCGCGTTCCTCGGCGTCGACGTGCCGAAGGAGCCGTTCCCGCACGCGCACCGCGCGCCGTCGCGGGAGACGCCCCGGGAGAAGCCGGGGACCGCGGGGTGATCCGGGCGCCCCGGCGGCGGCTCGTCCCGGACGCCGCCGCCCGCCGCGCTTCCGACACCTCCGCCTCCGACCCGACTGCTACCGTCGGCGGCGGATTCGTCGGAACCGGGACGGGACCGGGCTCGTCCCCCGCGGCACGTCCGTTCCGCCCACCCCGCCGGGAACCCGTCATGACCGACCCGAAGCTGCTCGCGCTGCTGCTCCTCGCCGTCTGGACCGCGCCGCTCTCCGCCCAGGAACAGGAACAGGACGAGGTCCCGGCCCCGCCGGACGTCCCGGCGGCCGCCGAGCGGGACGCGGAGTCGCCGCCCGGGCCGGACGCCGACGAGGACGAGGACACGGGGGACGCCGAGGCCGACGAGGAGCCGCGCCTCGACTGGTTCGGCGGCGCGAGCTGGTTCGACGGGGGCACCGACTGGGGCCGCTCGTGGGGCAGCCTCGACATCGGACCGGGCGGCCACGGCCTGAGCCTCGGCAACAGCAAGCGCTGGACGGGGCTGCGCCTCAACCTGCGCGACTGGGACGTCGAGCGCGTCCGCGGCGTGAACATCACGCTCGGCCCGCCCGGCATGAACCCCGACGCGGAGATGGAGGGCGTGTCGCTCGGCCTCGTCGCGCCCATGTCCGACGACATGCGCGGCGTCGCGCTGGGCGGGCTCGGCGTCGTGACGCAGGGCGACGCGCAGGGCGTGCAGGCGGCGCTCGGCGGCGTGTGGACCGACGGCGCGTCGCAGGGCGTGCAGCTCGGCGGCCTCGTGGTCGTGGGCGACGGCTCGACGCAGGGCATCACGCTCGCGGGGCTCGGCGTGTACGCCGACCGCGGCATGACCGGCCTCATGGGCAGCGGCTTCGTCGTCGTGTCGGGCGACGAGCTGCACGGCGTGGGCATCGCGGGGCTCGGGCTGTTCTCGGAGGGCGGCTCCGCGGGCCTCACGGCGGCGGGCCTCGCGAACGTCTCCGACCGCTACCAGGACGGCGTCGCGCTCGGCGGCCTCGCGACCGTCTCCGACGGCCGGCAGGACGGGCTCATGCTGAGCGGCCTCGCGAACGTCGCCGAGGACCGGCAGATCGGCGTCCACGTCGCCGGGCTCGCGAACGTCTCCGACCGCTGGATGACCGGCGCGCAGCTCGCGGGCGTCGCCACCGTCTCGGACGGCCCCATGACCGGCCTCCAGGCGGGCGGCATCGCCACCGTCGCGGAGGGACCGCTCACGGGCATCCAGTTCGGGGGCGCGGCCGTCGTCTCCGACAGCACGATGACCGGCCTCCAGATGGCCGGCCTCGCCACCGTCGCCGACGGCCGCATGGAGAGCCTCGGCATGAGCGGCCTCGCGACGGTCGCGGGCGGCCGCATGGACGGCCTGCACCTGAGCGGCGTCGCCACCGTCGCCGAGGGACCGATGACCGGCGTGCACGCGGCGGGCGTCGCGACGGTCGCCGAGGGCGACGTCACCGGGATCACGCTCGGCGGGCTCGCGACGATCGCCGAGGGCGACGCCACGGGCCTCAACGCGTCGCTCGGCGCGACCTGGGCGTCGCGACGCATGACGGGCATCAACCTCGGCGGGCTCGCGACCGTGGGCGGGACCTCGCTGCGCGGCGTGAACGTCGGCGGCTTCGCCGTGGCGAGCCTGGGCGAGGTGGGCGGCCTCAACGTCGCGGGCCTGCTCGTCGACGCGGGCTCGGCGCAGGCGCACCGCTACATCGAGGCGTCCGTGCGTCCGACGGGTCCGTCGAAGGTGTGGGGCCTCACGGTCGCGGGCGTCGGCGTGCAGGCGGACCGCTTCGCCGGCGTCACCGCGGGCGGGATCCTCACGCGCTGCCGCACGAGCGAGGGCGTCACGCTGGGCGCGGTCAACCTCGCGAGCGAGCGCTGCACGGGGCTGAGCGTCGGGCTGTTCAACGACGCGGCGGACCTCGACGGCGTGCAGGTCGGCCTGCTCAACCACGTCGCGAGCAACCCGCCCTGGGCGCGCTGGCTGCCGCTGGTGAACGTCCGGCTGTGAGCTGACACGGAACGCCTCGCCGTCGGATCAGCGCTTACGTCGCTTGGGCAGTCTCCAGACCTCCTTGCAGTGCTTGCTGATCAGCCGCAGGGTCTGACTGAACTCCAGGTCGGAGTAGGAGGGCTGTGCGATCCCGGTCTGGATCCGCTGCGTGATCGACTTGGGTAGCTGCCCCGAGTACACGAGAATGGCATTGGCCGTGATCTCCGTGAGACCCGGCTCACGGAGGAACTGAGCGGTGGCCACTCCGTACTCGAACGGCATCCACGGTGAGACACTGAACTCGCGAGCACCGTCTCGAGCCTCGTGGTGCCAGAGGCCGATGAAGAAGTCGCAGCTCACGATGAGATCCGTCGCCTGACGGGTCACGTCGCGGAAGTCGGGGTTCTGGTAGTCCTCGACCTTGCAGTCGAACCTGTCCAACCGCTCCTTGATCTTGAGGGCGTGGGCGCTCGCGATGGAAGGATAGGA
>JAUIEF010000275.1 GCA_030428785.1 bacterium
CCGTCCCCGTCCGGCCGCGAGCGACCCTCGCGGGCGCCCTCCTTGGCCGGCTCGAGCGACACGCCCACGGGCACGGCGAGGAGCACGGTCTCGCCCTCCTCGACGCCGGAGACGATCTCGACCCACTTGCCGTTGTTCTGGCCCACGACGACCGCGCGCTTCTCCGGCGCGCCGGCGCCCGTGCTCACGAGGCAGATGGTCCTGCCCGCGTCGAGGAAGACCGCCTGCACCGGGACGTAGGTCACGTCCTCGAGCTCGTCGACGAGGATCTCGATGCTGCAGGACATGCCCGGCCGCATGCGGTCGTTCGTCTCGAGCAGCTTGATGGTCGTGCGGTAGACGCGGAGGTCCGGGTTCATCCAGCGCGACTGCTGGTCGGGGAGCAGCGCCTTGAAGCTCACCTCGCCGGCGAACGACTCCCCGCGCAGCGCGTCGACCGTGACGAAGCAGGGCATGCGGGTGTCGACCTTCTCGAGCACCGACTCGTGCAGGCTCGCCTCGGCGACGAAGCCCTCGGAGCGCGGGATCGTGATGATGTCCTGGCGCTCGCGGACCTGGCTGCCCTCCTGCATGGGCTCGCCGTCGTCCCAGCGGCTGCGGCTGTCGACGGCGTACACGACCATGCCCGCGACGGGCGACGTGATCGTCGCCTTCTCGATCTGCGAGTTCAGCTTGGCGAGGTCGCTCTTCTCGAGGTCGAACTTCGCCTGCGCGGTCCGGACGTCCGCCTCGAAGTCCGCGATGCGCGCCTTGGCCTGGAGCGTCACGCGCTCGAGCTCGCGCACCATCTCCTCCACGTTGGCCTCGAGCTCCTTCTTCCGGCGCGGGATCTCGTAGTCGACGAAGAGCTCCTTCGCGCGCTCGGCCTGGCGCAGCTTGACGGTGGAGCGCGTCTCGGCGAGGCGGTCCGCGTCGAGCTGCGACTGCTCGAGGAAGCCGCGCTCGTGCAGCGCCTCGGACCACTTGAGGTCCTGCTCCGCGCGCGTGAGCTCCTCGTCGGCGAGCAGGATGTCCTCGTCCTTGCTCTGGAGCTCCTGGGGCATGTCGCCGTCGAGGTACTTCTCGAGGTCGATGCGCGCGAAGTCGAGCTCGCGCTCGGCCCGCGCGATGTCGCTCTCGTTCTGGCTCAGCTGGATGGCGTGGTTCTGCTGCGCCTTGATGAGCGTCGCCTCGCTGTTCTGGACGTCGATCTCCTGCTGGACGCGGCGGTCGACGAGGCTCGCGGTGTCGAGCTCGACGAGCAGGTCGCCGGGCTCGACGTGCGTGCCCTCCTCGATGAGCCAGAGCACCGTCGTCGTGCCCTCGAGCTCGCTCTTGAGCGTCACGCTGTCGGCGGCCTCGAGGTTGCCGCGCTCGACGACGCTGATGCGCAGCGGCCCGCGCTCGACCTTCGCGCCGCGCACGGCCTGCGTGGCGTCGGCGTCGCCGCCGGAGAGGGAGGCGATGCCCCAGGTCGCGCCGCCCGCGACGAGCACGAGGATCACGATCGGGAGGACCGGTGAGCGGCGCTTCCGCTTGGAGGACTGGGTCTCTGTCGTCATGGGTCCTGTCCCATCGAGTCGAGGATCGGCGCGGTATCGACATCGACGCCCTCGGGCGTCACCTGGAGCAGCTCCATGTCGCGGTAGAGCGCCAGCCCCGACAGGATGTAGCTCGTCAGGGCGCTTGTGAGTGCATTGCGGGCCCCCACGAGGGCCTCCTGCGACTCGAGGACGTCGCGGGTGCTCGCGCGTCCCGCCTCGAGGCTGAGGTTCGTGCTCTCGACGCGCCGCTGGGCCAGCTCGACGGCGCGCTGCTGGATCTCGTAGGTCTGCCGCGCCGCGTCGAGCGTGCGCAGCTCCTGGCGCAGGTCGGCGACGATGCCGTCCGCGAACTGCTCGGCGGCGCGCTCGGCCTGCGCGAGCCGGATGATGCTCTCGCGGTACGCGTTGCGCTCCGGCAGCCGGTTCACCGCGAGGTCGAGCCCGACACCGAGCGTCCAGTCGACGTCCTCGCCGCTGATCCGCTCGGGTGCGTCGTCCTCGCTGCGGGCGGACGCGTCGAACTGGAGCTCGAGCCCGTTGCGCAGCGCGTCGGCCGCGATGTTCATCTTGCGCTGCGCGTCGACGACCTGCTCGCGCACCGTCGCGTAGTCGAAGCGCCGCTCGAGCGCGACGCGGACCACGAGCGCCTCGGGCGGGTCGAGCTCGAGCCACTCCCAGGTCTCGGGGTCGAGGTAC
This sequence comes from bacterium, assembly GCA_030428785.1. Lineage (GTDB taxonomy): Bacteria > Planctomycetota > B15-G4 > B15-G4 > B15-G4 > JAUIEF01. The sequence continues at coordinate 2,220 of JAUIEF010000275.1, forward strand.
TCGGCGCGGTCGAGCGGCAGCCCCGCGTCGATGGGCAGGCCGAGCAGGAACTTGAAGTCGTCCTGCGACGTCTGGAGCGACGCGCGCTGCGTGAGCACGCGGTTGCGCGCGCTGAGCTCGTTCTGCCGGGCCTGGTCCACCTCGATCTCGTTGAGGCGCCCGGCCTCGGCGAAGGACTCGTTGCGCTCGCGGAGCGTCTGCAGGCCGCGGTAGTTCTCCTCCTCGTTCACGAGGATGTCCATCTGGCGCAGCACGCCGAAGAACTGCTGCGTCACGTCGTACGCGAACGTGCGGCGGAAGCGTTCGAAGTCGCGCGCCTGGTAGAGCACGTTGCGCTCGGCCTGCTTGAGCGGCTCGAGCACGATGTCCGCGCCGGCGCCGCGCAGGAGCGGCTGCGTGATGGAGAGCGAGGCCTGGCTGAACTCGCGCCACGCGCGGTCCGTGCTGTCGGAGCCCACGAGGCTCACGCTGCGCAGCGCGAGCGTGCCGAGCACCTGGAGGCCGGAGCCGAAGACCTTCGACCAGCCCCAGATGACGCCGGCCTGCCGCTGGTCGCTCTCGTCGTCGGTGCCGCTCGTCGAGGCGTCGCCCGACGCCGTGTCGATGACCGAGAAGTTCCAGCGCTGGAGCGTCAGGTCGAGCGCCGTGAGGTAGAGCGCCTCGCGCTCGCTGCGGTACTGGCGGCTGTTCTCCGCCGCGATGACGAGCGCGTCCTGGAGGTCCACGGGCTGCGTCTGCTCGCCGCGCAGGATGCGGCCGCGCAGGGTCTCCGTCGCCGGGTCGACCGTGAACGGGTCGTGGGCGGAGAGCTGCTCGCGGCGCTGCTCGATGATGCCGTAGACCTCGCGGTCGGCCTCGGCGCGGTGCTGCTCGGGGGCCTTGCAGGACGCGGCCGTCAGCACGAGGAGCGCGGCGGAGAGCGTGAGGTGGCGGCGGGAGAGGCCGGCGGAGCGGACCATGCGGGATCCGAGGAAGTCGGGGAGGACACCGGCCGCACGAGGCGGGAAGAGGCCGGATCCGTCCAGGATACCGGTCGAGGAGCGGCTTGTCCGCAGCTTCGCGGGACGATCGGGGAGGGATGCGAGCGCGCGTGAGGGAGTGGAGACCACATCGCGCCGGGTCGGAGAGCGTCGCGGCGCAGCGCCGATCTCGCGGCGCGGATGTGGCAGACTCGGATTCCGCGACCCGGCGCGCGACGACCGCGTCCCGCGACCGGGTCGAGTCCAGCTCACCGCGGAGTCCGAACCATGTCGCGCATCCTCGTCGCGAGCCTCGTCCTGCTCGTCGCGTCGGCCGCCCCGGCGCAGCTCGCGGGCCACGACCCGGGCGGGATCGGCGGGCCGGTGACGAGCCCCGGGCAGGCCGCGCCGCACCTCCAGTCGGTGGAGCGGATCCTCGCGGAGGTCGCGTGGCGCACGGTCGACGGCGGCGCGCCGCCCGCCCACGTCCACGCCGGCGAGCGCTGCCTGCGCCCGTTCCTCTCGCGGGTGCGCGACTCCGCCCTCGCGTTCACGCCGGCCGAGCGCGAGTGGGTCTCGGCGCGCAGCCCGCAGCTCGCGCTCGCGGTCGAGCGCGGCCTCCAGCGCGCGGGCGTCCTCGAGTCGACGTCCGGCCTGCCGTCCTTCCCGAGCCTCTCGAACACGCTCGAGGGGAAGGACTGCGTGCTGCACTACACCCTCACCGGGCCGAACGCGAGCCCGGACATCGCCTACGTCAAGGCGGTCCGCAAGCAGGTCGACGCCGCCTTGAAGAAGATGACCAAGGCGATGAAGCGGCCGTACTACGAGCCGGACCGCGACGGCGTCGACAAGCTGCACGTGTTCGTCGCGGACCTCGACCTGCTGCCGGACCTCGACGAGGCGCTGGGCTTCGTGCAGGGCGTGTCGTCCGTGCCGGGCAGCCTCAACGACAAGGCCGAGACGGTCTACATGGCCATCGACACGGGCCTGCGCGGTCACGCCGACGCCGTCGGCATGCCGTGGAAGAAGCTCGTCAAGGCGACGGCCTTCCACGAGGCGATGCACTGCTACCAGGCGGCCTACAACTCCTTCATGAGCGGCTGGGCGCAGGAGGGGCAGGCGACCTGGGCCGAGCTCGCGTACGGCAAGGTCGTCGACTCGCTGCAGGACTACCTCGAGGGCGCGCAGTCGATCTTCACCGCGCCGGAGCTCCCGCTCTGGCACGACAGCATCCACCAGTACAGCACGGCACCGCTCTTCGCGTACCTCGAGTGGCGGCTCGGCAAGGGCGCCAACACGCTCTTCCTCGAGGAGAGCCCGAACGCCAACGACGGTGTGTCGATCCTCGCGAACCTGCTCATCGTCGAGGAGTTCGTGCTCTTCGACGACTTCTACGCGCCGTACATCGCGCGGCTGTACGCCAAGGACATCCCGCGGCTGCCGAAGAAGGCGGTGCCCGACATGGCCGTGACGGACGTCGTGGACCAGTACGGCTTCGACACGACGGGCTCGGTGGAGAAGACCGGCGTGCACGTCTACCGGCTGGACGTGCCGGCGGGGCTGAAGACCGACCTGCTCTTCTCGCGCGTGTCGGAGCCGCCCGGCGAGGGCGCCGACACGACGCCGAGCGGCGTCGTCGTGCACGGGAAGAACAAGCGGCTGCGGCTGTTCCCCGGCTCGTGGGACGTCGTCGACGGCTTCAAGGGCAATTCGGGCGCCGCGCTGCTCGTCACCGACATGGACCTCGACGGGCAGTCGTTCGGCATGACGTCGTACCGCGCCGAGGTCTTCGCGCCGCACATCGAGGTGACGGACGTCGAGATCGACTCGCCGATCACGGCGGGCTCGAGCGCGACGACGACCTTCACCTACGACCTGCTCGGCGTGCCCGACGAGGCGACCTTCCCCGTGATCCTGTTCCGCGGCGTGAAGGGCCCGAACACCAAGTCGGAGGAGAACCTCTTCCTGAGCTGGGAGCCGGGGGCCGGGATGCAGGCGACCGTCCCGTACTTCCCGTTCGGGGGGAAGGGCACGTACAACTTCAAGTTCACCGCGAAGACGCCTCCCGACAGCTACGGCGGGGGGCACATGAAGTCCAAGGCGAAGACCAAGCTCAAGGT
>JAUIEF010000276.1 GCA_030428785.1 bacterium
GGGCGTGGAGATGGACCGCATGATCGAGGTCGTCGAGGGCGACCCGGTCATCCGCACCGTCCCGCTGCGCTGACGGGGCGGCGCCGACGGCGCGCGGCCGTCCGGCGCGCGCCCCCGTCCGGCGCGGCACCGACCGCCGCGGCCCCGCCCCGCCCGCGGCCCTCCCGGGCCCCGGCGCGCCCCTCCCGACCAGACGGTCTCAAGTCCGGACGCGCCGGGGTTCGATCGGGTCGGGATGCACGATCCGGGAGGGATCCGCCCAGGGTCCGGGGTCGTGCACGGACCGCCGAACGCACCGATGACCGCCCCCCACGAGCGCCCCTCGACCTCGCCCACGGCGTTGTGGTGGTCGGCGGCGCTCCACCTGCTGGGCTGGCTGCCGGCGGCGGCCATGGTCTTCTACGCGAAGCACCGCCTGCTCGACATGCACGGCTACCGCATCGTCGCGCGGAGCACGGGGCGGCTGACCGCCGACGAGATCGGCGGCCTCGAGCGCCTCCTCTTCTACAAGGAGGACGTGCTGCTCGGGCTCGTCGTGCTGCCGTGGGTGCTGCTCGTCGTGCTGCGCTTCCTGCGGCCGACCGCCCGCTCGATCGTGTCGGGCGCCACGGGCCTCGTGGTGTTCCTCGTGACCTTCGTGCAGATGAGCACGTTCGACCAGGTCGGACGCTACGGCTCGATCGACATGTTCCGGTCCGCCGTCGACCACCTCGACCAGGACCCGGAGGTGCTGGGGCACTTCCTGTCGCCGCGCACGCTCCTCAAGATCGGGATGCCGTGCCTGACGATCGTGTTCCTCGCGTGGGCCGCCGGCCGCGCCGACCCGCGTCGGACCGCCGCGTCCGCGTCGCTGCGGCGCGTGGGTCTCGCGGTCGGGCGCGCGTCCGTCGTGCCGCTCGCGCTCCTGCTGCTCGTCGGCAGCGCGGGCATCCTCGAGGCGCCCGACGGCCGCACCTCCTACCACCGCAGCGTCCTGCTCCAGATCGCGTCGAGCCTGCGCGGCACCGGCCCGGTGGACACCTCGCTCTACGAGCGCCTGTCCGACGCCGAGCTCGAGACCTTCTACCGCGACCTCACGCACGCGCCGCCCAACGAGCTCTTCCCGGAGTACTTCGGCGAGGCCATGGGCATGGACGTGCTCGTCTTCGTCTGCGAGACGGGGCCCGCCCGCTACCTCGACGTCGGCGGGGACCTCTCCGACCTCCCGACGCTCCAGCGCCTGCGCGAGCGCGCGTTCGTCGCGCCGCAGCACCACACGACCTACCCGTACACGAACCGCGCGCTCTTCTCGTTCTACAGCTCGCTCTACCCGTCGAGCCTCACGCGCAGCTTCAACCAGCAGCTCCCGCGCATGCAGCTCCAGGCGCTGCCGCACCGCCTCGGCATCCGCGGCTACCGCACGGGCATCGTGAGCCCGGTCGCGCTGAAGTTCGAGGACGACGAGCGCATGTACCAGGCGCTCGGCTTCGACGACTTCCCGGCCGTCAAGGAGGACGGGAAGCTCGAGGACGGCGAGTCCATGCTCGCGCTGGACCGCGACGCGCTCAAGCTGCTCGAGGCGGCGCTCGAGCGGCTCATCGACCGCGACGAGCGCTGGTTCCTCTCGTTCCACCCGCAGATCGGGCACGCGCCCTGGCCGGACGTGAGCCTCGAGGGCGGGCTCGACTCCGTCGCGGAGCGCGGCCGCGCGCTCTTCCAGCTGCAGGACCGCTGGCTCGGCCGCCTCGTCGACCTGCTCGAGCGCAAGGGCCGCCTCGACCGGACGCTCATCGTGTTCACCGCCGACCACGGCATCCGCACGAAGCTCGGCGACCCCGAGCTCGTCGCCGGCCGGCTCGACGCGTACAGCTTCCACGTGCCGCTGCTCGTCTGGGCGCCCATGGTCCTCGACGAGACGTTCCGCGTGCCGTGGCTCACGTCGCACATCGACGTCGCGCCGACGCTCGGGCATCTGCTCGGCGTGGCGCCGACGCTGCCCGCGCAGGGCTCACCGCTCTGGGACGAGCGCCTCGCCCGCCGAACGACGTTCTTCTTCGGCAACCACTACATGGGCGCGGACGGCTTCCACCGCGGCGGCGGGTTCGTCATGCGCGCGCACGTCGCCGACGAGGTGTACGAGACGCCCGGCCGCATGGTGTTCCAGGAGCAGCACCTCGTGCCGCGCGACACGCCGCGGCACTTCGACGCGCAGCACGTCATCCGCCGGATGGTCGGCCTCCAGGAGACCTGGGTCCGGCACTTCGCGAGCCGCGACGAGCCCTGAGCCCACCGCCGCGCGGCGACGCGCCGGCGCTCACTCGGTGATGGTCACCGTCTCCACGACGGAGTAGAGCAGCTGCCCCGTCGGGCCCGCCGTGTCGTCCTGCACGGTCTGGAAGTGCACCTCGAGCCCGACGAGCCCCGCGTCGTGCGGCACCTGCACGCCGATGCGGTTGCCCTGCCCGGTCAGCACGCCCGCCTGGAGCATGAACACCGGCGGCCCGAGGTCGAGCGTCCCGCCCAGGAACGGCATGGAGCCGACGCTCACCGACCACAGCGTCACGAAGAGCGAACCGGCGCGGCCGTAGGTCGTGATCGTGAGCGTGTCGCCGGGACCCGGGCTCAGCTTCGTCGACACGACGAGGCCCAGCAGCCGGAGCGCGGCGTCGCGCACCTGGATCTTGCCGGCCCCGAACACCGGGTCCTTGCCGGGCGCGCCGAGGTCCTCCGCCGTGATCTGCAGCGCCTGCGCGATGTGGCGCGGCTCGGCGCGCGGCTGCGCGGAGAGCAGCAGCGCGAGCGCGCCGCCGAGGTGCGGCGTCGACGCGGAGGTCCCGCCGAAGCTCAGGTCGTAGCCGCCGCCGTTCGTCGTCGTCGGCACCTCGGTGTACGCGACGACGTCCGGCTTCATGAGGCCCTGGAAGCCGCCGCCGAACCCGCCGTAGGGGTAGTCGTGGTACTGGGACTGCTGCGCGAACGGGTAGGCCGGGTCGTAGAGGAGCAGGTCCTCCCAGGCCGACGGCCCCGCGCCGCTCGGCGCGTAGTGCGCGTCGTCCGACTCGATGCCGCCGCACGCGAGCACCGCCGCGCGCCCGGCCGGCGTCTGGAACTGCACGGGGTGCACCCACGGCCCGGGCACGAGCCCCGGCGCGGAGATGTTGAACGGCACGGGCGCGATGCCCGTGAGCCCGCCGTCGTTGCCGATCGAGTTCGCGTGCACGATGCCGGCCGCGAGCAGCACCTCGTGCACGACGCGGTGCATGTGGTAGTCCGGCTTCGGCACCGCCCACCACTTGTACGAGTAGCTGCTCGAGGTGCAGTCCATGCCGACGGACATCGCCCACTGGAGCGCCTCCCACTGCTCCGTCGCCGTGTCGATGCGCGCGATCGCGAGCTGCGCGCCGGGCGCCATGCCCGTCTGGAGCAGGCCGGACGCGCCGTCGCCCACGAGGATGCCCGAGGTGTTCGTGCCGTGCGTCTCGAGGCCCGGGTCGGGGTCCGCGTCGTCGTCCACGAAGTCCCAGCCGAGGACGTCGTCGACGTAGCCGTTGCCGTCGTCGTCGACGCCGTTCGCCGGGTCGAGCGGGTTGCTCCAGATGCGGCCCGCGAGGTCGGGGTGCGCGACGTCGGCGCCCGCGTCGATGTTGAGCAGCTTGACGCCCTGGCCGCGGACGCCGAGCGCCCAGAGGTCCGGCGCCTGGAGGCCGACGAGGTTCGCCGTCGGGCCCGGCACGGGCGGCGGCGGGAACGCGTCCGCGAGCTCCACGTCGTCGAGGCCGATGCCGTCCGTGGGCGGCGCGAAGTTGTCCGACCAGCGCCAGCGCACGCGGAAGTCGGGCCCGTACGCGAGGCCCAGCCCGTCGAGGTCGTGCGTCTCGGTGATCGTCGCGCCGTCGATGCCGGTGAGGTCCGCCACCTTCGTCCAGTTCGCGCCGCCGTCGTCCGACGCCTCGACGATGTCCGCGCCGGGGAGGAACTCGTCGCCGAAGTCCGTGAGGCGGTAGCGGAGGCCGACGGTCGTCGCGCCCGTGAGGTCGACGGCGAGCGTGAGCGTCGCCGTGCCCGCGCAGCCGTCCGTCGTCGAGGCGATCACCAGGTGGAAGCCGCCGGCGGGCGGGTCGAACGCGTCGGTCACGGACACGTCGCCGCAGCCCGTCGTCGCGACGCTCCACTCCGGGCCGAGCGCGCCGGACTCGAAGCCGTCGGCGTAGTACGTCGTCGCGCCGCCGTCGCTCGTGCCGAGGTCGTCCTGGAAGAGCCCGGGCTCGACGACCGGGTCCCACCGCACGGCGACCACCTCGGGCAGCGCGGCGACGGCTTCCAGCGCCGCGGCGCGCCCGCGGAAGACGACCGTGTTGTTGATCCACAGCGGGCGGACGTCCGTGACGAGGCCGTCGGCCTCGAGCGACGCGAGCCGGTCGAGCAGGCGCTCCTGCCGCGGCGTCGCGAAGGCGCGCAGCTCCTCGGCGACGCCGGCCTGGCGCGCGCCGCGCGGGAGCTCGCGGGCCCGCTCGAGGAGGTCGCGCGCGTCGAGCCGGTCCGCGAGGACGGCGTAGGCGCGGAAGGTCGCGGCCGGGTCGGCGGAGGCCTCGACGGCCGCGCGGAGCTCGGGGGCGACCTTCTCGGAGAGGACGACCTCGCCGGCGGGGGCGACGGCCGCCGGGACGAGCAGCCCCAGGGCGAGCAGGGTGGCGAGCATGGTGCGGTTCCTGGGCGGCGTTCGGGGCGTCCGCGGGGCCGGGAGGCGGCCGGGCGGGCGTCGGCGCGGCCGTCACGGGGGGCGGACGGAGGGCGCCGGGACCCCCTCGATGATCCCCCGACGTCGGAGACGCGTCAACGCGCCGGGGCCGGGGAGCCGGATAGAGTGTGCCCTCCCGAACCGGTCCCCGGAGCCCCGCCGTGCGTCGTTTCCGCCGCCCCGCCCGCCGTCCCGTCGCCCGTGCCGCCCGCCGTCTCCTCGGCCTCGGCGCCGCGCTCGCCCTGCTCCCGGCGCCCGCCGACGCCGCCGCGCAGCTCTCCGAGGCGACCCCGCCGCCCGCGGCGGACGCGTCCGCCGACGCCCCCGAGGGCGCGTTCCGCCAGGCGCCCGAGGTGCTCCCCGACGCCGCGGCGCGCGGGGTCGGCCGCCTCGTGCCGGACCTACGGCTGACCCTCGCGGACGGCGCGACGACGCGCCTCTCGGCGCTCGCCGACGGCCATACGGCTTCGCATCAGCTGAACGGTAAACGCACCGTACACCCGATCGTCGGCGACGAGCATCCAGTCGCTGAGATCCTCGAGCCCGCCTTCGATGGGGTCGCC
>JAUIEF010000035.1 GCA_030428785.1 bacterium
CGGTGAACGCGTCGGCCGGCTCGCGCAGCACGCGCGCGGCGGCCCACGGCTCGAGCCGCGCCGCGACGATGCCGAGCGGGCCGTCGGGGCGCAGGCGCAGCGCGGTGCGGAGCTGGCCGCCCACGACGGCGCGCGGCTGGCGCGTCGCGCCGTCCGGCTCGACGCGTCGCATGGGCGTGCCGTGGTGCACGACGAGCTCGACGCAGCCGTCGGGGAGCACGCGCTCCTCGAGGCCCGGGTCCGCGGAGGCGGCGTCGTCCTCGAGGAGCCAGAGGCACCGGACGAGGCCGGCGAGCACGGGCGGCGGCGGGAGCTCGAGGAAGCGCACGCCCGGATCGTACCGGGCGCGGCACCTCGCGGGGGCGTCGGGATGCGGGCGCCGCGCGGCGCCGTCCTCCCGTCAGACGTCCTGCCTGGCGAAGGACAGCACGAAGCGCGCGTCCTCGCCGCCCATGTCGCCCTCGAGCGCGATCTCGAGCGTCGTCTCGCCGGTGCGCCGGTACTCGAAGCGCCGCGGGAAGTCGTGCTCGGGGTTCTCGAACACCGCGGTGCGCGTCGCGCCGTCGTACTCGGCGAGCGTGAACTCGACGCTCGCCTTCCCGAACGGGTACGGCGTCATGCGGAGCTCGCCGTCGCGCTCGTAGAAGTGCTCGAAGTCGGTCATGACGACGCGGCCCTGCTGCAGCTCCTTGCTCGCGCCGACGAGGTGGCCGCCGGCCCCCGTCGAGTAGACGGCCTCCCAGTCGCTCGAGCCGTCGCTGCCGGACCAGACGCCCGCGAGCCAGCCGAGGTCGGCGACGGTCGTCTCCTCGTCGAGGTCGGGGCGCTCGTCGTCCGCCACGTCGACGACGGGGTCGCCCGGCGCGGGGAGCGGCGCGGGCGCGGTGGGTCCGGGGGCGCCGATCAGGGCGACGGCGGCGAGCGCGAGCGGGGCGAGGGACTTCATCACGGGGCACTCCTCGGGACGGCGGCGGGGACCTCGGCGACGCCGCTCCACACGGCGTCACGACCGGCCGGGAGCATCCCCGGTCCCGCGCGAGCCGTCTTGGAGATATGCGACAGGACCGCGGCGCGTCCGCGCGGGGGCTGGGCGGGGGCGCGGCGTCGCCCCATGATGCGTCCGTGAGCCCGCCCGACGTCGCGAACGCCGATCCCGCGCCCGGTCGCCTGCTCGCCCTCGACCGGCTGCGCGGCCTCGTCATGGTGCTCATGGCCGTCGACCACGCCGGGGCGTCCATGGACCAGGGCCACGTCGCCGCGGACTCGGCCCTCATGTGGACGCCCGGCGGCGAGCTCCCGCTCGCGGGCTTCCTCACGCGCTGGATGACGCACTTCTGCGCGCCGACCTTCCTCTTCCTCGCGGGGACGTCGCTCGCGCTGAGCCGCGCGAACCGCGACGCGTCGCGCGCGCTCGGCTCGCCCGCCGACCTCTTCCAGCTGCGGCGCGGCCTGTTCCTCGCGGCGCTCGACCCGACCTTCATGACCGCGGTCTGGCTGCTCGCCGCGCCGCCGATGGGCATCCTCCAGGTGCTCTACGCGATCGGGCTCGGCATGGTCGCGATGGTCGTGCTGCGGCGGCTGCCCGCGTGGGTGCTCGTCGTGGTCGCGCTCGGGTACCTCGGCGCCGCGGAACGGATCGTCACGGGCGTCGTCGGCGGGCTGACGTGGGGCGCGCCGACGTGGGCGGGCCTGCTCGTGCAGCCGAAGTTCTGGCCGAACGCCGCGGTGATCGGCGGCGAGACGTGGCCCGGCGTGAACGTCTACCCGCTGCTCCCGTGGCTCGCGATCATGATGCTCGGGCACGCGTTCGGGACGCGGCTGCTCCGGCTGCGCGCCGAGGGGCGCTCGGCGGTGCCGACGCTCGTCGGCTGGGGCGTCGGGGCGCTCGCCGTGTTCGTCGCGGTGCGCGGCGCGAACGGCTACGGGAACATGCTGCTCCCGCGCGAGGGCGGCTCGCTCGCGCAGTGGCTGCACGTGAGCAAGTACCCGCCGAGCATGTCCTTCGTCGCGATGACGCTGGGCGGGATGCTGCTCGCGCTCGCGGTGCTCGTGCGGCGCGAGGAGCGTCGCCCCGTCGACGCGCCGCCGCCGTCGCCCGACGGGCCGCTCGTCGTCTTCGGGCAGACCGCGCTCTTCTTCTACCTCGCGCACTTCGTCGTGATCCTCGGGTTCGCGCGGCTCGCGGGCCTCGCCTTCGCGCTGGGCGACGAGGGCGGCGGCCTCGCCGCGGCCTGGTGGGGCGGCCTCGGCGCGTGCGCCCTCCTCTATCTGCCGTGCCGCCTGTACCGCGCGGTCAAGCGCGCGCGGCCGGACGGGCTGCTGCGGTACGTCTAGACGCGCGCCGCCCGGGCCCCGCGGTGTCCTGCGACGGCGCTGCGTCCGAGGTGCGATCCCGTACGATGGGGTCCCCGGAGGTGCAGCGATGGCGGACGGACGACGCGACACGGACGACGACCCCTTCGCGGGGGAGTCCATCCTCGACGCGTTGACGAGCGACCCCCGCGCGCGCGAGCGACGTCGCCGGCCGGGCGACCGCGACCGGGACCCCGACGACGTCCGGCGGGAACGCGCCGACGGCCTGCGGCAGCGCGCGCTCGGGCGCGGACGGGAGGCCGACGCGCGGCGCTCGCGGCTCGCGGAGATCCAGACGCTCATCGCGGGACGACACCGGCTGCCCGCCCGACCGGACGAGGACGACGCCCGGACGCGGGGGCCGGCCCGCGACGGCGACGCGCCCGTCCTGCGTCCCGGCGGCGCGACGCGCGACCCGCACGTCCGTGAGCGCCCGACCGACCCCGACCTCGCCGACGAGATCGAGTTCGCGCAGGACCTGCAGGCGGTGACGCCCCGCGTGCTCGTGACGCCGCTCGTCGTCGGGCTCAACGTCGGCGTGTTCGCGGTGCTCGTGCTCGCGTTCGGCGTGCCGCTCATGAACCCGGGCGCCAACGACCTCCTCACGTGGGGCGCGAACTTCGCGCCGCTCACGACGGCGGGCGAGTGGTGGCGCCTCGTGACGTGCATGTTCCTGCACTTCGGCCTCATCCACATCGGGTTCAACATGTGGGTGCTCAAGCAGGTGGGCCCGATGGTCGAGCGCCTGCTCGGGTCGCCGGGCTTCCTCGTCATGTACCTCGGGTCCGGCGTCGTGGGCAGCCTGCTGAGCACGTGGTTCAACCCGGACGTCGTGAGCGCGGGCGCGTCGGGCGCGGTGTTCGGCGTCATCGGCGCGCTGCTCGGCGTGCTCGTCCTGGGGCACGGCGTCATCCCGCGCGCGACGCTCGCGCGGCTGCGGCGAAGCGTCTTCACGTTCGTGCTCCTCAACGTCTACCTCGGGTTCAGCGTGCCCGGCATCGACATGGCGGCGCACCTCGGCGGGCTGGGCATGGGCCTCGTGTGCGGCATGGTCATGGTGCGGCCCGACATGCTCGTCACCGCCGAGGGACGCGGCGGGCGCGACCTCACCGCGGTCGCGCTCTGCGGGCTCGCCGTCATGTGGCTGCTCGTCGCCGTGCCGGACGCCGCGGGCGGCGACGTGCAGGTCTTCCTGGACGCGGACCGCGCCGACCGTCAGGTGGCGCGCGAGTTCCGCGACCACGTGCTCGACTACGACCGCGGCGTGCTCGACGCGCGCGCGTTCGCCGACGAGCTCGACGCGCTGCTCGACCGGATCGCCGACACGCAGCGGCAGGTCGAGGCCGCTGAGGGGGGTGGGCGCGCGCCGCTGCCGGAGCTCGCGCGGCTGCTCCACTGGCGGCGGCTGGCATACGAGGACATGCTCGAGCACCTGCGCACCGGCGACCCGAACTGGCGCGACGAGTACCGGGCGAAGCAGCGCACCGTCGACGAGCTCGAGGCCGGACTCAGGTGACGCGCACGGTCCTCGTCACGGGGGCGACCGGCTACGTGGGCGGGCGGCTCGTGCCGCGCCTGCTCGACGCGGGCTTCCACGTGCGGGTGTACGCGCGCGCGCCGCGGAAGCTCCAGGGCCGCGACTGGGTCGGGCACCCGGAGCTCGAGGTCGTGACGGGCGAGCTCGAGGACACGGACACGCTGCGCGGCGCGCTCGCCGGCTGCGAGGCGGCGTACTACCTCGTGCACAGCATGATCTCCGCGGGCGACGACTACCGGTCGCTCGACCAGCGGCTCGCGCGGGCGTTCGCGTCGGCCTGCGGCGAGGCGCACGTCGGGCGCATCGTCTACCTGGGCGGGCTCGGCGAGACGGGCGACGGGCTCAGCAAGCACCTCGCGTCGCGCCGCGAGGTCGAGCGCATCCTGCGCAACAGCGGCGCGCCCGTCACCGTGCTGCGCGCCGCGATGATCATCGGCTCGGGCTCCGCGTCCTTCGAGATCCTGCGCTACCTCGTCGAGCGGCTGCCGGTCATGGTCACGCCGCGCTGGGTGCGTACCGTCTGCCAGCCCATCGCGATCCGCAACGTGCTCGGGTACCTCGTCGCGTGCCTCGACGAGCCGCGCACGAAGGACCGCACGCTCGACATCGGCGGGCCGGAGGTCGTCACGTACGAGGAGTTCATGCGGCTCGTCGCGGAGGTGCGAGGGCTGCCGCGGCGCGTCATCCTGCCGGTGCCCGTGCTCACGCCGCGGCTCAGCTCGCTGTGGATCCACCTCGTGACGCCGCTCAGCAAGAGCATCGCGATGCCGCTCGCGGAGGGCCTGCGCAACCCGGTCGTGTGCCGCGACGACGAGGCGGAGCGCCTCATGCCGCAGCGCCTGCTCGACGTGCGCGAGAGCATCGAGGCCGCGTACGAGCACCTGGACGCCGGGCGCGTCGAGACGTCGTGGACGGACGCCGGGCCCATCCCCGGCGACCCCGACTGGGCGGGCGGGCGCGCGTTCACCGACCGCTGGAGCATCGCGGTGCGCGGCACGCCGGAGGAGGTCTTCGCGGCGGTGTGCCGCATCGGCGGCGGGCACGGCTACTACGCCGCCGACCGGCTGTGGCGCCTGCGCGGCTGGATGGACCGGATGGTGGGCGGACCGGGCCTGCGTCGCGGCCGGCGCGACCCCGAGCGCGTGGGCTACGGCGACGCGCTCGACTTCTGGCGCGTCGTCGACATCGATCCGCCGCGCCGCATCGCCCTGCACGCCGAGATGAAGGTGCCGGGCGAGGCGCTCCTCGAGTTCGAGCTGCGGGCGGGCGGCGACGCGACCGATGACGACGCGCGTCAGGCCGACGACGAGCCGACCGTCGAGCTCGTGCAGACCGCGCGCTTCATCCCGAAGGGACTCTTCGGCCTGCTCTACTGGTACGCGGTCCTGCCGCTCCACGGCGTCGTCTTCCGCGGCATGCTCGAGGGCATCCGTCGCGAGGCCGAGGGCGGCGCGGAGGGCGGGGCGCCGGCGGTGAAGCTGCGAGGCCGTCGCGCCGGGCACGACGACTGAGGTCCGCGGAGGCAGGTCGCATGACGGGGAGAGGCGCGCTGCTCGCGGTGACGGCCGTCGGGGCGGTCGTGCTCGTCGCCGTGATGGGCTGGCTCGACGACGCGCCGGAGCCGACGCCCGATCCGGCGCGCGTCGCCGTGCGCGACGTCCCGGCGGACGGGATGGTCGCGCCGACCCCGCCCGACGCGGGCGCGCCCGGGGCGCTCGTCGTCCCGCCGTCGTCGCCGCCCGCCGACGCCGCGCCCGCGGAACCGACGTCCGACGACGCGCCGCCCGCTGCCGGGTCCGTCGCCTGCGAGGTGCTCGTCGTCGACCCGGCCGGGCGACCGCTCCCCACCGCGCTCCTCTACCCGGCGGGCACGTCGCTCGACGAGCCCGTCGCGCGCGCCGACGACGCGGGGCGCCTCCGCTGGAGCGAGCCCGCGCCCGGTCGCGAGGTGCTCGTCGCCGAGCCGTTCCACCTGCCCGCGCGCCTCGACGTCGCCGCGGTCGGGGCGTGGCCCGTCACGGTCGTGCTCGCGCGCGCGGCGGTGCTCGTCGTCGAGGTGCGGCAGACGGGGACGCCGCCGCTCTCCGTCCTGCGCGTGAGCGCGATCTCGGACCGCCCGCTGCTGCACGACGAGGACGCGATCCACGACCTGAGCGACGCGCCCGAGATGACCGGCTGGACCGGCGCCGGGATCACGGGCGCGGACGGCTCCGGCGAGCGCTGGATGACCGAGACGCGCACGGGCCGCTACGAGCTGCGCGGCGTGCGCGCGGGCGTGCCCTTCGAGGTCGTCGTGGGCGGGGCCGCCGGCGAGGAGATCCTCCGTCGGTCGCTCGAGCTCGAGGAAGGCGAGCAGCGTCTGCTGGAGGTCGTCGTCGACGTGTCGTCGCGGTCGCTCTCGGGCGTGGTCACGGACGCCGCGGGCGATCCGGTCCGCCGCGCGAAGGTCGAGCTCTGGCCGGCGCGCGGCTCCGACAACAGCTGGCGCAGCACGACGACGGCGGACGACGGTTCGTACCGCATGGAGGAGATCGCGTCGGAGACCGCGTCCGTGCGCGTGACGGCCGACGGGCACGCGGCGTTCGTCGACGAGCGGCACGACCTCGTGCTGGTCCCCGTGCTCGACGTCGTGCTCACCGACGACCGTCCCGTCGACGTCGAGGTCGTCCACGTGCCGTCGGGGCGTCCGGCGCGCGAGGCGCACGTCCTGTGGCGCTGGGCCATCGACACCGAGAGCGGTTGGGACGAGGTCGCGCCCGGCCGCTGGCGCGTCACGGGTCTGCCGACGGGGCGTTGCGAGCTCGAGGTGCTGCACCAGGGGCTGACCTTCCCGCTCGTGCGCGAGCCGGGGCGGACGCTGCTGCGCGTCGAGGTCCCGGAGACGGGGAGCCTGCGCGCGGGAGGCCTCGTGTCGGTGGCGGACGCGCGAAGGGTGTCGCTGCGCGCCCTCCCGCGCGACGGCGGCGAGCCCTTCTGGGGCCGGATCGACGACGGCGCCGCCGAGATCCGCGAGATCCCGCCGGGACCCTACCGCGTGGAGCAGGTGCGTCGCGGTCGGGGCGGCGCGCCGGACGTCGTGCTCGCGAGCGGGCAGGTCGACGTCCTCGAGGGCGCGACGGTCGACGTCGTGCTCCGGTCGACGGGCGCGGAGGCGGAGACGCCCTGAGCGGCCTCCGCGCTCACCCGAACAGCGACCCCTCGGTCCACCGCTGCACGTAGCCCTTCACGCGCACCTTGCGCGCGGTGTTCTCGCTGCTCATGTAGCGGATCTTGCCGAAGATCTCGCGCTCGGGGCCCCACGCGCGGTCGTAGCGGCCGAGGCACCAGAGGATGCCGCTCGACGAGTTCGGGTCGCGGCCGTCGAGCGCGTACGTGTCGTTGAGCGTGAACATGACCTCGACGGCGTCGCGCGGGTGCGCGGTCCACTCGAGGATCTTCTTGCCCCACAGCATGCGCAGGTAGTTGTGCATGCGGCCCTCGACGCGGAGCTGGTTCTGCGCGGCGTTCCACAGCGCGTCGTGCGTCCGGCCCTGCGCGAACTCCTCGAGCGTGTAGACGTGCTCGCGCTCGTCGTCGGCGTGCTCCTCGAGCGTCGCTTGCGCCCAGTCCGGCAGCGAGTCGTACTCCATGTGGTCGCGACGGTGGTGGCAGAAGTTGAAGCCGAGCTCGCGCCACGTCACGAGCTCGTCGAGGAACGACTCCGCGTCCTCGCCCATCTGCCACCAGCCGGCGCGCGCGCCCTTGCCGGTGTCGGGCAGGCGGTCGACGGACCACTCCTCGCGCTCGGCGAGGGCGGCGAGCACCGTGTGCGTCCCGATGTGCCCGAAGTGCAGGTACGGCGAGAGCCCGGAGGCCGCCTCGACCTCGGGCTGGTTGCGCTCCTCGGCGTAGCGCGGCAGCCGCTCCGTGAGGAAGGTCGCGAGGCAGTCCTCGGCGGCGCGCGGTCCGCCGTGCAACGGGCCGGGCTGCACGTCGTGGTCGATGGGGAGCGCCGCCATCGCGTCCGCGTTGTTGCCGGTGAGCAGTCCGCGTGCGGCGGCGGGCCAGCGCTTCGCGATGCCGTCGGGCAGGCGCGTCGCCCCGGGGAAGCGGCGCGTGCGACGCCCGTCGAGCGCGACGGGGTCGCGCGCGGGCCGGCTCTCGAGGTGCCGCTTGAGGTTCTTGTGCAGCCAGCGCCGGAAGGCGTACGCCGTCGGGAAGACCTGGTCCGTCGCGCGCAGCGGCACGAGCCCGCAGGAGTCGACGGCCTCCATGCGGCACGGCACCTGATCGAGCGCGGCCTTGAGCATGCGGCGGTAGAAGAACGCCGGCGAGTCGTCCGCGACGACGACGCATGCGTCCTCGGCGAGCGCGGCGAGCAGCCCCTTGCCCGCGTCCTCCTCCGGCTCGACGTACGGGTGGTAGAGCACGCCGCTGTCCTCGAGCGCCTCGGCGTGGTCCGCCATGCCGTCGATCACGAAGCGATGGAGGCGGTCGGACGCCCAGCGGTACCCGCAGCGCAACGGCTCGAGCACGATGAGCGGCCGGTCGAGCTGCTCGGCGAGCTCCGCCGCGCGCTGCAGCGCGAAGTTGTCGTGCAGCCGCCGCGCCGCGGTCATCCAGTAGAGGACGTGCTTGCCGTCGGGCCGCAGGTCGCCCTTCGCGCGCATCCGGAGCGGGGGGATCGAGGAGTCCATGGGAGACCTTCGGCGGGCGAGGTCGGGCGGATGCGAGGGTACGATCTCCCGCGGGGAGCGTCGCGCCGTCCGCCCGGACCGCGTCCCCGCGGACGCCGGCCCGGCCGCGTCCCGCCGTCGACGGCGAGCCGCCGCCCGCCCTCACCACACCGGGCTGAGGATGTCGAGCAGGCGGTCGCCCGTCGGGTCCTCCGCGCTCGCGAGGACCTCCTCGGGGGTCGCGCGCGAGATCCGCCAGCCGCCGCGGCGGGCGCAGTTCGCGAGGGCGTCGATCTGCTCGCGCGTGCAGTAGGTCTCGACGCTGTGCGGATAGACGGAGTGCAGGTTGAGCAGCGTGATGCGCCGCACGCCCGGGTCGGCGAGGGCCCGCTCGAGCACGCCGTCGAGCTGCTTCGGCGGCGCGAGCACGGCGCGGAGCTCGCCGACGCCCTCCTCGCGGAGCGTGAGCAGCAGCGGGATCGCGTGGCCGCGGACCATCGAGTTGAAGAGCACGAGGTGGTCGGGCCGGTCCTGCGCGGCGAGGCGTCGCGCGACGATGCGGTGGTGGTCCTCGTAGCGGCGCTCGGAGATCGCGGTCGCCGTCGACGCGACGAGCGCGAGCAGCAGCCAGGCCGCGAGGCCCGCGTCGCGGACACGCCGGCGCCGGAGCGAGCACCACGCGGCCGTCACGGCGAGCAGCAGCAGCGGGAAGAGCATGAACGTCGTCTTCGTGATGGTGAGCGTCCGCGTGCCGTGGAGCAGGTCGCCCACGAGGATCGCGGCCGGGTAGAGCGGCGCCGTCGCGAGGAACGTGCTCGCCACGACGTCCCGCGGCGCGCGCCTCCGTGATGCGACGCGTCGGATCGCGACGAGCAGCGTGCACGCGCCGAGCGCGAGGAACGTCACGGCGAGCACGCGGTTCAGTGCGCCGCGGACGGACTCGCCGAGCAGGTACGTCCACAGCGCGCGGAGCGTGCCGGCGCCGAGGCCCTGCACGACGTCGCCCTTGTAGTAGGACGGCATGGTCGCCGTGAGCCCCAGGTGCGCCGGCAGCCGCGTGACCGCCCACGGCAGGAAGCCCGCGGTGACGGCGGCGCCCATGAGGGCGAGCGCGCCGAGCTCGCGTCGCCGCGCGGCGCGCGGTGACGGTCCCGCTGGCCCGTCGGCCCCGGACACGCGCCACGCGCACACGGCGAGGAACGCGGCCTGCCACGCGACGACGAACCCGTAGTGGTAGAGCCCGTGCAGCCCGAGCAGCGAGAGCGCGACCCACAGCGCGCGCGTCCGTGTCGACGCGCGCCCGTCCGCGACCTTCAGCGCGACGACCGTCGACCACGTCCCGACCGCGAGCACGAACGCATACGGCCGCGCGAAGGTCGAGATCGACGCGAACCACGGCGACGCGGCGGCGAGCACGGCGACCCACGCCGGTGCCGCGCGGTCCGGCACGAGCCGGCGCGCGAGGAGCGCGAGCCCGAGCAGCGTCGCGAGCCCGCACAGGACGCTCGGCACGCGGAGCAGCACGCGGTGCACGCCCGTCCGTGACGTCCACGCGTTCTGGAGGAGGAAGTACGCCGGCGGGTACGGGTTCACGCGGCGCGACAGCTCGTCGACGACGCCGCCCGCGCTGCGCGGCCGGCTCCCGTCGACGCACGCGACGAGCTCCGCGACGGGCACGGGCCGGAAGTCGCGCACGAGCTCCGGGTCGATCCGGCCGAGCGCGACGTCCAGCGTGACGCCCTCGTCGTGCGACACGCCGGCGAACCAGCCGTGCACGCACACGGACACCACGAACACGACGACCGCCCCCGCGGCCCACATCCTCTTCCCGTCCACGTCCAGCGCTCCCGCTGCGGAGGCCGGTCCGCGACGCGTGCCCCCGGACCCTGCCCAACGCGACGTCCGGAGCGCGGCGGCCCCGGAGGGCGGCCTCCTTCTCCCAATGCTCTTCGGCCCCGAGCCTACCCGGCGCTCCGGGATCCGCCCAGGGGGGCGGGGCGGGGACGGGAGAGGCCGGGAGCGCCCGCGGGTGCCCGAGGCCGGTGGCCCGGGCGCACCGACCACTCCGTGGACGCCCCCCGACCGAGGGGCCTTTCGAGGCCCGATGGGCGCCGGATGCGGGTCGATTCGGGCCGATCTGGATTTCCCGTCCGCCCGGAGGGCGCGGACGTCGCTTCTCATCCCGGAGGAAGACGGGCGCCCCGCCGCCGGAGGAGCGGCGCCGCCCGGACGGGAGAAGACGAGAGAGGCAGGGAGCAGGAGTTCCGCGAGGGCGGGGTGGCTCGGGAGGCCGCCCCGCCCGCTTTCGTCTCCGCCCCGCTCAGGCGGCGGGCGTCGGAGCCGCGGGCGTCGACTCCGCGATCTCCGGCTCGACGGGGCGGGCGGCGTCCGCCTGCGCGACGATGTCCTTCCCGATGGACTTCGCGAAGTAGTAGAGCCGCTTGAGGAGCTCGACGAGCTGGCTCTGGATGCGGAAGCGCGAGAGCGAGCCGGGGTCCTGCGTGTCGACGCGCCGCGCGAGCGCGTCGGCCGTGCGCCGGACGAGCGCGTGCACCTCGGCCTTGCGGTCGACGACGGCGCGCGCGCCCTCGACGTCGCCCGCCTCGAGCGCCTGCACGACGTCGTCGTACGTCTCGAGCACCGTCACGTAGAGCTCGTCGATGAGCGCCGCGCCCTGCGGGTCCTTCGTGACGCCGAGGCGGCGACGCTCGCGCGCGAGGGCGACGAGGTTCGTCGCGAAGATCTCGTTGACGTGCTGCACGTTCGTGACGTCGGCGAGGAGCGCGTGCACGGCGCGCGCGGAGGCCTCGTCCTGGTCGGTCTTCGCGAGCGCGCCGAGGAACTGCACGATGCGCGTGTAGAGCGGCTCGAGCTCGCGGTGCGACGCGACGACGGCGTCGAGCTCGTCGGGCTGCTCGGAGCGCACGGCGTCCACCGTCGACTGGGCGAGCTCGCGCACGAAGCGCGCGTAGCGGCACACCTCGAGCCGCGCCTGGTCGCGCGCGAGGGCCGGCGTCTCGAGGAAGGCGTCGTCGAGGAACTGCGCGCGCGACCGCTCGGGGATCACCTGCGGCCGGTCGGGCAGCAGGCGCTCGACGAGCTTCGCGAGGAGCACCGTGAACGGCAGGAAGAGCACGGTGTTCGCCAGGTTGAAGACCGTGTGCGCGTTCGCGATCTGGCGCGGCGACTCGGCGGCGAGGCGCGCCGTGCCGGTCAGCTCCGGCCGGCTCGGCGAGATGTCCGTGACGAAGACCGCGAGCCTGTCGATGAACGCGATCCACACGAGCACGCCCAGCACGTTGAACGCGACGTGGATCGCGGCGGCGCGCGTCGCGACCCGCGGCTTGCCGAGCGTGGCGAGCAGCGCCGTGACGCACGTGCCGATGTTCGCGCCGAACGCGAGCGCGATGCCCGCCGGCAGCGTGATGAACCCCTGGCTCGCGAGCACGATGACGATGCCCGTCGTCGCCGACGAGCTCTGCACGAGCCCCGTGAACACCGCGCCCGCGAGGATGCCGAGCGCGGGGTTCGTCATGCTCTTCATGACGTCGATGAACGGCTCGTACGTGCGCAGCGGGTCCGTCGCGTCGCTCATGAGGCCCATGCCGAAGAAGATCAGGCCCAGGCCCATGACCATCTTGCCCCACTGCCGCAACGCCTCGCGCTTGCCGGCGGAGTGGAGCAGGAAGCCGGTGAAGATGAGCGCGAGCGCGTACTTGGTCACCTTGAAGGCGACGATCTGCGCGGTGATCGTCGTGCCGGCGTTCGCGCCCATGATGACGCCGACGGACTGCGCGAGCGTCATGAGGCCGGCGGACACGAAGCCCACGACGAGCACGGTCGTCACGGACGACGACTGGATGATCGCCGTGACGAACGCGCCGGTGATCGCGGCGGCGACGCGGTTCTTCGTGAGCCTGGCGAGGAGCGTGCGCATGCCGTCGCCGGCGACGGCCTTCAGCGCGTTCGTCATCTGCTCCATGCCGGTGAGGAACAGCGCGAGGCCGCCGAGCAGCCCCATGACGATCGGGAAGACGGGCAGGGCGTCGTCGGGCATGACGGGCTCCTCTCACCGGGTTGCGTGCCGCGGTCAGCGTGCCTGAACGGGCAGGGAGCCGTCGAGGGGGGCGGGGTGTCAGCGGTCGTCGAGCGGGGGCGGCACCGGGTACCACACGCCGCGGACGACCGCCTCGGGGGCGCCGCCCGGCAGCGCGTCGACGGTGAGCCGCACGGACACGCTCGCGCCCGGCGGGAGCACGAGGCGGAACGGCGGCGACGCCTCGACGGTCTCCACGAGCTCCGCCTCGCCGGGCGACGGGAGCGCGGCCCACCTCCCGAGGTACGCGCCGCACAGCGTCGCGTCGCCGGGGTTCGAGAGCCGCAGCACGAGCGGGCCCTCGCCCGGCACGATCCGCGCGACGGGCTGCGGCTCCGGCGGCTCGGGCGTCACGAGGAGCCGGTCGACGCCGACGTCCGACCACGCGGGGTCCCGGAACCGCAGCAGGAGATCGTCGGGCGGGAGCCCCGTGAGCGCGAGCAGCGAGCGGAAGCGCGCGGTCTTCAGCTCGTGCGCGGCGTGGGTGCGGCCCGCGCCGCGAGCGTCGAGCCAGCGCTGGGTGACCGCCGCGGCGTGACCCTCCCACGGCATCGACCGGCGCTCCGGCGCCCCGTCGTGCATGCCCAGCACCTCCTCCTGGTACTGGTGCACGAGCTCGTGGACGAGGACCTCGTCGAGCGCCTCCAGGTCGGGGATGGCGTTCCGCGCGTCGCGACGGATCTGGATCAACGGGCCTTCGGGCGACCACGCGAGGGCGTTCCGCGCATGCTTCGTCGCGTACTCCCGGAGCTCGTCGTCGTCGAGCGGGATGCGTTCGGAGTCGGCGCCGCCCGACGCCCGCGCGAGCTCGAGTCGTGCGAGCACCGCGTCCCTCATGTCCGTCACCGTGGCCCACTCGACGCGGAGCCGCGCGCGGGGCCGCCACCCGAGCAGCGGCTCGAGTTCGCCGATCCGCGACAGCGCCCGCTGTGTGAGCTCGTCGTCGGTGAGCGCGAGGACCGGCGCCGAGCGTCGGGTGAGCTCGTCGCAGAGGGCGCGCCATGCGGGCAGCGCGCGCAGTCCGGCGGGCTCCTCGGTCCGGAGCGCGGCGCTCAGGTGCGCCGGCGTGAGCTGCGCGTCGGGCAGGATCGAGGGTGCCGGACACGCCCAGCCGCGCTCCAGCAAGGTGTCGGCGAGCACCCCGGGCTCGGCATCGAACCGCAGCAGGAAGACCGCGAGCCGGCGGCCCTCGCCGTCGCGCAGGGTGGTCGGCGCGTGGAGGAACGACCAGCCGGGCTCCTGGAACGTCTCGCCCTCCAGCTCGTCCGCGAGCGAGGGGATCGCCGTCTCGCGGAGGAACGCATTCACCTCGTCCGGGAGAGTCGCGTGCGTGCCGTGGATGCCCTGCACGGCGACCACCTCCTCGCCGCGCACCGTCTCGACGCGCAGCACGTGCGTGTCGAGGACCTCGAGCACGCGGACCCCGTCAGCGACGGCCAGCTCGACCGAGCGGGTGAACGCCCCGTCCGACTCAGCGAGCGCCGCGAGGTCGAGGATCGCGTCGCCCTCGAGCATGCGCGCGTCGATTTCGAGCAGGTGACCGTCGTCGGGATCGGATCGCGAGACGGCGACGGGTGCCATCGCGGTGACGTAGGCCATGACGAGCGCGACGGCCGTCGCGGAGCGCCCACGTCGAGC
The DNA here is from genome assembly GCA_030428785.1 of bacterium. Classification (GTDB taxonomy): domain Bacteria; phylum Planctomycetota; class B15-G4; order B15-G4; family B15-G4; genus JAUIEF01. The sequence goes on from JAUIEF010000035.1 coordinate 14,279, forward strand.
CAGCCGGGTCGGCGCCGTGCTCATCACGGGGCGTCCTGCGGACCCAGATCGAACCAGATGCCGCGGATCTCCGCCCCGGGCGTCGCGCCCGGCAGCGCGGCGTCGAGGCGCACGCGAACGCTCGCTCCCGGCGGGAGCACGAGCCGGAACGGCGGCGAGGCGTCGACGGCGTCGACGAGCTCGGCCTCCGACCCTTGCGACGGGAGCGCGGCCCAGCGCCCCGCGTACACCCCGACCTGAGGCGTGTCGCCCGGGTTCGAGATGTCCAGCACGACCGGCCCTCCGCCGTTCGGCACGCAGCGCACCGTCGGTCGCGGGCCGAGCGGCTCGCCCGACACGACGAACCGCTCCCAGCCCACGCCGCTCCATGCCCCGCCGCGATGTCGAAGGAGGAGCTCGTCCGGCGGGAGCCCCGTGAGGCGGAGGAGCGTCTCGAAGCTGTTCCCGGGGTCCCGAGTCGAGATCGGGCCGCGCCGGCCCACCGACTCCGCCCAGAGCAGGGCGACGTGGTCCGCGTGCGCTTGCCACGGAACCTCCCAACCGTCTTCGTCCTCCCGGACGTCGAAGAGGCCCAGCGCTTCCTCCTGGTACTGGTGGCCGATCTCGTGCGCGAGGAGCGTGTCGAGTCCGCCGTGCCTGCAGAGCGCGAGCGGCGCGTCACGGCGCACGAGGATCTCCGGACCCTCCGGCGCGACGGCGATCGCCCCGGCCGCGTGCTCACGGGCGAGCTCCTCGAGCTCGTCGTCGCCGTACCACGTCCACGACTCGTGGGACTCCGCGCGCTCGTCCTGCCTCCGGCGCGCGTTCTCGAACATGTTCTGCTGCAGACCGGCCATCGTCGTCCACGTCACCGTCGGCTCCTGCTCGGGCCGCCAGCCGACGAGCGCGGCGATCTGCGCCTGGATCTCGCGTGCCCGCGCCGTCAGCTCGTCTTCGCCGAGCGCGAGCACGGGGTCGGCCGCGGGGCGGACGGACTCCCGCAGCGCCGTCCATGCGGGGAGCGCCCGGAGGCCGATGTCACGCGCGTCCGAGTGCGTGTTGACGACGTCCGCCGGGGTGAGGTCCTCGTCCGGGATCCCGGTCGCCGCAGCGCACGCCCAACCGCGCTCGACGACGAGCTGCGAGAGGAACGTCCACCCACGCTCCGCGCCCTCGTAGTGCGGGTTCGCCAGGCGTCGGCCCGCGGCGTCGCGCACGACGCCGAGCGCATGGAACCTGGCCCAGGCGATGTCCTCGAGCGGCCGGCCGAGGAGGTGGAACGCGAGCTCCGGCACCGCCTTCTCGCAGATGTAGTCGTTCACCTCCGGCGGCAGCGCCGGGTTCGTCCCGCGGGCTCCGGGCAGGACGACGACCTCCTCGCCGAGCACCGTCGCGACGCGGAACACGTGCGTGTCGATGACCTCGAGCACCCGGAACTCGTCGCGGTCGGCCAGCGCCTCCGCGTCGGGGATCGCGCCGATGTCCTCCGCCAGGGCGCGCAGGTCGACGAGCTCGTACGGGTCGTGCTCGCGCGCGTCCACGACGAGCAGCGGTCGGAACTCGTCGTCGGGGTCGTCCGGGCTCCACGCCGGCGTGACCGAGACGAGCAGCGCGACGAGGAGGCGCGCCGTCGAGCCGCGGGGACGGAGGCGGCCATCGACGTGGCCGGTCACAGGGCCGGATGACGAGCGGGGGGTGGCGGACACGGGGAGCCCTCGGGATCGATGTCGGACGGCCGCGTGGGGCCGCCATCATCCCATGCGACGTGGGCCCGAGGGGCCGGACGGTCAGCGCTCGAGGTCGGCGAGCACCGCGCGCGCCCGGGCCGCGCCGTCGACGTCCGGCGGATCGAGCGCCTCGAGGGCCGCGGCGGCCTCGCGCAGCGTGTCGGCGGCGGTCGCGTGCCCGAGCTCCGCGCGGGCCAGGCCGAGCAGGAGCCGGATGCGCGCGGCCTCGCGGAGACCCATGGCGATGGGCTGCCCGGCGAGTTCCGCCGCGCGCTCGAGGTGGGGGAGCGCGGCGTCGGCGCGACCCGCGTCGAGGGCGAGGCGGCCGAGCGCCGTGTGCACGAGCGCCTCGGACTCGGGGAGGTCGGCGAGCGTCGCGTCGATGCGTGCGTCGACGGCCGGGTCGTCCCAGGGCGGACGCGTGGCGGCCGCGCGTCCCGAGTCGGGCGGTGTCGAGGTGTCGCGCCCGTCGGTCGCGCCGCCGTCGGCGACCGCTTCCGCCGCGAGCAGCTCCTCGAGGAAGCGCACCGCCGAGCGCGCCGCCGCGTGCGCGCCCCAGCCGCGGCTCGCGTCGCGCACCGCGCGCTCGCGACCGAGCCACGTGCCGACGAGCCCCGCCGCGAGCAGGAGCACGACGACACCCGTTGCGAGCACGACGGCGCGGTGCGCGCGGAGCAGGCGACGCAGCGCGTCGAGCCGCGTGCCGCGCCGCGCGACGACGGGCTCGCCGTCGAGCCAGCGACGCAGGTCGGCGGCGAGCGCCTCGGCGGACGGGTAGCGACGCGCCGGCTCGGGGTGCGTCGCCCGCAGCACGACGGCGTCGAGGTCGCCGCGCGCGGCGCGCGGGTCGTCCATCGCCGTACTCGGCGGCGGCAGGGGATCGTCGATGCGCGCGACGACGTCCGCCATCGACCGCGCCTCGCGCGCGGGCCGGCCGACGAGCGTCTCCCACAGCACGAGCCCCAGCGCGAAGACGTCCGTCGCGACGCTCGCGCGCTCGTCGCGGAGCTGCTCGGGCGCGGCGTACCGCGGCGTGAGCGGAGCCGGCGAGCGCGTCGCGTCCGTGCGCGCGAGGTCGCCGTCGGGGCGCAGCAGCGCCGAGACGCCGAAGTCGAGGAGCTTGGGCGCGCCGCCCGCCGTCACGAGGATGTTCGTCGGCTTGAGGTCGCGGTGCAGCACGAGCCGGCCGTGCGCGAACTGCACGGCGTCGCAGACCGTCGCGACGAGCGCGACGCGCGCGCGGAGGTCGAGCGCGCGGCACGCCTCGGTGATCGGCGCGCCGTCCACGGCCTCCATGAGGAACCACGGGCGCCCGTCGGGCAGCCGCCCCGCGTCGAGGAAGGCGACGACGTGCTCGTGGTGCAGCGACGCGAGCGTCTCCTGCTCGCGGCGGAAGCGGCGCAGGAGCGCGTCGGTGTCGAGCCCGCGGCGCAGGACCTTGACCGCCGCGCGACGCGTCGCGGAGCCGACGGTGCGCTCGGCGAGCCACACGTCGGCCTGCCCGCCGGAGCCGAGGCGCTCGCGCAGCACGTGGCCGCCGACCGTCGCGCCGAGGAGGTCGTCGTCGGGTGTCGCGTCGTCGGTCGCCGCCGACGCACCGGCGCGGTCGACCTCGGAAGGCGACGTCGCCGCGGCGCCGTGCGCGGTGTCGGCCGCGCCGGGCTCGAGCAGCGCGACGGCCGTGCCGTCGAGCGCGGCGTCCTCGACGGCGCTCGCGGCGAGCAGCGCCTCGACGCGCGCGACGACGTCGTCCCGCGCGGCGGCGTCCTCGTCCGCCGGGCGCGCGTCGTCGCCCGCGTCGCCACGGGCCCGGTCGAGGACGGCGGCCCGCTCGTCCGCCGGCAGGTCGACGGTCTCCTCGTACAGCCGTCGCACGGCCGCCCAGCGCACCGCGTCGCCGTGGAGCTTCACGTCGCGTCCCCCCGCGAGGCGCGCGCGCCGCCGGGACCGCCCGAGTCCGTCGCGTCGCCCAGCGCGTCGACGAGCCACGCGCGCGCGAGCGACCAGCGCCGGTTCGCCGTGCGCAGCGAGACGTCGAGCAGCGCCGCGACCTCCGGCATCGTGTGTCCGCCGAAGAAGCGCAGCTCGACGACCTGCGCGAGCTCGGCGTCGAGAGCGGCCAGCGAACCGAGCGCCGCGTCCACCTCGAGCACGACGTCCGCGCCGTCCGAGGCCTCGCCGGCGAGCGCGGCGACGTCGACGTCGGTCGAGCGTCGCGCCGCGTCGCGCTTGGCCGTCGCGCGGCGTCGGGCGTGGTCGGTCAGCACGCGGCGCATGACGTGGCTCGCAAGGACGTGGAGGTCCCTTTCATCGAGGTCCCTTCCGTCGAGGTCGCGGTCGCCGCGCCAGCTCGCGAGCCGCAGCCACGCCTCGTGCACGAGCGCGGTCGGCTGGAGCGTGTGGTCGACGCGCTCGCCCGCGAGGAAGCGCTCCGCCGTGCGACGCAGCCGGGCGTACGCGTCGTCCGCGAGGGGCGGCGCGGCGGCGTCGGGCGTCGAGGGGTTGCCGGCGTCGGGGATGGCGGGCTCACCGCGAGGCGGGGCGTGGGATGCGCGCGCGACGGCGCGGCGCGGGACGTCGGATCATCGCATGCCGTCGCGGTCGGGCGCGGCGCCGGTCATGCCGTCGCCGTCGGACGCGGACGGCGCCATCGCGTCAGGTACCCCGCGCGCCTTCGCGCCGGGTCCCGCGGCCGGCAGCACGTCGACGGCGCGCGGCGCGCCCTTCTGCTCGAGGAAGCGCGCGACGTCCTCGTGCCCCCACGCCTCCGCGTCGTCGAGCGGCGTGCGCGGCACGGCCTCGTATTTGAAGCCGACGGCGTCGAGCCGCGCGCCGCGCTCCACGAGGAAGGCCGCGAGCTCGAGCCGGCCGCGCGCCGCCGCCTCGTGCAGTCCGGTCGAGCCCAGCGAGTCCTGCTCGAGCTCCGCGCCGCGCGCGAGGAGCAGCTCCGCGGCCGGCACGCCGGCGCCGCCGAGCGCCGGGTAGTGCATGACCGGGAAGTCGTGCGGGCCGCGCTCGTGGATCGCGCCGGGGTGCGTGTCGAGGATCGCCGCCGCGCGCGCGAGGTTCCCGGACGAGATCGCCGTGCAGAGCGACATGGGCAGCCCGTGCGCGAGCAGGTAGTCCATGCCGGGGTGGTTGCCGGTGTGCGCGCTCGCCTCGATCGCGAGCTCGCCCTGCGTCGAGCGGCTGAACGCGCGGCGCGGCTCCGGGTCGACGAGCTCGCGGAGCCGGTCGATCGCGAAGTGCGCGGGGCCGGTGACCTCCTCCTGCGCGCGGTGGTCGAGGTCGGACAGGTCGGGCCACGTGACGGGCGCGCCGTCGGCGTCCCACGTCCAGCGCGTCGTGAAGTCGTCGCGCGGGACGGCGCCCGGGTCGCGGAGCAGCGTGGCGGCCGCCTCGTGCCCGTGCGCCTCGGCGGTCGACAGCGCGCTGCGACCGCGGTGGTCGAGCGCGCGCGGGTCGGCGCCGCGACGCAGCAGGTAGCGCACGATGCGCGGGTCGCCGCGCCGCGCCGCCGCGTGGAGCAGCGTGTCGCCGCCGCGTTGGGGTGCGTTGACGTGCGCGCCGTTGCTGCACAGCGAGACGAGCGTGCGCCACGCGAGGTCCGCGTCGGCCGCCTGGAGCGCGCCGTACGCCGGCGTGACGCCGCGCGCGCCGCGCGGGTTGCCGTCCGCGTCGGCGCCCATCGACTGGAGCCGGTAGAGGCCGCCGTTCGCGGCGCGCGCCGCGGCGTAGAGCAGCGTGCCGCCGACGGGCAACACGCGTTCGAGCCGCGACGGGTCCTCCTCGACGAGCGCCTCGAGCCGCTCCCAGTCCGGCACCATCGCCGACTCGGAGAGCCCGATCGTCGCGCCGGCTCCCACGAGCGCGGCGACGACCTCGCGGTGCCCGCCGCAGGCCGCGATCACGATCGCGCTGCGGGCCTCGGCGTCGGTCGCGTCGGCGAGCGTCGCGTCCGTCGCGAGGCGCGCACGCACCTCGTCGAGCCGGCCGGCGCGCACGGCGTCGAGGAAGGCCGCGGCGTCGGCGCGCTCGGTGGGCGAGCCGTCGGCGCGGCGGCGCGCGGTGGGCGAGGTCGCGGCGAGCGCACCCGGCACGACGACGACCCCCAGCCCGGCGCCGGCGGCGCGGGCGAGGAAGGAGCGGCGGGTGGAGTCCTGGGCGGGCGGCATGGCGTGTGCTCCGGTGCGCGGGGGGGACGTCCCCCTGAAGCGCAGACCATCGGCCAGGCGTGCCAGGACGGACTGCCGGGAGCGGAGGCGGGAACGGTCACGGCGCACCGGGCCGGCAGCGGTTTCGGCTTCGGTTCCGGCTTCGGGTTCCGCTTCGGTTTCGGCTTCGGGATCCGGATGCGGGACCCGGATCGGGACCGGGATCGGGATCCGGATACGGCTTCGGGACCGGGAGCCGGATGCGGGAGCGGACACGGGATCGGGATCGACTTCGGGATCGGGCGCGGTCCCGGGCATCGGCCGCGGCGTCGTCGCCGCATCGGCGCCCGGACGGTCGCTGCATCTGCTCCCGCTCCGGAGCCGCCCTCCTTCTTCTTCTCGACCCGGAGACCCGATCCCGCGTCCGCTCCCGATCGCGCATCCGGGTCCCGCATCCCGATCCCGCATCCGGGTCCCGGTCCCGGTCCGCATCCGGGTCCCGGTCCCGAAGCCGCATCCGGGTCCGGCCCCGGATCCGTGTCTCTCCCGTTCTCTGGCATGATCGCGGGGATGAACACCTCCTCTCCCGCCCCGAAGTCCTCCTCGCCCGCCTCCCTCGCCCTCGCCGCCGCGCTGCTGCTGCCCGCGCTCGCGCCGGTCGCCGCCGCGCAGGACGGCGGCCCCGCCGACCCGTACCGCCGCGTCGTCGTCGACGTCACCGGCGCGACGGCCGGCGTCGCCCACGAGCTCGACCTCGACGTCGTCGCGTTCACGTGGGACGGCTCGGGTCTCGTGCTCGTCGCGCAGGACCGCGACCTCGCCGCGCTCGACGAGGCGGGCCTCCCGTACAGGATCGAGATCCCCGACCTCGAGGCGTGGTACGCCTCGCGCCTGCAGCCGTCGCCCGTCGCGCTCGGCGCCGTCGGCGGGAGCATCACGCCGCCCTTCGCGCAGGGCGACATCGGCGGGTACCACAGCTACGCCGAGATCGGCGCGATCCTCGACCAGCTCGCCGCGCAGTACCCGCAGTACGTCGCGCCGAAGGTCAGCCTCGGGCTCACGATCGAGGGCCGCGACATCTGGGCGCAGAAGATCAGCGACAACCCGCTCGTCGACGAGGCGGAGCCCGAGGTGCGCTTCGACGCGATGCACCACGCGCGCGAGCCCATGAGCATGGAGACGACGCTCTACTTCGCGGCGTGGCTGCTCGAGAACGCGGGCGTCGACCCGCTCGCGGACTACCTGCTGGCCGAGCGCGAGATCTGGATCGTGCCCTGCGTGAACCCGGACGGGTACGTCTACAACGAGACGACGAACCCGAACGGCGGCGGCATGTGGCGCAAGAACCGGCGCGACAACCCGGGGTCGTTCGACGGCGTCGACATCAACCGCAACTACACGTACCAGTGGGGCTTCGACGACAGCGGGTCGAGCCCGTCGACCTTCGCGCCCGACTACCGCGGCCCGTCGCCGGCGAGCGAGCCGGAGACGCAGGCCATGGAGGCGTTCATGGCGTCGCGCTCCTTCCGCACGGCGCTGTCGAGCCACAGCTACAGCAACCTCTGGCTCGCCGCCTGGGGCTTCGACGACATGTTCCCGCCGGACCACGTCGACATCTCGGAGATCGGCGCGCTCGCGACGGCGACCAACGGCTTCCCGTTCGGCCCGGCCTTCGTGATCCTCTACCCGGCCAACGGCGTGACCGTCGACCAGGACTACGGCGTGCACGACACCTTCTCGTGGGCGCCGGAGATCGGGAGCTTCTTCCAGGGCTTCTGGCCGCAGACCTCGGACATCGTGCCGCTCGCCGACAGCCTGCTCGAGGGCTTCCAGGTCACGGCGCTCGCCGCAGGTCCGTTCGTGCGGCAGCGCGGCGCCGTGCTCGTCGACCTCGGGGACGGCGACGGCGACTTCGAGCCCGGCGAGACCGTCGGCGTGGTCGTCAACGTGCGCAACAGCGGGCGCGGCGCGGGCACGGCGAGCGTGTTCGCGACGTCGAGCGACCCGGAGCTCAGCGTCACGAACGGCGTCGAGTCGCTGGGCAGCGTGGCGGCGTTCAGCGCCGCGGACAACGCCGGCGCGCCGTTGCTCCTGACGATCGACCCGGGCGCGACGCCGGGGACGGTGCTGGACATCGACTTCGGCGCGGACTGGGACGGCCCCGACTCGGTCGGGACGAAGTCGCTCACGGTGGGCGTGCCGGAGCCCGGTCAGTGGACGGACCTCGGCGGCGGCTCGCCCGGGGTGAACGGCGTGCCGACGCTGGGCGCGACGGGCACGCTCGTCGCGGGGCAGCCGTTCCAGATCGACCTCGTCGACGCGGCGCCGACGACGCCCATGCTCGCGTGGCTGTCGTTCTCGTCGACGCCCTTCGCGGCGCTCGGCGGCACGGTGCACGCGTTCCCGTTCGCGTCCCAGTTCCCGCGCACGAGCGACGCGGCGGGGGCGCTCTCGGAGGGCGGTCCGTGGCCGGCGGGCGTGCTGAGCGGCACGGACCTCTGGCTGCAGTTCATCGTGCAGGACCTCTCCGTGCCGGCCGGGCTCGTGCTGAGCAACGCGGTGACCGCGACGACGCCGTGACTCGGTGACGACCGGCGTCCGCGCCGCGTGCGCGGGCGCCGTGTCGTGGACGTGCGTCTCGTTCCTGGATCGGTCCCTTCACCGGTGACGACGCGGCGGTCGGACGTCCCGCGATCGCGTCGTGCGACGCGCCGCCGGTTCACCGCGAGGTGCCGTGACGTCGTCCGTCCGATGCGCGTCCGTCGCGGGACACCGGGTCGTCGCGCGGCTCCGCCGGACACCGCGGCCGGGACATTGGAACGGGGCTTGCTCCCGGGTCGTCCGGGACGGCGGGCGCTCGTCGCCGTCGGTCTCGAGACGTCCGTCTCGGCCCCGGACCGTCGGGTCCGAGGGCGCCTTCCGTCCCGCTGCCGACTCGGCGTCCGCTCGCTGCGCACGTCGGCGTATCGCGTGATCCGCGCGATCGCGGAGACTCGTGCCGGGCCGAGACGGACGTCGTCCATACCGAACGAGGGTGCGCGTCCGCGCGGCCTCCGAGAAGGGAACCTCCCATGAAGAACGTCCCGCTCCTGCTCCTCGTCGGCGCGCTGCTCGCGCCCGTCGCCCCCGCCCAGCTCGGCACGTACACCGCGGAGCTGCTCGGCCCCGGTGTCGTCATCAACGACATGAACGCGTCCGGCGACGTCGTGGGCTGGACCCTCGACGGCGGCGTGCAGGCGTACCTCGTCGGGCCCGGTCGCGACCCGACGATCCTCCCGTTGCTCCCCGGCTACAACTCCGCGTGGGCGCAGGGCATCAACGACGCGGGCGTCATCGTCGGCTCCACGTCGGCCGGCTCGTTCCCCGAGTTCGGCGAGGCGTGCTCGTGGACGCCCGACGGCCAGGGCGGCTTCGACGTCGCACTGCTCGGTGCGCTGCCGGGCCACACGCAGAGCGTCGCGTACGACGTGAACAACCGCGGCGACATCATCGGCTGGTCGATCTTCCCCGGCTTCCAGGGCGGGCCGACCGTGTGGTTCAACTCGCCGACGGGCATCCTGGACCTCGGCGCGCTCGGCGCGCCGTCCGGTCCCAAGGAGATCAACGACGAGGGCGTGATCGTCGGCATCAGCGGACCGCTGTTCGACATCGACACGCTCACGGCGATGCCGTTGCCGACGTTCCCCGCGGGACAGTCCGGCTTCCAGGGCTGGGCGATCAACGACGCGAACGGGCTCGCGGGCACGGGGTTCTTCGGGAGCCAGCGCGCGGCCGTGAGCTGGACCGCCGCCGAGGGCTGGTCGACGATCTCGGGCGTGTTCGGTCAGTCGGCGTCGGTGCAGGCGTTCGACATCAACGCGAGCGGGCTCACCGTGCTCGAGGCACCGACGCCGGCGGCGTACTTCCCCGGCTTCGGCACCGTGACGCTCGCGTCGCTCCTCGTGCCCGAGCAGCAGGGCGAGTGGTCGTTCTTCCTCGCGCTCGGCGAGGCGGTGAACGACGCCGGGCGGATCGCGGCCATGGGCACCGAGGCGAAGACCGGTCAGTCGGGCGTCGTGCTGCTCACGCCGAAGGCGACGTGGACGGACCTCGGCGGCGGCACCGCCGGCGTGAACGGCGTGCCGACGCTGGGCGCGAGCGGCACGCTCGAGGCGGGCACGTCGTTCCAGATCGACCTCGACGACGCGGCGCCGGGCGCGCCCATGCTCGCGTGGCTGTCGCTGAGCTCGACGCCCTTCGCGGCGCTCGGCGGCACGGTGCACGCGTTCCCGTTCGTCGCGCAGTTCCTCCGCACGAGCGACGCGGCGGGCGCGCTCTCCGAGGTCGGCACCTGGCCGGCGGGCGTGCCGGGCGGCACGGACCTGTTCCTCCAGTTCATCGTGCAGGACCTCTCCGTGCCGGCGGAGCTCGTGCTGAGCAACGCGGTGACCGCGACGACGCCGTGAGGCGGTGGGCGCCGGTGTCCGTCCCGCGCGGGGCGGGCGTCGGCGCGTCCACGTCGCGCGCGCCGACGTCTCGATCGTGGACACGGGAGGCGGCGGCGCACGCGATCCGGCCCCATGGAGCCGGTTCCCGCGCTCGGCACGCGACTTGCGGTTCCCCGGAGACCGACCGACCCGCCTCCCGGGCCGGCGGTCCACCCGAGGATCTCCACCATGCGTCGCGCCTCCCTCACGAGCGCTCTCGTCACCGCCCTCGCCGCCGTGGCGGGCGCGCAGACCGTCGCTCCCGTCCAGACCTTCGAGGCGCCCGACGCCACGATCAACGCGCGCTTCGGCTACGCGCTGTCCGCGACAGGCACGCACCTGCTCGTGGGCGCGACGAACGACGACGAAGCGGCCGCCGAGGCCGGCGCGGCCTACGTCTACGCCTACTCCGGCGGGGACTGGACCTTCGAGGACAAGCTCGTCGCCTCCGAGGCGGGCCCGCAGGACCTCTTCGGTTCGACGGTCGCGCTCGAGGGTGACCGCGCGGTCGTCGGCGCGTACCTCGCCGACGGCGTGACGCTCGCGTCCGGCGCCGTGTACGTCTTCGAGCGGCTGCCGTCGCTCGTCGGGACGGGGACCTGGGGCGAGGTCGCGCGCCTCGTGCCGTCCGACGGCGACGTGCTCGACCACTTCGGCTGCGCGGTCGCGCTGAGCGGCGATCGCATCCTCGTCGGCGCGACGCACAACGAGGCGCCCGCCGCGTCGCCGAACAGCGACCCCGGCGCCGCCTACATCTTCGAGCGTCGACCCGACGGCACATGGGACGAGGTCGCCAAGCTCGTGCCCTCCGCGCTCGACGACGGCCACTTCTTCGGCTGGTCCGTCGACCTCGACGGTGACCGCGCGATCGTCGGCGCCTCGCAGGACGACACCGCGGGCCCCGCGGCGGGGGCCGCCTACGTGTTCGAGCGGCAGCCGGACGGGACGTGGCCGCACCAGCGCCTCTCGCCGCCGGACCTCGCCGCGGGCGACTCCTTCGGCATCGGGGTCGCGATCGACGGCGACGACGCGCTCGTGTCGGCCACCGGCGACGACGTCGTCGGCTCGGGATCCGGGCTCGTGTACGCGTACCGCCGCCAGCCCGGCGGCGGCTGGGCGGAGGTCGACCGCCTGATCCCGCCGGAGCTCGAGGCGGGCGACGCGTTCGGCACCGGCCTGTCGCTCTCCGGCCGGACCGCGGTGATCGGCGCGTTCGCGGACGACGACGACGGCGACACCGCCGGGTCGGCGTATCTCTACACGCGGCTCACCGACGGCTCCTGGCGGCGCGCGACCAAGCTCCACGCCGAGGCCGGGGCGACGCTCGACCGCTTCGGCTACGCCTCGGCGGTGCACGGGACGCGCGCGTTCGTCGGCGCGTTCGGCGGCGACGGCTCGCTGCCCGACACCGGGACGGTCGGCGTGTTCGACGCGTGGGTCGACCTCGGGGGCGCCAGCGTCGGCGCGCCGCGGCTCACCGCGATGGGCGTGTTGCTCGAGGGCGAACCCTTCCGGGTCGACCTCGCCGACGCGGCGCCGAGCGCCCCGATGCTCGCGTGGCTGTCGTTCGGCTCGACGCCCTTCGCCGCGCTCGGCGGCACGGTGCACGCCTTCCCGTTCGCGCTGCAGCTCCCGCGCGCGAGCGACGTGAACGGCGCGCTCTCGGAGGGCGGCGCGTGGCCCGAGGGGATCCCCGCCGGCACCGACTTCTGGCTGCAGTTCATCGCGCAGGACCCGTCGGTGCCGGGCGGGCTCGCGCTCAGCAACGCGGTGACCGCCACGACTCCCTGAGCGCGGCGCCGGCGTCGCGCCGTCCCCGTTCCGGGGCGGGCGGTCGCCGGGTCGCGCCGCGAGCGGTCGACGTCGCGGCTCGAATGACGAAGTCGAGGCGTCTCGCGGCGCACGTCCGCCCGGGCGTGCCGGCCGGGCATGATGGAGGGATGAGCCGCACGTCCGTCCGTCGTCTCCTGTCGTCCGCCGTCGCGCTCCTCGGTCTCTCGGTCCCGGGCGCCCTTGCGCAACGCGCGACGCCCGACCCGCGGCCGCCGGACGTCGACGTCGCGCTCGAGGTGCTGCGCACGGCGCCGGCCGTGCCCGACGCGGCGCGCGCGGTGCTCGTCGCGCACGCGCAACGTGTCGTCGACGAGGTCGTCGCGGCGGGCTTCCCCGGCGCGTCGGCCGCGCTCGCGCTGCCCGACGGCTCGACGATCGCCGTCGTCGCGGGCGTCACGGAGCCGGGGGGCGGGCGACCGCTCGCGACGCGCGACCGGATGCTCGTGGGCAGCACGGGCAAGACCTTCGTGACGGCGGTCGCGCACCGGCTCGTCGCGGAGGGGCGGCTCGACCTCGACGCGTCGCTCGCTGACGTGTTCGACGCGCCGCGCACCGCGCCCGACGGCGGTGCCGGCCGGTCGGCTCGCGCGGACGCCGCCCCCGCCTGGCTCGACCGGCTCCCGTGCGGGCGCGGCGTCACCGTGCGGCAGCTGCTCCGCCACGAGTCCGGCCTGCCGCGCTACGTCTTCCGCGACGCGTTCGCGCGCACGCTCGCCGCCGAGCCCGACCGCGTCTGGCGCCCGGAGGAGCTGCTCGCGTTCGTCGAGGACGCGCCGCCGCTCTTCGGCCCCGGCGACGGCTGGGCGTACTCGGACACGAACTACGTCGTCGTCGGGCTCGTCCTCGAGCACGTGACGGGCCGCGCGTTCTACGAGCTCGCGCGCGAGGGGTTCGTCGAGCCGCTCGCGCTCGTCGACACCGTGCCCACGAACGGGCGTCGCGTGCCGGGGCTCGTGCAGGGCACGATCCTCGCGGGTCGCGCGCTCGGCGGCGTCGGCCCGCGGCTCCTCGACGAGCACGGCGCGGCCACCTACAACCTCCAGTTCGAGTGGTGCGGCGGCGGCTGGGCGAGCACGCCGACGGACCTCGCGCGCTGGGCCCGCGCGCTCTACGGCGGCGCGGCGATCGACGCGCCGTACCTCGACACGCTGCTCGACGCCGTCGACGCGCCGGGGCTCGGACCCGGCACGCGCTACGGCCTCGGCGTCATGCTCCGCGACACCCCGCTCGGCGAGCTGCGGTACCACGACGGCTTCATGCCCGGTCACCTCACGACGCTGGGGTTCCTGCCGGACCACGACGTCGGCGTCGCGCTCCAGCTGAACGCCGACGACGAACGGGTGCTCGGCCGCCCGCGCCGCGAGCTGCTCGTCGAGCTCGCGGAGCCGCTCGCGCGCTGAGCGGGCCGGATCGCGAGCCCGCGAGTGACGCGCGACCCGACGTCCGACTCACGCGCGGATCGACGCGCGCGCCGGCGTCAGGTTCACGCCCTGAGCGGTGCGCCCTCGACGGGAGCCGTCGTCGCGCCCGGCCTCCCCAGCAGCTCCTCGAGCCGGTCGCGCCGGTAGTCGAAGATCCTCGCGAGGTCGCGCTTCACGAGGAGCGTGTCCGCGAGCCAGCCGCCGAGCGGCGCGTACTCGACGTGGTCGCGCACGAGCGTGTCGTCGCCGCGCGCCTCGAAGGTGTGCGTGTGCACCCAGCGCCGGTACGGCCCGCGCACCTGCTCGTCGACGAAGCGGTACGGCGGCTCCCACGCGCTGATGAGCGTCTTCCAGCGGATGGGCACGCCGTGGACGCGCAGCCGGTAGCGGATGTCCGCGCCCTCGCGGAGCGGGACCTCGGGGAGGTGCGTGATCGCGAAGCGCAGCCACGGCGGCGTGATGGCCTCGAGGTTGCGCGGGTCGCCGAAGAAGGTGAAGACCTCCTCGGGCGTGCCGGGCAGGAGCTGCTCGCGTCGCAGGTGGAAGGTGCGCATGGGAGGGGTCGACGGGGAAGGACCCTCCGCTTCGGCGGGGCTGCGCGCCCGGATGCAGCCGGCGAGCGCCGCAGCCTTTCGGCCTACCAGGCGCGCCGGAACTTGGAGAAGACGTACGGGTACCGCGTCTGGAACCAGTTGCGGAAGCTGCGCCGCAGCAGCGGCGCGCCCGTCGCCCACGAGCCGCCGAACACGACCGTGTGCTCGTCGTCGAAGAAGTCCGCCGAGTAGCCCGGGTAGCCGTCGATCCAGGCCTCGAAGCCGGGCAGCGGGCGGAAGGGCGTCGACGTGTGCTCCCAGCCGTTGCCGACGAGCTCGGCGATGCCCCAGGCGCTCGCGCCCGCGGGCCGGCTGCCGACGGGCACCGGGCCCCAGCGCCGGAAGTCGAAGGCGCCGCGCTCGCCGGTCGGCGGCGCGTCGCCCCACGGGTAGGGGCGGGGCGGTCGCGCGTCCGGGTCGGCGGCGTCGTCGGGGGTGTCGTAGGCGGCGCGGTTGAGCTCGGCCTCCGTCGGCAGCCGCGCGCCGGACCACGCGCAGAAGGCCGCGGCCTCCGCCTGGCTCACCTGCACCGGGTGGCGCGCGACGGACGCGAGCGGCCGCGTCGTGAACGGCCCGCGCACGCGCCAGCCGTCGCCGTCGCGGGACCAGCCGTGCGGGTGCCGCAGGTCGTGCTCGACGCGCCACGCCCACGCGGCGTCCGACCAGTGCGCGCGGTTCTCGTAGCCGCCGGCCTCGACGAACGCGCGGAAGTCGTCGTTCGTGACGGGCAGCGCGTCGATCGCGAAGGCCGGCACGTCGACGACCTGCCGGGGGAACTCGTTGTCCCAGCCGAAGGGCACGTCCTCGAAGCGCGCGCCGAGCACGGTGCGGCCGGCGGGGATGTCGATGCGCGCCTGCGGCACCGTCGGGTCGCGAACGTCGGCGCCCGCGAGCGCCGCGGCGGGCGCGTCCTTCAGCGCCTCGTCGAGCTCAGCGACCATGTAGAGGAGCGTCTCGTGGTGCATGACCTCGTGCTCGAGCACGACGTGGTAGATGCGACGGCCCGCGGCGACACGCGACGTCTCCGCGAGCGCGTCCACCCGCGGCACGGCGGCGAGCAGGCGCGCGCGCACCTCGTCGCGGTAGGCGAGGATCTCGTCCATCGCCGGCCACTCGGGCTCCTCGGGCACGTCGCCCTCGTCGAGCGGGTCGATGCCGAACTCGAAGAGCTCGTCGAACTCGGGGCGGAAGCCGGGCTCGCCGAGCACGCCGCGGTTCACCTGGTTCCACGCGAAGGCCGGCAGGTGCCCGAGGTAGAAGACGAACGGCTGACGCAGCGCGATGGGGCGCTCGGTCCACGCGCGCTCGTCGAGCAGCTCGAAGAGCGCGTCGCTGCGGCGCCACGCGGCGCGGAGCTGCTCGAGGACGTCGAGTGCGTCGAGTGCGTCGGCCGCCGCGCCGGTGCGGGTCGCCGGGGACGCGGCGCGCGCGGCGCCGGTCGCGTCGGGCTCGCCCGCGGGGAGCGTCGCGTCAGGCATCGGCCTTCACCAGCAGCACGTCGGCGAACAGGCGGTCCGGGTCGGTGAAGACCTCGCGCACGACGAGCCCCGTGCCCTCGGCCGCCGCGGCCAGGCTCTCGGGGCTGTACTTGCACGAGAGCTCCGTGCGGATCTCCTGGCCCTCCCCGAACGTCACGTCGAGGTCGAGCGCGCCGACGTGCACGCGCACGTCGCGGTTCGCCTGGAGCCGGATGTCGATCCAGGCGTGCTCCTCGTCGTAGCGCGCGCGGTGCTCGAACGCGTCGACGGGGAAGTCCGCGTCGAACTTCCGGTTCACGACGTTCAGGATGTTCTTGTTGAACGCGGCCGTGACGCCCGCGGCGTCGTCGTAGGCGGCCTCGAGGCGCGCCTTGTCCTTGATGAGGTCGATGCCCACGAGCATGCCGTCGCCCATGACGAGCTGCCGCGCGACGCGCCCGAGGAACGCCGGCACCTCCTTCGGGTGCAGGTTGCCGAGCGTGCCCGCGAGGAAGGTCACGAGGCGGCGGCCGCCGGGGCCCAGCACCGTGAGGTCGTGGAGGAAGTCCGCGACGAGCCCGCGGATGTGCAGGCGCGGGTAGTCGGCGCGCAGCCGGGCGACGGAGCCCGCGAGGAAGTCGCCGCTGATGTCGAGCAGGGTGCAGCGCTCGAGCGTCTCGAGCGCGTCGAGGAGCAGGTGCGTCTTGCGCCCGCTCCCCGCGCCGAGCTCCACGTACTCGAGCGGCCGCGTGAGCTCCGCGATGTCGCGACAGTGCCGCTCGAGGATCTCGATCTCGGTGCGCGTCTGGTAGTACTCGGGCTCGTGCGTGATGCGCTCGTAGAGCTCGCTGCCGTGCTCGTCGTAGAGGTAGCGGGTCGGGATCTCGGGCAGCGGCCTGGCCAGCGCGGCGCGGAGCTCTTCCACCTCCCGGTCGGGAGCGGTGAGCGTCGGGAGCGGGTCGGGGGTCACGGGGGGCCTCCGGACGGTGTCGGGGTCACGGATGGTTCGGGGCGCGGGCGTCGTCGGATGCCGCGGGCTCGCGCGCGGCGGCGCGGCGCCTGCCGGGGTCGCGGGTCGCACGCGAGGCGCGGCGCAGGCGCCGCGGGCGGGCGCCGAGCGGGACGGCGCGGTGTCGATCGCGGCGGATGCGTGGAGCCGGGTCGACGAGCCCGGACGGCGGGACGGCCGACGATCAGCCGTCCCGTCGGCGTCTCCCGCGGCGGGCGCGGGCGAGCCGACGACACCAGCATAGGAAATCGGACGTGTGCGATGCATGAAGGCCGGGTGGCGCCGGCCTCGCGCGCGACGGCGGGATCGTCGTCGGTCCGCGAGGCGCGCGTCCGGCGCCGTCTTCGTCTCCAGTGAGGCCGCGACGGCTTCCGAGAGGGTGTGTTCCCGCCCGCTCCGGGCGCGCTCCCGCGCGGCCCGCGTCGCCCCGCGCGGACGCGCGGACGCGCGGATCGCCGACACCCCGCTGCTAGAATCCGCCGCCATGAATCGGCTCTCCGCCTGTCTCGTGATCGGCAGCCTGCTGCTCGTGGTGTTCGGCGCGCCGGCGTACGAGATCACGGGCGGCAACTGGCCGACGGCGGGCATGACCGGCGACGTGACGCTCGAGTCGGTGCTCACCGGCGGCGCGGCGCAGGAGGTCGAGGACACGCTCGAGGACCGTGCGCTGCTCTCCGAGCGCGTGCGCCCCCGCTACAACGAGCTCATGTTCCTGGCGCTCGGCGTGACGACGCCGCGCGTGCTCGTCGGCCGCGACGACTGGCTCTTCCTCGCGACGCGCATCGTGGGCGGCCGCCCCGACGCCGCGATGGCCCGGCTCCCCACGACCTGCGCCGAGATCAAGGCGCTCGTCGACTGGTTCGGCGCGCACGGCACGCACGTCGTCTTCGAGTTCATCCCGCGCAAGCAGTCGCTCTACCCGGACCAGCTCCCGGACCTCAACCCGCCGTTCGAGCCGGTGTACCCGGAGCTGCTCGCCGCGATGCAGGCGGCCGGCCTGCACGTCGTCGACCTCTCGGACGAGCTGGGGCCCGCGGACGGCGTCTTCTTCCTCACGAACGACGACCACTGGAACCACGCGGGCAGCTACCGCGCCGCGCAGGCCGTCGCCGAGGAGATCCTCGCGATCTACCCGGACGGCGACCTCCCCGGGACGCCCGTCGAGGCCGAGATCCGCACGACGGAGAGCTACCGCTTCGCCGGCAACCTCGTCGACATGCTCGGCTTCCAGCGGGACGGCTTCATGTACGAGCGGTTCAGCGTCGACCGCGCGCGCATCCGCTCGTTCGTGCCGGGAATGCCGCGCCCGCTGCTCGGCAGCGACGAGCCGCAGCCCATCGTCCTGCTCGGGACGAGCTTCTCGGCGGGCTTCCACACGGCGTCGCTGCTGCTCGGCCTGCTGGGCCGCGAGGTCGAGAACCGCGCGGAGGCCGGGCTGGCCGGCGGCTACCGCATGGTCGACCTGTGCCGCGAGATCCTCACCGGGAAGCGCGACTTCCCGGAGCTGCTCGTCTGGGAGTTCCCCGAGGACTTCCTCGTGCAGTCGGTGCCGTACTTCGCGCAGCCCGTGACGAGCATCGTCGACGTGGAGCGCGGCTTCCCGTACCGGGAGGAGCCGCTCGCGGCGACGCGCGCGCTGTCCGGCGTGCGCATCGTCAAGGAGGACGCCGACGGCTTCGAGGGCCGCGCGCTGGACCGCGACCCGCGCATCACCTACACGCTCGACCGGCCGATCCCCGGCGACGGGTCCCGCGTGCTCGCGTTCCCGGTGCTCGTCTCCGGCAACTGCAACGTCGTGAGCGCGTGGGACACGGGACCGCAGCCCGGCTCCGGCGGCACGCACGAGCGCTACCTGCGCAACAGCGAGTTCCCGCACTGGATCCTCGTGCGCCTGCGCACGCGTGACGGCAAGCCGATCCGCAAGGTGCACGTCTCGCCGCGCGGCGCGCCGCGCTTCCACGTCGGGACGCCGCAGCTCTGGACGCCTGCGGAGGCCGCGCCCGCGCGATGATCTTCACCAGCCAGATCTTCCTCTTCTGGTTCCTGCCGGCGGTCCTGCTGCTGTACTACGTGCTGCCGTTCAAGTGGCGCAGCGGGCTGCTCGTGCTCGCCAGCTACCTGTTCTACGGCTGGTGGCGGCCCGACTTCGTGCTGCTCATGCTCTTCAGCACGCTCGTCGACTTCTGGTGCGGGCGCGGCATCGGGCGCATGCACGCGCTCGTGGACGGCGCGCCGGACGAGGCGGCCGCGGCGCCGCACGCGAGGAAGCGCAAACGCTTCCTCGTCACGTCGATGGTCGTGAACCTCGGCCTGCTCGGGTACTTCAAGTACTGGAACTTCGGCATCGACAGCCTCAACGTGCTGCTCGAGAGCTGGGGCGTGGCGCCCATCGAGTGGGCCGCGATCGTCCTGCCGGTCGGCATCTCCTTCTACACCTTCCAGTCGATGTCGTACTCCATCGACGTCTACCGGAAGGACGCGCCGCCGGTCGACCGCTTCATCGACTTCGCCTGCTACATCTCGCTCTTCCCGCAGCTCGTCGCCGGGCCGATCGTCCGCTACCGGACGCTCGCCGACCAGCTCGCGCAGCGCGACCACACGCTCGAGAAGTTCGCGCGCGGCGCGTTCCTGTTCCAGATCGGCTTCATCAAGAAGCTGCTCGTCGCGGACACGGTGGCCGTCATCGCCGCGCAGGCCTTCGACCTCGAGGACCCCACCGCGCTCGAGGCGTGGCTCGGCGCCGTCGCGTACACCTTCCAGATCTACTTCGACTTCAGCGGCTACTCGGACATGGCCATCGGCCTCGGCGCCATGTTCGGGTTCACGTTCCCGATCAACTTCGACTCGCCGTACAAGAGCCGGAGCATCACCGAGTTCTGGCGCCGCTGGCACGTCTCGCTGTCGACCTGGCTGCGCGACTACCTCTACATCCCGCTCGGCGGCAACCAGAAGGGGCCGCGACGCACGTACGTGAACCTCGCGCTCACCATGCTGCTCGGCGGCCTGTGGCACGGCGCGGCGTGGACGTTCATCGTGTGGGGCGCGTACCAGGGCGCCTGGCTCGCGTTCGAGCGCTGGCTCGGAAAGAAGCCGCTCTACGCGGCGCTGCCCGTCGTCGGCCAGGTCGCGTGCACCTTCGTGCTCGCGATCGTCGGCTGGGTCTTCTTCCGCGCCGAGTCCATGGACCAGGCCTGGCTCTTCCTCGGCTCGATGTTCGGCGGCAGCTCCGACGCCGCCCTCGCCGCCGCGGGCGCCGCCGGCTCGCGCATCGCCATCGACCCGCTCCAGTCGCTCATGCTCTGGCTCGCGCCGGTCATCTGCTTCCTGCTGCCCAACTCGCAGGCGCTCGCCGACAAGCCGGGCGTCGGCCTGCCGCGCCTCGCGACGGCGGTGGTGTTCCCGCTCGCGGTCGCGCACCTCTTCTTCGTGTCGTACTCGCCGTTCCTCTATTTCCAGTTCTGAGGGGCGGACCGGGAGGGCGGTCATGCGGCGCCCAGAGCGGCTGGGCGACGCCAGCTCTGCGTTGTCGGGTCCTCGGCGATGCTTCGGCATCGCCTGCGGCCCTCCGCCTTGATCTGACTCCGCCCAGCCGCTCTGGGCACCACAGCACCGCCCTCCCGGCCCGCCTGACGGGGGATGACGGGGAAGAGTGGGGCGTCGACGGGGGCATCGGAGTCCGGGTCGCGAGGTGCACACGACGGAGGTCGTGCTCGTGTTCGAGTAGGCCGGCGCGTCCCGACCCTGCCCGCCTCAGGCCGCCGGCTTGCGCACCCGGTAGACGTAGGCGTTCTCGAAGATCCGGTCCTCGATCCAGTCGCCCATGAGCCGCGCGCCGGCGAGGCTCGGGCCGCGCGTCTCGGCGCGGACGAGGCTGCGGATGAGGGAGGTCTCGGGCCGCACGAGGGTGATGTCGTGGAGCTCGAGGTCCACGCCGTCCCCGAGCGAGGCGAGCACCCGTTGGACGTCGCCGAGGACCGTCATGACGCCTCGGCTCTCGAGGTCGTCCTCGGCGAGGACGAGGGTCCACCGGAGCCGCCCCTCCTCGTGCATCCAGAGAGCCGCTCGCGGCGACAGACCCTCGGCGTCGAGCGCCTCGATGAGGCGGGCACCGTTCTCGATCTGATCCTTCGTGAGTTCCACGCTCACCATCGTCTCCGAATCCAGGTGAGCACGCCACCACGCTGCTCGGTGCACGCCTCGTGGAACACCTCCGCCTCGGTCACGCTCGTCTCGATGCCGTATCGGGCCGCGGCTGTCCAGGTCTTCACCACGGCCCATCGCTTCGCGAACACCTGGTCCTGTCTCATCGCCGCGGACAGGTCGCCCCACAGCCCCGCCGTCCTCGCGAGCAATTCGAGATCGTGCGTCCACGAGTCCCGCGCCAGGACCCGGTCCGGGAAGTCGTGCTCCCTCGTCCGCCGCGCGATGCAGGCCTTGAGCGCGCACTCCACCGCGTATCCCATGGGCGGTCGCGTCTCGGCGTGCGCGGCGACACGTCGTACGATCGTCCGCGCTCGACAGGAGCTCATCGCCCGCACCGGGAAGAGGACATGGCACGACTCGCCGCCGCCGCCTTCGCGCTCGCCGCCGTCGTGCTCGCGGCGTGGTGGCTCGTCGCGGGGGGCGGCGCGGTCGACACGGCGCGCGGGCCGGTCGTCGACGCACCCGCGAGCGCGCCCCGCGCGTCGACGCCGCGCCTGCCCGTCGCGCCCGTCGCCGACGACGCGCCCG
>JAUIEF010000277.1 GCA_030428785.1 bacterium
CGCCCTCCTTGATCGTCATCGGGGGCTCGTCGACGAGCGTGCCCAGGATCCGCCCGCTGACGTCCTCGAGCGGGTCGAGCTCGTCGCGGAGGCGCGCCAGGAGCGTCGAGTTGGGGTCGTCCAGCTTGGCGCGCACGCGCGGGACGACGGCCGTCGTGCACCTCGCGCTCGACGCGGCGCCGGCGTTCGCGGGCTGCGACGGCCGCGCCGTCGAGCGGGCCGTCCTCGGCCGCGACATGCGCGACCTCGAGCTCGCGTTCCAGCCGGTGAAGTACGGCGAGCTCCCGGAGCGCCCGGTGCTCGAGGTCGCGGTGCGCACGCACGGCCGGCCGGACCTCGCGCCGACCGGGAAGCACGTCGCCACGGTGCACGCGCACTTCGTGCCGCACGCGCTCGCCGGCGGCTGGACGGACGCGCGCCGCGACGAGCTCCGCGACCGCGTCCTCGCGACCTTCGAGCGCTTCGCGCCGGGCGTGAGCGCGAGCGTCCTCGCCGCGGACGTGCTCTCGCCGGCCGACCTCGAGACGCGTCACCACCTCACGGGCGGCCACCTGCACCACGGCGAGCACGCGCTCGACCAGATGCTCCACCTGCGCCCGGCGCCCGAGTGCGCGCGCGGCGCGACGCCGATCGTCGGGCTCTTCCTGTGCGGCGCCGGCAGCCACCCGGGCGGCGGCGTGACGGGCGTCCCCGGCGCGCTCGGCGCGCGGGCGCTGCTCAAGGCGCGGTAGCGACCGCTACTCGGGGTTGCTCGGCGCGGCGCCCGGCGCGAGGTCGACGGCGAACTCCTCCTGGTACTCCCACATCGCGCCGGTGAGCGGATCGACGATGAGCCAGCCGATGAGCCCGCCGAACAGGATGTTGCCCCAGAGGTACCAGTTGTCGAGCTCGGCCTCGAGGATGCGCTCGCCCGCGGGCACGCCGTTGCGGAAGAACTGGATGCGGTAGTCGACGGAGTCGAAGTAGCCGTCGTCCGTGTCGAGCATGACCGTCGCCGGTGTCGTGCCCGTGTGGCGCAGCTCGCCGTCCTCGTCGAACACCTTGAACTCGGCGCCCGACGGCGACGACGAGATCTTCACCGGGTAGATGTCGTCGGACACGATGCTCGCGCAGCTCGTGAAGGCGAGCGCGACGGCGAGGGTCAGCAGGGCGGTCGGGCGGTGCATGGCGTTCTCCCCGGGAGGTGGTCGGCGGCGCGGTCGATGCCGCGACCCGATCTACGCACGCGCGGGACGCCGGGTCAACGGCCGACCGACGGCGAGGTCGCGACGTCGCGACGCCCGCTGGCCGGACGCGCGGACAGGCCGTAGGGTCGGGGGCCCGTTCCCGGAGCGGGGACACGTTCCCGGAAGGAGGCGCGATGCCCATCTTCAACCTGGCCCAGTGGTTCGCGATCAGCGACGTGCGGAGGACGGCGCACGCGGCCGGCAGGAGCGGCCGTACCGCGCGCGACGCGACCCATCACCTCGAGGCGCGCCTCGAGCGGCTCGCCCTCGGCACGATCGCCGTGTGGGAGCTCCTCCGCGAGACGACCGAGCTCACGGACGACGACCTCCGCCAGCGCATCACGGAGATCGACCTGCGCGACGGCGCGCTCGACGGCCGCTCGCGCCCGACGCGCCGCAGCTGCGTCGCGTGCGGCCGCGAGAACAGCGCGCGCCGCACCCGCTGCCTCTACTGCGGCCACGACCTCCCGGACGACGGCCCGATCACGGGCTGATCCGGCGCGCGCCCGGCACCGCGCGCGGGGCTGATAGACTCGACGGTCGTGTCGCACGGGAGTGCGATCCGACCCGACGCCGGGAGAGTCCGTGAACACGCTGCGCTTCGCGATCAGGCCCGACCACCGTTCCCGCGACCGCTCCGTGAGCATCGCCCCGTGATCGAGCGGCTCCCGTTCGACCCGAAGGCGTCGCCGCTGATCGTCGTGTGGGCGATCGCCGCGGCGTTCGTGGCGGTGACGACCTGGTGGGGCGTGCGTCGCTGCCGGCTCGCGGTGGAGCGCGCGGCGGCCGGTCGCGCCGGCGAGGAAGACGCGGTCGACCCGCTGACGCGCGGCGCGCAGCCGCCGCGTCCCTGGGAGGTCGCGCTGCTGCACCTCGTCGCGCTCGGGCCGACCGTCGCCGTGCTCGTGTTCACGGGGCCGTGGATGGCGGGCTGCGTGGTCGCCGCGCTCGAGGTGTTCGACCGCGAGCCGGGCGCCGGCGCGCTGCTGCTCCTCGGCGGCGCGTGGTGGTCGGCCGGGTGCGTCGGCGTCGCGGCGCTCGCCGCGCAGCTCGGTCAGTTCGCCGCGCACTCCGACCGCCCACCGCTCGGGATGCCGCGGGGCACGCGCGTGGCGCTGCTGATCGGCCTCAAGGCCTGGGGCGTGCTCGTCGTGCTGCTCTTCGTGGGGCCCTGGCTCCGCGAGAGCGAGCTGGCGCTGCTCTGGGTGGGCGCCGCGATCGCGCCGCCGATCGTCACGCTGCGGCTGCTCCGCTGGAGCCGCCCGCTCGAGGGAGCGGGCGCCCCGCGGGCCTGTGCCTGCTGCGGCGCGCGCGTCGTCGACGTCGACGCCGCGTGCCGCGCGTGCGGCACGCACCGCCCCGCGCGCGGGTGGGAGTCGCACGAGACCCTCGACCTCCCCTCCGGAGCCGCCTGATGCCCGACGACTGGGTCACTCTCCCCGGCCTCTTCGACGACGCCTCCATGGACGAGCTGTGCCACGACCTCGACGCGGCGGCCGTCGCGCACGAGGGCGCGTCCATGCCGCTCAAGTCCGACCCGACGGGCCCGCACGCGTGGCGCGTGCGCGTCGCCGCGACGCAGGCGGGCGAGGCGGCGCGCGTGCTCGGCCGCTTCTTCGACGTCGAGGACCCGGAGACGGCACAGCCCTTCCGCGGCGACTGCCCGGCCTGCGGCGACCCGGTCGAGGGCGCGTGGACCTGCCCGCACTGCGAGCTGAGCTTCGCGTCGAACGTGAAGCCCGACGACCCGCTCGTCCTCTTCCTGCGCGAGCACGGCGGCTTCGTCGACCCGGAGGACCGCGCGACGGAGGAGCCCTGACGGAGCGCGCGTCCCGCGGCGCTCCCGCGCCGGTCAGCCGCGCCGCAGGTGCTTCTCGAAGACCTCGGCGAGTCCCGGCACCGCGTCGCGCACGGGCTGCTCCGCCTCGCCGCGCACCGTCTTGTACGCGACGCGCAGCGGCATCCGCGCGCCGCGGATCTGCGCGTCCGTCACGGCGAGCAGCGCGTCGGCCGCGCGGTTCGCGTCACCCGCGAGCGCGTTCCGGAACGTGCCTTCCGCGTCGCCGCCGTTCGCGGACGCGTCGACCCGCGCGCGTTCCCACCACGGCTCGAGCGCCTCGAGCACCTGCGGCATGAACTTGCCGACGATGTACCCGACGAGGCCCGGCTTCATCTTCTGCACCGAGCGGTAGCTCGCGCGGACGGTCGCGGCGCGCAGCCCGCGGCCCGCGGTCGCCTGCTTCTCGATGAGCGCGCAGCAGTCCTCCATGAGGACGAGGCGCCCGGCCTCGCGCGCCCAGAGGCGCTCGTGGAGAGTCGCCGCGTCGTCGCCCCGCGCGGGGGAGGTGTCGGGGGCGGGGGCCGGTGATGTGGGGGCCGGCGATGCGGGGTCCGGCTCGTCGCCGAAGTCGTCCGGTGCCCGTTGTGCGTGGTCGGTCATGAGTCGTCTCTCTTCACCGCTCCGGTCGCGTGGAGCGCGCCTCCAGGTCCCCACCTGTGGCGGCCCATCATACTCGCATTCTGGGAATCGGGGGAGGTCCGGGCTCGGGACGGCACGCCGGAGCGCTACCATGGCGCCGCCGGTCCGCGGGGTCGCCCGCGCGGCCGGAGCCGCCGAGGATCGCCATGACCGTCCCGGACCCGTCGCTCGTCGCCGAGGACCTGCGCTACCCCATCGGGCGGTTCGCGCCGCCCGACGACGTCGACGACGGGACGCTCGCGACCTGGATCGACCGCATCGGGTCGCTGCCCGCGCGCCTCCGCGCGCTCGTCGAGCCGCTCGACGACGCGCGGCTCGACACGCCCTACCGCCCCGGCGGCTGGACGGTGCGGCAGGTCGTGCACCACCTCGCGGACAGCCACCTCAACAGCACCGTGCGCTTCCGCTGGGCGCTCACCGAGGACGCGCCGCTCATCAAGGCGTACGACGAGCGCGCCTGGGCGAAGCTGCCCGACGCGCGCGACGGCCCGCCGGCGCTGTCGCTCGACCTGCTCGACGCGCTGCACCGTCGGTGGGTCGTCCTGCTGCGCGCGCTCGGTCCGGAGGAGCGCGCGCGGACCTTCACGCACCCGGAGTCCGGCGAGAGCATCCGCCTCGACGTGAACGTCGGCGTCTACGCCTGGCACGGCGACCACCACCTCGCGCACGTCGCGGCGCTCGCGGAGCGCGAGGGATGGTGAGCGCGCGCGCGGGCGGAGGTCCCGGGGCGGGGCGACGCCTCGTCGCGCGCGCGACGGTCGCCGCGGCCGCGGCGGCGCTCGTCGTCGGCTGCGCCGCCGCCGGGCTCGTCGCGCACGAGCCGGCGCGCGTCGTCCCCGATCCCCAGGGGGAGCCCGCCGCGTGGGACGGCACGCTCGAGATCGTCGTGCACGCGGGCGGGACGTCGGACCGGCCGGACTACCGCGTGACCGTCGAGCCGGACGGCGTGCTCGCCGTCGACGTCGAGGGCGACGACGGGCGCGTCGAGCTGCGGCGCGAACGTCTCGACGCGTGGACGCTCGGGCAGCTCGCGGGGGCCGTGCGACGCCTGCCTCTGCCGCCCGCGCACGACGTCGTGAACACGGAGCTCACGGACCTCCAGACCTGGGACTTCGCGGTCGTCGTCGACGGCACGCGTCACGCGTTCTCGTTCGAGGGGGCGCTCCACGCCGTGACGTCCGACCGCTCGGGCGCCGCCGCGCGCTGGGTCGAGGTCTTCGCGTGGGTCGTCGACCGGGTGCCGCGCTCCATCGAGTCGCGCACGGGCGAACAGCTCCTCGAGCTCACGGCCGAGGTGCTCGGCGCGTCCGGCGGCGCCCGCTGAGGCGGCCGCACGGGGACGGCCGCGACGTCGACGCCCGGGCCCTGTTGGAGCCGCGCGTCCCGACCTCCGGAGGCC
>JAUIEF010000036.1 GCA_030428785.1 bacterium
GGGCGCTCGCCGGGCGCGAGGTCGAGAGGTCGCGCTGCGAGCCGTCCGGCGTCGAGAGGTCGTAGAGGCGCCGGGTGCGCGTCGCGAGGTCGACCTCGAGGCGCAGGTCGTCGACGAGCAGCGCGAGGCGCGGCAGCTCGCCGTCGCGCAGCACGAAGAGCGTGCCGACGGGCTCGGGGGCGACGTCGCCGGACGCGCCGTCGAGCCCGCCGTCGCGCGACGCGGCGTCGTCCGCGCCCTCGTCGCCGCCGGAGGGCGCCTCGGTCGCCGCCCGCGCGTCGCCGTCGGGCTCCTCCGTCGACGGCAGCAGCAGCGCGAGCCCGCGCACGGCGACCTCGCCCGCGTCGCCCGGCACGCGCAGGTCGACGCGCAGCGGCCGCCCGCTCCACGGCGAGACGTCCGCGAACACCAGTGGCGTCGCGACGAGCGCGGGGTCGGTGCGCGTGAGCAGCACCGGCGGCGCGTCGTCGGGGACGGCCCACGCCTCGAGCGGCGCGTCGGCGCGCACGACCTGGAAGCGCAGCGCGACGCGCTCCTCGTCGGGCAGGTCCGCGGCCACGGAGACGAGGCTGCCCGCGGGGAGCGCGAGCTCCATGACCGGGTGCGCGGGGTCATCGGCGGACGCGAGCCGCGGGACCGGCGTGTCGCGCGCGCCGGGCGGCGGCGGCGCGTGGTCCTCGCCGGGCAGCAGGAAGCGCACCGCGAGCAGCCGTGCGGCGACCGGCCACGCGCCCGTCTCGTCCGGCAGCGTGCGCTCCTCCACCGCCTCGAACAGGAGCTGCACGCGGTTGCGGCCGACGACCTGGTCCTCCGCCGGCACGTCGCGGAGCACCGGCATGGGCACGCCGTCGCGACGCAGAGTCGTCGTGCCGAGGTCCTCGCCGTTGAACAACACGGTGACGCGCTGCACGGCCTCCGTCTCGTCGGCGAGCACGAGCGCGAGCGTGCGGTCCGTCGGCTCGACGACGTCGAGGTCGAAGCCCGGCCGGTCGCCGAGCAGCCACACCGCGGGCGGCGTCCGGTCGGGCCGGGAGAGCACGCCGCGCGGCTGCTCGCGCGTCGCCTCGACCGTGTGCCGGCGCCCGCGCGGGTTCGCGAGGTTGAGGCGCTCCGACGTGCGCACGAAGGACGCGTGGCGCAGATCCATCATGAGGTTGCGCGCGAGCACGAAGCTCGTGCGCGCCGGCTCGGGGCGCCACGCGCGCGTCGTGCGCCACGCGGCGAGCGCGAGGAAGACCGCGACGAGCAGCAGGACGAGCAGCCGCCCGTCGACGCCGCCCGCGTCGCGCCGGGCGGACCCGTCGTGACCGGTCACGCGCGTCAGCCGCCCAGCGCCTTCGCGTACATCTCGCGCGCCTCGGCCACGGGGTCGAGCCCGGGCGTCTCGTCCATCTTCTCGAGGTAGGTCGCGAGCTTGTTCGCGGCGGCCTCGAGGCGGCCTCCCTCGAGCATCGGCGCGACCTCGCCCTTGACCGCCTTCCAGTACTCGAGGCTGTGCGACCGCACCTCGTTGCGCAGCTCCTGCGCGGCCTCGACCTTGTCCGGCCACGCGAGCGCGAACTCGTCGATCGCCTTCATCGAGTCGATGTAGTTCGGGTTCGCGAGGATCATGCGGAAGTTGAGCTCGGCGCGCACGTCGGCCTCGGTGGGCGGCTCGGAGAGCGACGCGATGTTCTTGTAGCGCTGCTCGATCTGGCGGATCTCGGAGACGTGCTTGTCGTCCGGGAAGTCCTCGCGGAACTCCTTGCAGCGCTTGAGCAGGTAGCGCGTGTTCGGCACGTAGTTCGGGTCGAAGTGGCCCTGGCCGTCACGGTCGACGAACGACTTCTGGACGCGCTTGATGATCTCGTACAGGTTGTTCGCCCGCGCCATGGAGGCCCTGCGATCGCCCGCGGCCATCTCGTCCTGGGCCTGCTTGCGCATCGCCTGCGCGTCGGCATAGAGCCGGCTGTCGGGCGGCACGCTGTCGAAGGAGGCAATGGCCTCCTCCCACCGGCTCTGCTGCATGAGGTCGAGGCCGATGCTGTACCCGCTCGGGCCGTCGCCCGCCTGGCTCCCCCACCACGCGCCGGCGCCGCCGAGCACGACGACCGCGACGAGGATCACGACGAGCTGCGAGTTGCTCTTCTTGTGCGGCACGTTGTGCCGTCGGCGCGAGCTGCCCGACGCGCGGCGGCCGGAACCGTGACGGCGGCCGCCGTGCGCGACGACCACGGGGGCCTCCTCGTGCTCCTCCGGCTCGTCGTCGGCCTCGGGCTGCGGCACCTCGATGGGCGCCTTGCACGACGGGCACTTGCCCTTGCGGCCGGCGAGCTCGTCCTTGGCGGTGAACGACGCTCCGCAGGCGTCGCAGGTGACCCTGATCATGCGGACCTCCGGGCGGCGGGACGGGCGGGCGGCAGGAAGGACGGCGCACGGTGGCCGGCCGGGAGCGGGCGGGCGAAGCGCACGCCCTCGGCGGGCAGCGGACGCGCGCCCTCACCGACGGCGGCGGCGCCCGTGGGCATGGGCGCCCAGGTCGAGACGCCGCCCGCGGCGGCCGCGGCGACGTTCGGCGACGGCGCGACGGTGCGCGGCGCGGGGGCCGAGGGCGCGGCGCGCGAGCCTCCTCGGGACGCCGAGCGACCGCCGCCCGAGCGGGCGCGGGAGCCGCCGCGACGGGACCCGGCGCCGGCGGCCGCGGCAGCGGGCTTCGCGGCGGCAGCGGGCTTCGCGGCGGGCGCGGGCTTCGCGGCGGGCGCGGGCTCCTCGTCGACCGGCTCGAGGTCCTCGAGCTCCTCGAGCGCCGGGAGCTCCTCGAGCGCGGTCGCGCTCCCGAGCTCCGGGACGGGCTCGAGCTCATCGAGCTCCTCGAGGTCGTCCAGCTCCTCGAGTTCCTCGGCGTCGTCGAGCTCCTCGAGCTCGAGCAGCTCCTCGTCGTCCGCGGCCTGCGCGGCGGCCTGGGCCTCGGCGGCCTGCGCGGCCTCCTCCGCCCGGGCGCGCTCCTGCTCGGCGAGCTCGGCGGCGGCGGCCTCCTCGGCGGCCTTCGCGGCCGCGGCCTCCTCCTCGGCCTTCGCGGCGGCGGCCTCCTCGCGCGCGACGGCCTCGGCCTGCGCGGCGTCCACGCCGTCGAGCAGCTCCTTCAGGCTCGCGTCCTCGAGACCCTGCTCCTTCTCGAACGCCTCGAGCGCCGCGACGCCGGCGTCGTCCATCTCGCGCACGTCGTCGAGCGCGCGCGGCTTGGACAGGTCGATGAACCACTCGGTGCTGCCGTCGCGCGCGAGCTTCAGGCGACGCAGCGCCTCGAGCCGCTTCCAGCGCGCGCGCTCGAAGGCCTCGTCGAGCTCGGGCGAGGGCTCGGCGACGTGGTCGGCGGCGGGACGGCCGGCGCCCAGGTCGATCTCCTCGACGGGGCCGCGCGAGCGCCCGGCGGGCTCGAGCTCCTCGAGGTCGTCCAGCTCCTCGAGCTCGTCGAGCGGCGTCGCCGGCTCGAGCTCCTCGAGCCCCTCGATCTCGTCCAGCCCGAGGTCGTCGAGCTCCTCCAACTCCTCGAGCCCGTCGAGCTCCGGCAGCGGCGCCGCCGCGCCGGCGTCACCGGGCACGAACGCGTCGCCCTCGGGCTGCTTGTAGAGCAGCATGACCTCGCCGATGCGCAGCGTGTCGCCGTGCTCGAGGTCGGCCATCTCGCAGGGCTGCTCGTTGAGCTGCATGTCGCCCTTGAGGAGCTTCACGCGGTAGCCGAACTTCAGCGGCTTGAGCTCGACCCGGCAGCCGATCGCGGTGGGGTGCTCGAGGACCACGTCGCAGGACGGGTTGCTGCCGAGCACGACCGGCCCGTCGAGCTCGACGGGGACCGGGCCGTCGCCCTGGTTGACGATGAGACGGGCCATGGAGCGGGGATCCTTCCGGTGCGGAGCGAGCCGGACATTCTAGCGGAACCCCGCGATCGCGCGCGCCCGGCCGGGGCCGCCGCCGCGGGGGCCGCGCGGCGCGCGAGGCCGGCGCGTCACGGGTGAGCGCCGACTCGGGGCGGGCGGGGCCTCAGGCCGGCTCGAGGCGCGCGTACTCGGCCATGAGCTGCTTCTCGCCGAAGCGCTCGAAGCGGACGGTGATGCGCGCCTTGGCGCCCATGCCCGAGATGGCCACGACGACGCCCTGGCCGAAGTGCGCGTGGCGCACGCGCTGGCCCTCGCGCGGGACGTCGACGTCGAGGTAGTCGTCGGCGCTCGGCACGTAGGACACGCTGTCGGCCTCGCCGACCGACGCGCTCCGCGAGCCGCCGCGCCCGCCGCCTCCGCCGCCCCACGCGTCGCCGCCCCAGCCGCCGCCGGACCGCGCGCCCGACCGCTTGTCCTCGCGCACGATGTCCTCGTCCGGGAGCTCGTCGAGGAAGCGCGACGGGATCGTCGGCCCCCACTGCCCGTGGAGCGCGCGACGCCCGGCGTAGGTGATGACGAGCCGCCGCTGCGCGCGCGTGATGCCGACGTAGCAGAGACGCCGCTCCTCCTCGACGTCGGCGGCCGACTCGAGCGAGCGCTGGTGCGGGAGCACGCCCTCCTCCATGCCGACGATGCACACGAACGGGAACTCGAGGCCCTTCGCCGCGTGCAGCGTCATGAGCGTCACGTGCTCGGCGTGGCTGTCGTACTGGTCGACGTCCGTGACGAGCGCCGTCTCCTCGAGGAAGCCCGCGACGGTCGGCTCGGACGCGTTGCGCTCGTACGCGAGCAGCGCGGCCTCGAGCTCGGCGACGTTCTCCAGCCGCTCCGTCGCCTCGGCGCCGCCGAAGTCGCGCAGGTACGCCTCGTAGCCGGTCGTGTCGATGATCGCGCGCAGCGTCTCGCTCGGCAGGCCCTCGAGCGTGTGTTCCAGCTCGTCGAGCAGCTCGGTGAACGCGAGCAGCGACTTGCACGCGCGCTTCGGCAGCGCCGGCACCTCCGCCGCGCGCCGCGCCGCCTCACGCGGGCCGACGCCCTGCGGGATGGCCCACGCGCGCAGCCGCTCGAGGCTCGTCTTCCCGATGCCGCGCGTCGGCACGTTCACGATGCGCAGGAAGGAGACGGCGTCCTTCGGGTTGGCGAGCACCTTGAGGTACGCGAGCAGGTCCTTGACCTCCTTGCGCTCGTAGAACTCCACGGCCCCGACGATCTCGTACGCGACGTTGCGCAGGCGCAACGCGCGCTCCAGGCCTCGCGAGAGCGCGTTCGTCCGGTAGAAGACGGCGATCTCGGAGAGCGCCATGCCGTCGACGCGCGCCTCCTCGACGAGCCGCGCGACGGTGTCCGCCTCCGACTCCTCGTCGTCGCAGGCGATGACGCGCACCTTCTCGCCGTCGCCGAGCTCGCTCCACAGGTCACCGAGCAGGCGCCCCTCGTTGTGGTCGATGACCGCGGACGCCGCCGCGAGGATGTGGTTCGTGCTGCGGTAGTTCTGCGCGAGCCGCACGACGTGCGCACCGGGGAAGTCGCGCTCGAAGTCGAGGATGTTCTGCACGCGCGCGCCGCGCCAGGCGTAGATCGACTGGTCGGGGTCGCCCGTCGCGCACATGTTGCCGTGGCCCTCGGCGATGTCGCGCGCGATGCGGTACTGGATGAGGTTCGTGTCCTGGTACTCGTCGACGAGCACGTGCTTGTAGCGCTCGCGGTAGCGGCCCAGGACGTCCTCGTGCTTCTCGAAGAGCTCGCGCACCTTGAGCAGCAGGTCGTCGAAGTCCGCGGCGTTGGCGGCCGCGAGCTGCTCGACGTAGCGCGCGTAGACGCGGCTCACGACGCGGTCGAAGCTCGACATGGCCTCGGCCTCCGCCTCCTCGGGCGGGATGCCGTCGTTCTTCAGGCGCGAGATGGCCCAGAGCAGCGACCGCGGCCGGAAGCTCTGCGTGTCGATGCCCGCCTCCTGGCACACGTCGCGCAGCAGGGCCGTCTGGTCGTTCGTGTCGTAGATCGTGTAGTCGCGCGTGAGGCCGACGGGCTCGCCGTCCATGCGCAGCACCCGCGCGCAGAACCCGTGGAAGGTCGCGAGCGTCACGCGCCCGTCCCCCACGAGGTCGAGCACGCGCTCCTTCATCTCCCCCGCCGCCTTGTTCGTGAAGGTGATGGCGAGGATCTCCCACGGCTTCACGCCGCGGTCGATGAGGCGCGCGATGCGCCGCGTGATGACGCGGGTCTTGCCGCTGCCCGCGCCCGCGACGATGAGCAGCGGGCCCTCCCCGTACTCCACGGCCTCGCGCTGGGGATCGTTGAGATCCGCGAGGAGGGCGTCGGGGGGCGGCACGGTGCGGGCTCCGGGGTGAGCACCGCATCGTAGCGGAGGCGGGGCTCCGGCCGAAGGCGCGGTCGACGCCCGCGCGCGGCGCGGAGCCGACCGTGCGGCGTCACGCGATCACGCGCGGGCCGGGATCGACGACGGGTCGCCGGGCCGGGCGTGTGCCCCGGCCCGGCGACCGCGGTCGGTCAGCGGGTGACGATCTCCATCTGGCCGCCGCTGGCCGGGAGGCGCGCCGCGGCGACGTGCAGACCGCCCGAGCTGTCCTTCGAGAGGATGACCACGGAGACGTGTCCGCTGGAGAGCACGTAGCCGTAGAGGTCGACGAGCTTCTGGAAGGCGTTGAGGTTCACCGTCGCGACCTTGCCCACGGGCAGGACCGTGGTCACGCCGTAGGGGATCGAGGACGGGTCGGCGAGCAGCTCGTCGAGCGAATCCAGGTTGTCGACGGTGAGGAGCGCGCGCACGTCGACGGCGTCCGGCGGCGAGCGCATCTTGGCCTGCAGGTCGCCCTCGCCCTTGTACGGGAGCTGGAGCAGCATGCGGCCCTGCATCTTCACGCCGTCGTCGAGCTGCGTGACGCTGTTGGCCGGAGCGAAGTCGTCCTCCTTCGGCACGACCTCGGCCTCGTCGGTGGAGGCGCCGGTCTCGTAGGTGGTGCCCGTGTCGCCGGTGCGGTCGAGGAGCACGAACCCCACCTGGTCGTCCGCCGCCGGGGTCTCGAGGACGTCCGCGGAGATCTGGATGTCCGGTGCGTCGCCCGTCGAGTCCTGGGTGCCGTCGTCGTCGTCGCCGTCGGTGATGCTGGGGAGCCCCAGGTCGTCGTCGGGGTCGCTCGCGAGCGCGCCCGTCGACAGGCAGAGGCAGAGGAACGCGCAGAGCAGCGGGGTGACCCAGGCGGGTCGGGTGCGCGTGGTGGGGATGAGAGCCTTCATGATCACGTCCAATCAGGCGGCGAACAGCGCCGGCGCCCTCGTGGCGAGGGACCGCTTCAAGGTGTGGTTGTCACGGAGCACGGCCTGGAACCAGCTCTTCCGCGAGAGGAGCTCGCGGATCTGGGGCAGGCGCTCGGGGAATCGACCCGCCAGGTCGGAGAACGACGCGGTCGCCCGATCCACGTCGCCGGCCTTGGCGTAGTTGACGGCGAGGTTGAGGAAGCTGGGGAAGAGCCCCGGCTCGCGGGTCGACTCCTGCGCGGAGACGACCTCCTCGTAGCACTCGATGGCGCGGCGGTAGTCGCCCTCCTGGGCGTGCAGCTTGCCCAGGAACTGGAGGGCGAGGAGCCGGAGCACCGGCGTCCGGCCGTCGAGGTAGACCTTCCGCAGCTGGATGCGCGCGCGGTCGGAGCGACCCACGGCGGTGTGGCGGAAGGCCAGGTAGATGCGGGCCTCGTCGAGGCTCGGGTCGAGCGCCAGCGCCTCCTCGAGGAAGCGGCGCGCGCGCGTGAGCGCGGCGGAGTCGTTGCGCTCGGGACCGAAGAGCTGCCGCGACCGGCGCAGGAGGATGCTCGTGCCGGAGGAGCGGCCTCCGGCACGATCGAGGGCCTCGGCGTCGCGCAGCTCGCGCCGCGCCTTCGCCTCGGTCCCGCGGATGGGGAGCGCGCGCGACGCGAACGCCACGGACAGGCGCTTCTTCTCCTGGAGCGCCCGGTTCCCGGCGAGCGCGTAGGCCTTGCCGATCTCGTAGAAGAGGCGCGCGAGGGTGCCGCGCTTCTCGGCGACGAGGTCGCCGGTGATGGCCGCGAAGAGGCCCGTCGGGTCGACGCGGTTCGCCGTCTCCTCGTCGAGAGTCACGGCGTTCGCGCGGTTCAGCTCGGAGAGCTTGCGCAGCGTGACGGTGTAGTCCTGGCAGCCGCGGCAGGAGCCCATGTGCTCGACGAGCCGGCTCAGGGCCGGGCTCTCGTCGGCGTCGACGGGACCGTGCTCGCCGTCGACCCAGGCGCTCAGGTCCTCGACGTAGTCGTCGCAGGGGCGGGTGTCGAAATGCAGGGGGGTGCTCATGGTTGCTGCGTCCCGAGAACGCGGACCATCGACTGGAAGATCTTCTTGCGGGCGCGACAGACGACCATCTTGAAGTTCTCCAGCTTGATCCCTAGGACCTCCGTCGCCTCGCGGTAACCGAGCCCCTGCACCTCGACGAGCTCGAGGGCGAGGCGGTCACGCGGCTTGAGCTCGTTGAGGTACGCGTGGGTGTAGAGGCTCAGGAGGATGCCGTAGACGCGCCGGCAACGCGCCGCCGACTCGGCGTCCTCGGTGGCCTGCGCCGGGCTCGCCGTGTTCTCGTCCTCGAGGACGTCGGCGAGCATCTCGGCGGGGATGCCGTCCTTCATGGACGACGAGAGCTGCCGGTACACGGTGTTCCGGATGATCGAGTAGGACCAGTTCCGGAAGGCGTTGGGCTTCTCGGCGCGGAAGCGCGACGGGTACCTGTAGATGGCGAGGAACGCCTCCTGGAGCACGTCGTGCGGGTCGGCGCGCGAGCCCGTCATGCGCATGATGCGCGCGGCGACGAGCGAGAAGGGCCGGACGTTCAGCTCGAAGAGCAGGCTGTAGGCCTCGACGCTGCCCAGCTCGCGGAAGGCGTCCATGAGCGCGTTGTTGAGCGACTGGAGCTCGCAGGGCTCGGCGCGCACGGTCTCGACGAGCAGCGGGTGGCGGGTCTCGAGGGCGATCGCGCGCGCCCGCGCCAGGACGTCCGCCGACACGTGGTCGGGGGTCCGTGCGTTCGGCTTCCGGGCGACCCGGACGGCCGGCCGGCCCTCGGCGGAAGGAGCGCGGCCCACGGGGGCTTCCTCCCTCTCGCGAGCTTCGCCGGGCTCGACCAATGCGACGCCTTCCTGTTCGGGGGCAACGAGGCGCCGGGGGTCCTGCGGCCCCGGGGACGCGACCCGACCCGGGATCCGGTGCCTTGCGTGTTGGTAGCCGGGACGACACGTGGGGTCACAGGATCGACACCGAAAATCTGTCAGGTGCGAAAATCCTGGCTCTCAGGCCGCCTTTGGCGCAGGTTGGCCGCCGATGCGAGCGCTGCGTCCGGCCCTGCTGCTGATCTTCTCCGTGACGATCTTCTCAGCGATCGATCCGGTGTGGCGGATCGACCCGGATGCCGCAGCCTACCTGAGTCTGGGAAACGCGGTGGGCTCGGGTGAGGGATACGTGCTCGGGGGCGCGCTCCACGGGAAGTACCCGCCGGGCTGGCCGTGGCTCGTGGCCGGGCTGGGGCGGGTGTTCGGGGCGGACGCCTACGGCGTGTTCCACGCGGCGCTCGTCGCGGCCTGGGCGCTCGCGGTGCTCCTCGCGCACCGGCTCGCGCGGCGTCTCGGGCTCGGACCGTGGCCGGCGCTCGCCGTCGCCGCCTGCGTCGCGCTCTCGCAGACGCTCTTCGAGCTCTCGGTGCGCTACCTCCGCACCGAGCCGCTCTTCCTCGCCCTGAGCCTCGCCGCGCTGCTCGTCACGATCCGCGCGACGTCGCGGGCGTGGCGCGGAGGCGCCGGCGCGGTCGTGCTCGCCGGGCTGCTCGTCGTCGCGACGTTGTCGGTGCGCCTCGCGGGCGTGAGCCTGCTCGCCGTGCCGGCCGTCGCGCTGCTGCGGAAGGACACGCGCCGGGGAGCCGCCCTCGCCGTGCTCGCCCTGGGCGCCGCCGGGCTGCTGGGCTGGATGGCCTGGGGCGCGCACGTCCGCGCGGTGTCCCCCGAGGCGCCCGACTACCGCACGGAGTTCCTGGCCGCCGAGCCGCGCGACCTCACGAAGGTCGTACAGGTGGACGTGCCGCCGCTCGACGGCCCCGCGCTCGCGCGACGCGTCGGCGGCAACGTGGGCGTGCTCGCCCGGGCCGGCGCCGTGCTCCTCACGAACGTCGACAAGGCCGGGGCGCGCGCTCCCGTGGGGTACCTCGTGTTGATCGTGCTGCTCGTCGGCTGCGTGGGGCTCGTCGCGAGGGCCCCGTGGCGCGGCGCGGCGGCCCCCGGTCGCGCGGACGACACCGCTCCCGCGGACGCCTCGTCCCCGGGGGGCTCTCCCTCGCCGGACGCGGATGTCCGTCGCACGCGCCTCCTGTGCGCCGCCTACCTCGGCGCGACGCTCGCGCTCCATCTCGTGTGGCCCTTCGACCAGCAGGAGCGCTTCTACGTGCCGCTCCTGCCGCTGCTGCTCGTCGCGGCGCTCGAGGGCGCCGTGCGGCTCGGCCGCGCGCTCGCCGTCGTCGCGGACCGGCCGGCGGGGCGCGCCGCCACGCTGCTGGGCGCCGTCGCCGTGCTCGTCCTGCTCGCGCTCCAGCGCTCGGACGACCCCGTGGTGCTCGGCCGCTGGAGCCGCGCGTACGCCGCCCTGCTCGGCGCGGGCGTCGTCGGGACGGCGGGCCTCGCGTGGTGGCTGCACCGCGGCCGCGCGCTGCGCCTGCCGTCCGTCGCCTGGCTGCTCCTGCCGGCGTTCTTCGCGCTGCCGTTCGCGGCGCTGCGCTTCCGCGAGTGGCCGGCGATCGTCCGCGCGTCCGAGGAGACGCGCGCCGTCGAGCCCGCCGGCTCGCCGCTCGCGCGCATCGACGTGCACCCGGTGCTCGCCGACGTCGCGCGCTTCCTCGCGACGACACCGCCAGACACCGTGCTCATGACGGACGTGCCCAAGATGCTCGCGGTGCTGTCCGGCCGCCGCTGCGTGCCCTTCGTCTACCGCGCGGATCCGCCCGAGGTGCTCGTCGGCGACGCGGACCTCGTCTTCTACACGCGCGAGCTCCCGCAGGCCGCCGCGGTCATGGACGCGGCGGCCGCGCGCTTCGAGCCGGCGCTCGAGCTGCCCGCCGTCGACGAGGGCGCGGGCGCCGTGCGCCCGACGGTCTACCGGGTGCCGTAGGAACGCACAGCCGACGACATGTCGAACGTAGCCGTTCCGAGAGGTCCGCTGTAAGCTCTGGGCTTCGGTTCTTGAGCATCCCTATCTGACGACGTCGTTCGGCAGGAATGTTGACCCTAATCAGGGGATCGCAGCATTGGTTCAATTCGACCCAGTTGAGTTCGCCGGTACCAAGGTGCAGGTCATTCTCCGAGAAGGCCGCATCCTCATCGGGTGGATTGCAGCGGTGACGCAGTCCCACATCCACTTGGCACTCGATCGCGAGTTTGTTCTGGTCCGGCTCGTGCCCATGGCCCAAGTGAGCGGGTGGAGTCTCACTGCAGACTCTGACTCGGATTCGGCGCTCCCTCCCATGGGAACCGAAATTCATGGGCGCATTCGACGGGTCCACGAGCGCGTCGAGGACGACGTGCTGAGGTCCTACTCCGACCTGGACCTTCAAGGCCTCGCCAAGCCTGCCGAGCTCCTACGCAGCCTCGTCTCGCGCACCAGCTCGACCGAGAACGAACGCCTGTCGGACGAGATGTTGGAGGTTGGGATGGCCTCGGCACGTGACGCCCTGAAGATCCTGGACCGTGCTCGACTGGCGGGAATCGTGAGTGAACGGTCCTCCGAGATCAGAGGAGCGGTTCACGTGGAGTCCATCCCGAGCGTGGATGCGATCCCCAACGCGCTCGGGGCGACAATTACTGCGATCGAGCGGACGTCTTCCGAGGAGCCTGACGGCGAAATCGATCCAGGTGAACTCATCAGAGCCACTGAGCGACCTCCTGCTCCCCAGGGATCCAAGAGCAAGCGGGTCGACGGCTACGGATCGATATTCCTGGGCTCCGCACTCGCCTCCAGCAACGCACTCATCGCAGGTGTCTCAGGGGCGCTCGGCGCACTCCCGACTCTTGGCGTGGGCGCCGTGGCCGCCGCACTGGGCTCTGTCACGTCCATCTACACCGGTCTCACTGCCGTCAAGAACGGCTTCAAGACTCTCCTCGAAGACGAAGAGGGCTGATGATGTCCACGCCTGACTTGAGGCTGTTCTGGTCCACGTTGAAGAGTGGCAACACCAGCGTCGACCGGCTGTCGGCGGCGACCTCACTCCTGGTGTCATACGCTCACACTGGCGACTTGTCGAACGCCGCGGAATGCGTCATCACGGCTCATCAAGTCTTCCGCGATTGCGACGAAGCCGCGTTCTTTCTGCATTGGCTTCGATCCCCACCGACTGCGCAGATCGTGTCACTCGTCCGGGAGGAAGTGCCCTGGTTTGCCGAGTGGTTCGACCGACTGCGAGCCTCACCGGGGACCGCGGAAGAAGGCGGGCGCGAGACGAGAACCGTGGATCCCGACCTGTTCGACACGTTTGCGGACGAGCCTCAAGCCTCGGAGATCGATCCCGAGCAGTTCGTGGCGCGCTACTCGGCAGCTGTGCCTGCAAAGTGGAGGGAACGGTTTGAAGCGAAGGGCATCGCGACGAGCCTCGGCTCCCACGCGTTGCTCGCCATGTCGCACTCGCGTGCTGGGTCCGCGCTCACCTTCAATGCAGCGAGCTTCCGGCTTGCTCCCGCCTGGCGACTGAGGCTGAGCGAACACGACCTCTTGCAGCACATCGCCTCGGG
The DNA here is from genome assembly GCA_030428785.1 of bacterium. GTDB lineage: Bacteria > Planctomycetota > B15-G4 > B15-G4 > B15-G4 > JAUIEF01. The sequence continues at coordinate 12,701 of JAUIEF010000036.1, forward strand.
GCGGCTCGTGGTCCGATCTGTCGTGCTTGGAGCAGAAGTCTGATGTATCCCATTCAACTCGTCGTCGAGAATACGGGCCCGAGCCAGCTAACCGTCACCATCCCTGCCGGGACGGTGTTCGAGCCCCACGGGGCCCCGGGTTATCAGTGCCTAGTGACGACTCAAGACGTCAAGGTCGACGTCCCGCCGGGCCGACACGAAGTCATGCTTCCGGGCGCATGCCTCAATCACAATCTTGCGCCGCCCTCGCAGGTTCCCGGTGCTCTCACTCCCTTGCGAATGCAGAACACCCCGGGAAGCCAGCAGGCCGTTTGGAGACGCGTGGGCTCCACCTAGGAGCCGCCTCTCCCGTTGATCGGCCTGCCTAGTCCTCCCGCGGCGGCCGACCGCGCATCTTCTTCTTCTGGCTGTGCTCCTTCTTCGCCTTGAGGCGGCGCTTCTGGCTGCCCTTGGTCGGCTTCGTCTTGCGCCGCGTCTTCGGCACGTGGAGCGCGTCGCGCACGACCTGCGCGAGCCGGCGCCGCGCCTCGAGCCGGTTGTCCAGCTGGCTGCGCTCGCCGTCGGCGTGCACGATGAGCTCGCCCGCCTTCGTGAGCCGCGACGCGAGCCGTGCGAGGAGCCGCGCGCGCCGCGCGTCGTCGAGCACCGCGCTCTCCGCGACGCTCCAGCGCAGGGTCACGCGCGTCGAGAGCTTGTTGACCGCCTGCCCGCCCGGGCCGCCCGCCCGGCTCGCGGACCACTCCATCTCCGCCGCCGGGATGACGAGGCCGCGCTGGACCTCGAGGTCGTCGGAGGGGTCGTGCCGGTCCACGTCAGCGCTGCACCGGCACGTCCTGCTCGAGGACGAGCTCACGACCGCGCGCGTAGAAGCCCGCGCGCAGCAGGCCGTTCGGGACCTCCTGCCGCACCGACAGGAACGGGCCGCGCGCCGCGCCCCCGCCGAGCACGTCGCGCAGCTCCCCGAGCAGCCCGTCGAGCCCGGCGGCCCCGCAGTCGTCGAGCGTGAGCACGAACGCGCCGTCGTGCGTCCAGTACCGGCCCGCGGGCACCGCGCCCTCCGGCGGCACCGCGCCGTCCCACGGCCGCGGCCCGCCGAGCCCCTCGTCGTCGAGGTCGAGCGTGTGCGCGAAGAGGCCGAGCACCTCGGCGAAGCCGTCGACGTCGAGCTCGCGACCCGGCTGGAGCGCGAGCACGAGCGCGCGCGCGCCCTCCTCCTTGCCGACGAGCACCGTGCCCTCGCAGGGCGCGAGCAGCTCGGTCATCTCGGCGATGAGCCGCTCGGCGGGCGCGCCCTCGCCCATGGTGAGCTCCACGAGCGGCCGCGCCCACTCGGCGAGCGCCGCGGGGAACGACACCGGCTCGAACGCGAAGCTCACCGCGTCGGGGAGCTCCGGCGCCGGGCGCACGCCCGCGAGCAGCGCCGCGCGCGGGCTGCCCTCGATCCACGTCGTGCGCAACCGGACGTGGAGCACCGGGTCGAGCGCGGCGGAGACCTCGTCGCGCATGACGTCGGGGCCGTCCGACACGCTCCGCGCGAACTGATCCACCCACGCGCCGACGTCGAGCCCGTGGAGCTCCACCTGCAGCCCCTCGACCTCGTCCGGCCCGACCATCTCGAGCAGCGCCCAGAGCGCCGGCCCCGGCACGGGCAGGTCGAGCTCCGGCACCTCGGCGCCGCGCATGCCCGCCGCGAGCATCCCGCCCAGGCCCGCCATCTGCACGTTGAGCAGCATGCCGCGCACCTGCTGCACGAGGCCGTCGATCTCCTGCTTGTACGCGAGGTGCATGCGCTTCGCGTCGAAGCTCAGCACGAGCGGGCCGTCCGCGGCGCGCAGGCCGCCGACCTCGTCGAGCACGCGCGCGACGGTGAGCCCCGCCTCGTAGGACGGGGCGAGCACGGCGCGCCCGTCGTGGTGCGCGAGCTGCATGCTCCAGGCGATGGTCGGCTCCTCGCCCAGCGCGGCGAGGATGTCCTGCGGCGAGTTCGCGCCCGCCATGCTCCGCGCGACCTGGATCGCCTGCGCGAGCGCGTTGCCCCGCGGAAGCGTGAAGATCCAGGCGTCGCGCGCGCCCGCCGTGACGTTCGGCGACGCGAGGAGCGACGCGCGGAACGCGTCCTCGTCGTCGACGGGGACCGCGACGGCGAACGGGCTGCCGTGCACGTACTCGTCGAGCAGCACGAGCGCGAAGGAGCCGTCGCCGGAGAGGCCGTCCGGACGCCACGCGAGCACACGGTCGAGCGACGCCGCGAGGTCGTCCGGGCCGACGGGCATCGACACGTAGCCGAGCACGCCGGGCGCGTCGACGCGCAGCGGCCAGTCCTCCGCGGGACCGCCGTCGTCGCCGGGACCGCAGGCGGGCAGGGCGAGCACGAGTCCCGCGAGTAGGATGGCCGCTCTCATGGCGCGCATCCTAGCAGTCCGGTCCCTCCGAGCACGCGCGTGAACGGCACGCCGACGGTCGACGTCGCAGGGCGCGAGGCACTCCGCGAGCTCGTGCTGCGCGAGGGGTTCACGCGCGTCGGCTTCACCACGGCGGAGCCCGTCGAGGACCGCGTGTCGGCGTGGGTCGCGGACGGGCTGCACGCGTCGCTCGAGTGGATGGCGCGCGAGCCCGGTCAGCGCGCCGACCCGCGCGCCCGCCTCGACGGCGCGCGGAGCGTCGTGTGCGTGACGGCGGCCTACCCGGCGACGGACGCGCGCGGCGCGGTCGCCGGCTACGCCCGCGGCGAGGACTACCACCGCACGCTCGTCGCCGCGCTCGAGCGCGCCGCGGACGCGCTCCGCGAACGGCACCCCGACGCGGCGACGCGCGTCTGCGTCGACACGGCGCCGCTGCTCGAGCGCGCCCTCGCCGCCCGCGCGGGCCTCGGCTGGATCGGCCGCAACACGATGCTGCTCGACGAGGCGTCCGGGCCGTGGACGCTGCTCGGCGAGATCGTCACGCCGCTCGACATCCCGCCGGACGCGCCGGGCGTCGAACGCTGCGGCACGTGCACCGCCTGCGTAGACGCGTGCCCCACGGACGCGCTGCTCCCCGGGCGCCGCCTCGACGCGGGGCGCTGCCTCTCCTACTGGACCATCGAGCACCGCGGCCCGCTGCCCGACGACTGGGCCGCGGCGCTCGGCCACCGCGCGTTCGGCTGCGACGACTGTCTCGCCGCCTGCCCGTTCCCGGCGGACGCCGCGCGCGCGCCGGACCGCGCCGCTCCGAGCCCGCCGTCGCCCGGCCCGGCGCGCGCGCCGGACGCGCGACGGCCCGCGCCCGTCGACCCGCCCTTCGTGCCGCGACCGGACCTCGCGACGATCACGCCCGCGGAGCTCGAGGCCCGCGCCCGCGAGTCGTTCCGTCGGCACTTCGGCTCGACCCCGCTCGAGCGCGCGCGCAAGGGCGGCCTCCTGCGGAACCTCGCGGCGCTCCGCGACCCGCCCGGCGACGAGGCCTGACGCGCGCCGCCCGGCACGCGGGCGCGACGCCGGCGCCCGACCGCGCGCCCCGGGCCCCGCGCGCCCCCGTCGACGGGCGCTCCCCGGCCCCGGGGTGTAGGATGAGCGGTCCTCCTCGCCTTCCGCCGGACCCTCCCGATGAAGATCTTCGAACCGCACATCCACATGTACTCCCGCAACACCCGCGACTACGCCGAGATGGCGACCGCGGGCATCCGCTCCCTGCTGGAGCCGGGCGGCTTCTGGCTCGGCCGCGCGCGGAAGCACCCGGAGACGTGCCTCGAGTACTTCGACCACCTGCTCGAGTTCGAGCACACGCGCGCGGCGAAGGCCGGCATCCAATACCACTGCACCTTCGCGCTCAACCCGAAGGAGGCGCACACGCCGGCCATCCGCGAGCGCGTCATGGCCGAGCTGCCGAAATACCTCGAGCACCCGCTCTGCTGCGCGCTCGGCGAGGTCGGCTACGACGTCATCGACCCGATCGAGGAGGAGGTCGTCCTCGAGCAGCTCGAGATGGCCAAGAAGATGAACCTGCCGGTGCTCGTGCACACGCCGCACGTCGACAAGCTCGAGGGCACCAAGCGCCTCATCGCGAACTGCAAGGACGTCGGCATGGACCCGGACATGGTCGAGATCGACCACAGCACCGAGGAGACCATCGCCGCCGTCGTCGAGTCCGGCTACTGGGCGGGCTTCACGATCTACCCGGTGACCAAGCTCTCGCCCGAGCGCGCCGTGACCATCTTCAAGCAGTACGGCACGGACCGCATGCTCGTGAACAGCTCCGCCGACTGGGGTCCGTCCGACCCGCTGTCCGTGCCGAAGCTCGCGGTCATGATGCAGCAGGCGGGCTTCGCCGAGGACGTCGTGCAGCGCCTCGTGTGGGACAACCCGGTGCGCTTCTTCGGGCAGAGCGGCAAGCTCACCGAGCAGCCGATCTACGAGGAAGCCGTCGCCTGACGATGGCGCCGCCACCGCGCACCACTCCGTGCCGGCTCGCGGCGCTCGCGCTCGCGCTGCTGGACGCCGCGTGCACGCCGCCCGCGACGGCGACGGCGATCCCCCCGCACGTCGCCGCGGGCGAGACGACGCCCGCCGTCGCGGCGTCCCAGGACGCGCCCCCGGCCGCCGAGGGACCCGCCGCGACGGACGAGCCGGCCGCGCCCGCCGACGTCGCCGACGCGCTCGCGCCGCCCGTCGACGCGCCGCCGCCGGACACGCTCCCCTGGCCCGTCGACTGCCCGCCGTGGGTCAAGGCACAGTACGCCGGGAGCTGGAGCTGGCGTGCCGAGGACGGGTTCGACCGCACGTGGTTCGACGAGGCCGGCCTGCTCGCCATCCCGAAGAGCCGCCTGGCGGGGCGTCGCAAGTGGCAGGGCGTCCAGTCGGACGGGGACGTCATGCTCGTCGACGTGCGCCTCGGCCGCCCCGAACCGGCGATGGCCTACGTCTGGGCGCTCGTGACCTGGGACGAGATCGTCGGCCCGCCCGCCGAGCCGGTCCCGGCGGTGATCCACCTGCGGCACCGCGGACGCATCCGCGTCTGGCTCGACGGCGAGCTGCTCGTCGACGAGCCGCCCGCGCCCGACGGCGAGCCGCGCACGATCCGGCGCGCCGTGCACCTCACGGGATCCGACGACGTGCTGCTCGCGAAGGTCGGCCGCGGCAACGCGCAGCTCGGGCCGACCGCGGACTTCGAGCTGCGCGTGAGCACGCCCGCGGGCGAGCGCGTCGACGGGCAGATCTGGCAGACCGTCCGCGTGTGGTGAGCGGCGCGGCCCCGCGCCGCGCGCGTCAGATGCGGATGGGCATGAGCTCGCCGGCCTGCGCGAGGAGCAGCCGGTTGCGGCCCGTCTCCTTCGCCTTGTAGAGCGCCGCGTCCGCGCGGGCGACGAGGCCCTCGAGCGTGTCGCCCTCCTCGTGCTCCGCGACGCCGCCGGAGATCGTCACGACGATCTCCTCCGAGCCGTCGAGCACCGCGATCGGCGTGCCGCTCATCTCCATGCGGAAGCGCCCCACGATGCCGGCCGCCTCCTCGACGTCCGTCTCGGGGAACACGACGAGGAACTCCTCGCCGCCCCACCGGATGACGCAGTCGGAGTCGCGCGTGACGGCGGTCAGCCGCGCCGCGACCTCGACGAGCACCTCGTCGCCGGCCTGGTGGCCGTGCGTGTCGTTGACCTTCTTGAAGTGGTCGACGTCGAGCAGGCAGACCGCGAGTCCGCGCTCGTAGCGCAGCGAGCGGCCCATCTCCTCCTTCAGCCGCTGCGTGCCGTGACGACGGTTCGCGAGGCCGGTGAGCTCGTCGGTGCGCGACGCCTTGTCGAGCTGCTCCTGGAGGATGCCGGTGCGCGCGTGACTGCGGACGCGCGCCAGGAACTCGAGCTCCTGCTGCTGACGGCGCTCCTTGGAGACGTAGTCGTTCGCGCCGGCGCCGAGGCTCTCGACGACGTCGCTGCTCTCCGTGCTGCTCGTGAGCATGAGCACCGGCAGCAGCTGGTTGTGCGGCATCTCGCGCAGCGCCTTGACGAAGCCGAGGCCGTCGTCCTTGTTCGGCATGTTGAGGTCGGAGATGACGAGGTGGAAGCCGTGGCCGGGGCCGAGGCGCTCGAGCGCCGTGTCGGCGTCCGGGAGCGCCTCGACGTCGAAGCCGTGCTTCTGCAGCAGCTTCTCGTACGCGAAGCGGATGGTCCGCTCGTCGTCGACGATCAGGATGCGGGCCTGTGTCATGGTGAGGGGGCCGGGGAGGGCAGGTGCTCGAGGAGGACGTCCAGCACGCGGTCGGCGATCGACGGGTCCTTGGGCAGGCAGGCCGCGGCCGACGACGCGAGGGCGCGGACCTCGTCGTCGGGGACGCGGCCGTCCGTCGTGACGACGACCGGGAGCCGGTCCGCGCACGCCTCGACGAGTTCTCGGGCGTCGAGGTGCGGCGGGGAACTGTCCGTGACGATCGCGGCGCACGGACGGGATGCGAGACAGGCGTGCGCGACGAGGCCGTCGGCGGCGGTCGTCACGTCGAAGCCGGCCGCGGCGAGCCGGTCGCCGACGTGCCGGCGCACGGACAGGCTCGCGTCGACGACGAGCACGTGCGGGCGGCGCCGTCCGTCGGGCTGCGCGAGGTCGACGGCGGTGGTGACCCCGTCGAGGTCGACGGCCAGCGCCGCGAGGCGTGCGAGCCCGGTCTCGAGGCGGCGCAGCAGCGCGTCGATGCGCGTGCGGTCCGGGATGCCGCCGCTCGCGGCCTCGGCGACGACCTCCGCGACCTCGGCGCGCAGGTCGCCGGACACGTGGCGGATGCCCTGGAGCCCGTCGCGCAGCGCGTGGAGACGACGGCGCGGGTCCGTCGCGGAGTCCGTCGTGGAGGGCGCACCGCCCGACGCGCCGAGCGGTCGCAGGGAGTCGGGCGTCATGGGGATCCTCCACGCATCGACGGACCGACGCCGCGGGGAACACCCGCGACCCGACGCGTCCAGGCTGTGTGGTGATTCATCGACGCCCCCAGACTCTCTGCTTGAGGCGGCCCGGAACGCCGTTCCGTAACCCGACCTCTCCATCCTCTCGAGACCCTGGATCGGCGTTCCGAATCGTCGTTCTGGAGCCCATTCCGGAACCCGCGTCACCAGTGAACGCGGCCCGCGCGGGATCCTCCGCAGGAGCCCGGGAACACCTCCCGATCGGGCCGACGGACGCGTCGGGGGGCGCGCGGTCAGCGCCCGGGGAACAGGCGCTCGAAGCGCTCCTCGAGGCGCCGCTGGCTGGCGCGCGACGGCGTCGCGACGAAGACGATGTCGTCGCCCGCGATCGTGCCCACGACCTCGGGCATCGCCATGGAGTCGAGCGCGAGCGCGACGGTCTGCGCGAGACCCGACCGCGTCGCGACGACGAGCAGGTTGGGCCCCGCCGCCTGCACGCCGCGCACGAAGGGCTCGAGCTCCGCGAGCGTCGGGTAGTCGAGGCTCGACGCGTCCGCCTCCTCGCCCTCCTGCGCGAGCGAGTAGATGCCGTCGAGCTTGCGCGCGCCCAGGAACTGGAGGTCGCGGCTCAGGCTCGACTGCGTGATGTGGAAGCCCTTGGCGGCCAGCGCCTCGACGAGGTCGGCCTGCGTGCTCGGACGCTTGCGGCGCAGCAGCGACTTGAGCGCCTTGCGACGCGCCTCCTGGTTCCCCCGGCTGTTGCGCGGCATCAGTGCGCACCTCCCCGCGGCGCGAGCGCCGCCGTCGCCTCGATCTCGACGAGCGCGCGCGGCTCGAGCAGGCCGGCCACGCGGATCAGGCTCATGGTCGGGAAGTGCTTCCCCAGCACGCGGCGGTACGCCGCCCCGACCTCCTGGATGCGCTCCGTGTAGACGCGCGTGTCGACGCAGAACATCGTGAGGCGCACGATGTCCGTCGGCCCGCCGCCCGCCGCCTCGACGACGGTCACGCAGTTGCGGAGCGCCTGCTCGAACTGCTGCACGAAGTCGTCGGACGCGAACCGCTCCTCGGCGTCCCAGCCGATCTGCCCGGCGACGAAGAGCAGGTCGCGACCCGCGGGCACGCGCCAGCCGTTGGCGTAGCCCTTGGGGCGCGGCCAGCCGTCGGGCTGGACCGGGAGCGGGGCGGGAGCGTCGGGGTCGCTCATGCGCAAAGTCATAACGTAATGCGCATAAAACGACAAGACCCGCAGGACGGCCGACGGGGCGCGGATCGCGGAGCACGGCGCCACGGCCGCTCCGACCTCGGGGATCGGTCCGCGGGCGGCGCGCCGCCGGCGGGCGCCGTCAGTCGATGCGCGGCCCCATGCCCACGCCGAAGGCCGTGTGCAGGCCCGTGGACGGGTCGACATCGACGGCGACGGTCCAGGTCTCCATGCCCGACGCGATGAGGTTCTGCGCCGCGGACTGCACGGCGTCGAGCTCGTTCACGAACTGGTCCACGAAGGTGAACGCCACGGGGAAGCGGCGCACGACGGCCGCGTGGACCGTGCCGCCCACGACGCTGCCGGCGTGGCCCACGAGCGCCACCTGCCGGTCGCCCGTCACCTGCCCGGTGCGGTCCGGCGGCGGGACGGGGTCGTCGAGGCTGTCCGTGACCTCGACCGGGAACACGAGCCAGTCGCAGCCCGGCCGGTACGACCAGTAGAAGGTGTCCGCGCCCGCGCCGAAGAGGTCGACGTCGAGGAGGCGACGGAACTCGATGTCCTGGATGCGGTCCTCGGTGGCGACCGTCAGCACGACGTTGCCGCGCACGACGCTCTGCGAGAGCTCGACCTGGTAGCCGAGGCCGACCTGCACGCCGCGCCGCGGGTCCTTGCGGTACGGCAGCATCGTGATGGACTCGGCGCGCCCGCGACGGTTCGGCCCGAACGGACCGATCGAGAACGCCGAGCGCTCGACGGGCGCGTTGAAGCCCGGCGGGACGAGGTAGTCGCCCGCGCCGCCGTAGACGTGGGAGAGGCCGGTCGGCAGACGCGCGTCGTACTCGAGACCCCAACCGTCGCCCTCCACGCCCTCGCGCAGCACGTCGATGCCGCCCACGCGCTTGAAGCCGACGAAGTCCTCGATGAACGTGCCGTCCGGCGACACGCCCACGACGAGGTCGAGGAAGTTGCTGAGCAGCGCGGCCTCCTCGAGCTCGAGCAGCAGCTCGTAGGGCCCGGTCTCCATGCCCTCGGCGCCCGAGAAGTCGAGGTCGTCGTCCGGCGCGCCCTCGACGGCCACGGCGTGCGTGCCCGTCGTCTCGATGGGCACGATGACGTGCGAGAACGCGCCCTCGCCGGAGTCGTCGTCCCAGGCGAGCAGCTCGCCGGTGTCGGCCTGGAAGAGCCCGATGAAGGTGTCCGGCGGGAGCGCCGTGACGCCCTCGGGCAGGCGCGTCTCCGCGTGGAGCAGCGAGAGCTCCGGCGCGAAGAACGAGAAGTAGTCCACGTCGCCGGGCGTGAGGAAGCCCGTGGTCGCCGTGGGCATGCCCGTCATGAGGTGCGGCAGCTTGACGATGACCGGCGTGGCCGACGCGAGGTCGTTGCCGTGGTCGTCCGGGGTGCCCGCGAGCTCGTCCCCTGATGGGCCGTCCTCGTCGCCCTCCGGGGCGGCCTTCGACGAGCCGGCGCCGCGCGCGCTGCGCGCCACGCCGCGGCGGAGGCGGACGGCCTCCTCGACGACGGACAGCGCGAGCATCGGCACCTCGTACGCGCCGTGCGACGCGAGCCCGGTCACGGGCGTCTCCACGAGGTACTCGAGCGTCCGGCGGTCCTTGCGCACCTGGTACACGCCGTGGATGGCCGGCGGGTCGAAGCTCAGCATGAGCAGCGCGAGGTCGCCGACCTCGAGCGCGGGCCGGCCGTCGACCTGCATGGAGAAGCGTCCCTCGGGCGTGGCCCCCGCGACGACGTGGTCGACCTGGAACTGGACGAGCGTCACGCCCGACTCGAGCACCGACTGGAGCGCGACGACCCGCCCCACGAGCACCGAGTCCGCGGCGTCGACCTCGTCCGCCGTCGTGCGGGGGGCGAACAGGCTGAGCACCCCCATGGGAAGCGCGAGGAACAGGATGAGCGCCAGAGCGCCCAGCGAGACCTCGTCTCGGCGGCGTGTCACGTCGGTGCGTCCTCGGAGTTGCGGGGTCCGAAGCCGTCGCGTGCCGCGTCGCGTGCGGCTAGAGTCGGCTCCGGTGCGCTTCGGGCCGTTTCATGCCCTGGATCTGCCTCTAGAAGCGCGAAAGCCCAGGGTAATCGAGTCCCTGGTGATCGTCTAGAAAACGAGTTGTCGAGGTCGTGAGCCCCGCGAAGCCCTCCCCGGACGCCGTCCCGGACCCCGCGACCGCCGTCGGCGACGCCGCGCCGGCGGTCATGCTCCCCGTCGAGGGGCCGCCGCCGTCCGTCGCGGGCCGCGTCGCGACGCTGCTGCTCCTGGCCGGCGTCGTGGCCGTCGCGGTCGTCGAGGACGAGCAGATCCTGCGCACCAAGCTCGTGACCGCCCGGGCGCTCGTGCTCGGGGCGGCCTGCGTCGGGCTCCTCGCGCAGGCGCTCGCCGGCCGCCTGCGCGTCCCGTGGTCGACGTGGCTCTTCGCGGCGCTCGTGCCGGCGGGACTCGCCCTGCTCCACCCGCTGCACACGCCGGTGGCCAGCCGCGCGGTCGCCTGGGACGAGGCCCAGCGCCTCCTGCTCGTGCCCGCGGCGGCCTGGGCGACCGGCTCGCTCCTCGCGGGGGCGCGCGCCCGCGCCGGGTTCCTCGCGGCGCTGTCGATCGGCGCGATCGTCGTCGGCGGACTCGCCATGCTCCAGCGCCTCGGCGCGCTGCACCCCGTCGCCTCCCGCTGGATGGTCGAGCTGGAGCTCACGCACTCGGCGCGCGTCATGGCGGGCTTCGGGAACCCGGTGTTCCTCGGGTCGTGGCTCGTGCTCACGACGCCGCTCCTGCTCGCGGAGGCGCTCACCGGTCGCACGGCGCTGCGCTGGCTCGCCGGCCTGGGCGCCGGGCTGGCGCTCCCCGCGCTGCTCGCCACGGACAGCACGGGCGCCTGGGCCGGCTTCGCGCTCGCGGCGGTGGTCGGCGTCGGGCTGCTGCTCGAGACGTCGCGCCAGCGCCGGCGTTACGCGCTCGCGGTGGGCGCCGTGGCGCTCCTGGCGCTCGGCGTCCTCCTGACCGGGCGCGAGCTCCTCGCGGCGCTCGAGCTCGACGGCGTCTTCCGCAGCCGCGTCCACACGCTCATCTGGCGCGACACCTGGCAGCTCTTCCTCGACCAGCCGGGCGGCGTCGGACCGGGCCAGTTCCAGGTCGCGTTCCTGCCGTACGCGTCGGCCGAACTGCTCGCCGAGCACCCCATGGGCGCGGTCATCATCAACGACGCGCACAGCGAGCCGCTCCAGCTGCTCGTCGAACTCGGGTGGCCGGCCGTGGTCGCCGTGGCCGCCGCGGTCCTCTGCGCGGCACTCGCGGTGCGCGCCATGCTCGCCGCGCCGTGGCGCGACCTGCACGCGCGGGCGCTCTTCGCCGCCGGGGCCGGCAGCCTCGCCGGCGCGGTGGGCGAGTCCTTCGTCTCGCCCGACCTGCGCTTCCACGTCACGGCGCTCTCGCTCGGCGTGCTCGTCGGCTTCCTCGCGTCGCAGGCGCCGGCCACCGTCGTGCGCGTGCGCGGCGGGGCGGCGGGTCGCGGGCTCGTGGCGCTCGTCGCGGTCGCGGCGCTGGGCCTCGTCGGGTGGAGCACCTTCCAGCGGCTCTCGCTCGCCGCGCGCCTCGAGCCGCCGGCGCCGACGACGCGCGAGGCGCCCGGAGAGGAGGAGTTCGCGGCGCTCGAGGCGGCCGTCGCCGCGGCGCCCGGGGACCCGGCCGCGTGGTACGCGCTGGGCGCCGCCCACTACGAGGCGCTCGAGCACGCGCACGCCGCCGAGGCGTTCCGGCGCGCGCTCGAGCTCGACCCCTCGAACGGCGTCCTGCTGCGCAGCCTCGGCATCTGCCAGGCGCTGTCCGGGCAGTACGCCGACGCGAATACCACGCTCCGCCGCAGCCTGCTCCAGCGGCCGGACGACCCGGAGGTGCGCTACCTCGTCGCGTTCGTGGCCTTCGCGCGCGGCGACCTGCGGACCGCGCTCATGGAGGCGGAGCGCCTCGTCGAGGAGTACCCCGACCACGTGCGCGCGATCGCGCTCCTGGAGCGCCTCCGCGAATGAGCCCGGCCGTCGTGTGCCTCGACGCCGCGGACACGCTCTTCACGGAGCGCGACGGACGCGCGGCGCTCTACGCGGAGGTCTTCGGCCGCTTCGGGGTCGCCGTGCCGGAGCCGACCATGGCGACGTGGATGGCGGCGGCGCACGACGAGATCCCCGCCCCGCTCGGCGGCGAGCCGCGCTACTCGCGCGCGTGGTTCCGCGCGTTCGTGGGCCGGCTGCTCGAGCGCGCGGGCGACCGGCGCGACCCCGAGCCCGTGCGCGCGGCGCTCGAGGAGGTCTTCACCGACCCGCGCAGCTACGTCGTCTTCGCCGACACATTCCCCGCGCTCGACGACCTCGTGGAGGCGGGCCACCGGCTGGCGGTCGTGAGCAACTGGAGCGACCGGCTCGAGGGGCTGCTCGACGCGCTCGGCCTGCGTCGCTACTTCGAGACGCTCGCGATCTCGGCGGTCGTCGGCGTCGACAAGCCGGACCCCGCGCTCTTCCACCACGCGCTCGACCGGCTGGGCGTGCGCCCCGAGCAGGCGCTCCACGTCGGCGACTCCCCGGAGCGGGACGTCGGCGGCGCGCTCGCCGCGGGCATGGACGCGCTACTCCTCGACCGTGACGCCGAGCCGCCGGTCCCCGACCACGTCATCCGGTCGCTCGCGGAGCTCCCCGCGCGGCTGCGCGGCGGCTGACCCGCGGGCGGCGCGTCCGTCGGCGCGGCGCCGCGGGGAGCGGCGCGAGACGTCCCCGGGAGACGGACCGCCCGGGAACGGGCCGGGGCCCGCGCCCTCCTTTCCGGAGGACGCGGGCCCCGTGAGACGTCACCCGACCTCCCGGAACGCGCCGGGAGGCGAGGTGGGATCAGGGCGTGATGACGCGCAGGCCGTTCGTGGCCGAGTAGCCCTGCGGGCCGCCGCCGTCCTGGATCCAGGCCTGGAACACGAGCCGCGCCGCGGGCGGGAGGCCCGCCGGCGGGACGTGCGCGAGGAAGTCGACCTGGTTCTCGGTGCCGCTGTTCTGGTTGCCGAAGATGCGCAGGATGCCCGACGGCTGCACGACGAGGACGCCGCCCAGGAACGACGAGAACGCGATGTCCGTGCCGACCACCAGGTAGACCTTGGCGTTGTCCGGCACGCCGTTCACGCGGAAGCGGACCTGCGTCGAGGGCTCGCAGTTGCCGAGGCTCGAGAGCGTCGGCGTGCCGAGGCTGCCGTCCAGGAACGAGCCGAGGTCGACCCACTGCCGGCCGTGGTTCTTGAACTGGTCGTTCACGCCGCCGTAGTTCGCCAGGATGACGTCGGGCGAGCCGTCGCCGTTCATGTCGCCGGCGGCGACGTCGTACGTGTCACGACGGTTCGTGGACAGCGGGCCGAAGGTCTGGCGCGTGAACGAGCCGCTGCCGGTGTTGATGAACAGCTCGCTCGTGAGGTTCGGCGAGCGGTTCGCGACGATGACATCCATGTCGCCGTCCGCGTCGAAGTCGGCCCACGCGGAGCCGATGCTGCGACCGCGGTCGGTGGTCAGGTCGCTCTGGACGCGCTTGTCGAAGACGCCGGAGCCGTTGTTCAGGAACACCTGGTTGAGCTGCGCGGTGCTGTTGCCCACGAACAGGTCGACGTCACCGTCGTTGTCGATGTCGATGAGCTTGCAGGCCAGGGAGTTCTTGGTGTCGACGGACTGCAGACCGACGGCCAGGCGGGTGAACTCGCCGCGACCGTTGTTCGAGTACAGCCAGTTGAGCGCGCCCTCCTCGCCGACCACGCCGCTGTGGTTGGTCACGAAGAGGTCGAGGTCGCCGTCACCGTCGATGTCGCCGAACGTGCAACCGTAGGACGAGCCGCCGTCGGAGACCGCGTCGCCCTGCTTCATGACGTCGAAGCGGCCGATCGTGCCTTCCTGGCCCAGGCCCTGGTTGATGTACAGCCGGTTGCGCTGGTCGTTGAAGTTCGTGACGAACAGGTCGAGGTCGCCGTCACCGTCGACGTCCGCGAACTCCGCCTGACGGGAGTTGCCGAGATCGTTCACGACGGGGCCGGTGGTCCGCTTGAGGAACGTGAGCGGGTTGCCGCCCAGGTTCTCGTAGAGGAAGTTCTTCTCGCCGTTCGAGTTGGCGACGAAGATGTCGACGTCACCGTCGTTGTCGATGTCGCCGACCGCGAGGCCGCGCGAGTTGCCGCCCTCGGTCGTCAGCGGGGCGATGGTCTCGCGACGCATGCCGCCCTTGCCGTCGTTCAGGTAGAGGGCGTTGTTCTGGTCGAGGTTGGCGACGAAGCAGTCCAGGTCGCCGTCCCCGTCGAAGTCCGCGAGCGCGATGTCGCGGCTGTCGTGCGAGTCCAGGTCGTTGGCGCTCGGCGGGAACTGGGTCCACAGCAGATCGAGCGGGTACTGCTGGGCCAGCAGATCGGGGGCGGCCACGAGGGCCAGACCCAGGGCAATGGTCTTCTTGAACACGATGGGTACCTCGGGGATCACTTCGGGGAGATCGGGACGCTGGAGATCGGCCGGGCACCGTCTCCTGGTGGAGACTATCCCGGCCTCGGAGGGGGGCAAATCGCTCCCGAGGCACCCTCCCGGTGCGTCGCAACACATCGCGCGACAACGACTTGCGGCGAGGCCCCCGGCTCTTCGCGCGACCCGATTTTTTCCCTGCGACAGGCGCCGGGCGGCCGTCCGGCGGGGCTCCGCGGCGGGGTCCGCCGGGAGCCGGAGGACAGTGTCGTTAGGATCGCGGGCCCTCGCCCCGGAGCCCGCCATGCCGCTCGCCCGCCTCCCCGTCGTCGCCCTCCTGCTCCTCGCGACCGCGTCGTGGGCTCCGCCGCGCGCCGCCCCCGCCGGCGCCCCGGACGACGACCCGGCCGCACCCTACGCCGAGACGGTCGAGCGCCTCCTCGACGCCGCCCTCGCGGAGGGCCGCGCCTACGAGCTGCTCCACGAGCTCGTGACCGTCGCGCCGCGCCGCCTCGCCGGATCGCCCGGCGCCGCCGCCGCGGAGGCCTGGGCGCTCGAGACGATGCGCGCGCTGGGCTTCGAGAACGTCCGCTTCGAGGAGGTCACGGTCCCCCACTGGGTGCGCGGCGACGTCGGCGAGGTGCGCTTCGCGGAGCCCGCCGAGCTCGCCGGCGACCACCTCCCCATGCTCGCGCTCGGCGGCAGCGTCCCCACGCCGGAGCACGGCGTGACCGCCGAGGTCGTGATCGCCGACGGGCTCGACGCCGTCGCGGAGCTCGGCGAGGCCGCGCGCGGCAAGATCGTCCTGCTCAACCGGCCCATGGACCCGACGCTCGTCGACGCCTTCGCGGCCTACGGCGGCGCCGTCGGTCAGCGCAGCCGCGGCGCGCAGGAGGCCGCGAAGGTCGGCGCCGTGGCCGCGCTCGTGCGCTCCATGTCGAACCGGCACGACGACGTGCCGCACACCGGCGCGACGCGCTACGCCGACGGCGTGACGAAGATCCCGTTCGCGGCGATCAGCACGAACGCCGCGGACCGCATCGCCTCGCTCGTCGCGTCGGGACGTCGCGTCGTCCTCAACCTGCGCATGGACTGCCGCACGCTGCCGGAGACGGAGGGTCGCAACGTCATCGGCGAGCTCGTCGGCCGCGAGCGCCCCGAGGAGGTCCTCGTCGTGGGCGGGCACCTCGACGCCTGGGACGTGGGCCAGGGCGCGCACGACGACGGCGGCGGCTGCTGCCAGGCCATCGAGGCCGTGCGGCTCATGAGGTCGCTCGACCTGCGCCCGCGTCGCACGATCCGCGTCGTGCTCTTCGCCAACGAGGAGAACGGGCTCGCCGGCGGGCGCGGCTACCGCGAAGCGCACCTCGACGAGATGGACCGGCACGTGCTGGCGCTCGAGTCCGACTCGGGCGTCTTCACGCCGCGCGGCTTCGAGACGGACGCGAACCCCGAGGCGTTCGCGGTGCTCGCGTCGGTGTCGCGACTGCTCGAGCGCGCGAACGCGGGCAAGCTCGTGCCGGGCGGCGGCGGCGCGGACATCGGCCCGATGCGCCGGGACGGCGTCGTGCAGGTGGGCTACCTGCCGGACCCGCAGCGCTACTTCGACCTCCACCACACGCACGAGGACACCTTCGACAAGGTGAGCGAGCGCGAGATCGAGCTGGGCGCCGGCGTCATCGCGTCGCTGCTCTACGTGATCGCCGACCTGCCGGAGACCCTGCCGCGCAACCCGTCGCAGTGAGCCCCGGCGGCGCGCCGCGTGCGCGGACGGGCGCGGGACGCGGCGCCGACGCGCGCGTCAGCCGCCGCGCTCCGGCTCGAGCGTGACGCCGAGCCCGTCGGCGATCCGGTTCGCGTACGCGAAGTACGCGACGACGAGGTTGAGCTCGAGGATCGCGCGGTCGTCGAGCCCGGCCTCCCGCAGCGGGGCGAGGTCGGCCTCCTCCATGGCGCCCGGCCGCACGGTGAGCTTCTCCGCGTAGACGAGCATCGCGCGCTGCGAGGCCGTGAGCTCGACCGACCGCCAGTCGCAGGCGACGCGGTCGGCGAAGTCGGGCGCGTGCGTCCGGCGCGTGAGTCGGGCCAGACCGGCCCGGTGGTGCTCCACTCAGTAGCGACAGCCGTTGAGCACCGAGACGACGAGCCCCACGAGCTCGCGGTCGGCGAGCGCGGTGCGCCCCTGCGCGTGGAGGATCGTGTGGTAGAGCCGCGCGTGGTCGTCGCCGGTCGCGGGCGCGAGGCCGTGCACCGCGAGGATGTGGTCGAGGCGGCCGGTCGACGGGTCGCGCTCGCGGCGGCGGAGCTCGTCGAGCGCGGCGCGATCCTCGGCGTCGACGGGCGTCGTGTCGATCCAGGCGACGCGCGCGGGGTCCGCGGGCGCGCCGTCGTCCGTCGCGCCGCTCACCGCGCGGTCAACCGACGGACTCGCGCACCCACTGCTTCGCCATCGTCACGACCTCCTCGCGCTCGTCCGTGAGCATGGCCCACAGCCAGCCCGTCTCCGCGCGGCCGAGGTCCTGCGTCACGAGCTGCGAGAGGTCGCCGAGGTCCATGTCCTCGACCTCGATGCGCTCGCGGGCGTAGAGCTTGTCGAGCACGCGGCGCAGGTGCCGCACGAACTCCGGGTCGCGGTGCGCGAGCGCGCTCGCCGAACGGTACGCCGCCTCGCCCACGACGCGCGCGTGCCGGTTGCCCTGCCGCCACTCCGGTTGGTGCAGCCCGAACGTGCCGAGCATGTTCGCGACCTCACGCCACTCGAAGGTGCCGCGGATGACCCGGTCGAGGGGACAGTCGCGGGACATGGTGGGGGCTCGGGGGTGGGCGTGTCGGGGTCACGCGCGCTCCGCGGCGCGCGCCGCGGGCCGGCCATTATGCCAGCGCGCGGACGATTCGTGGGGCTCTCGGGATCACGCGCCGGGCGTCCGCCGGAGCACGATGATGCGCCCCGAATAACCGCACGCCACGACGAAGATCGAGGACCCGAGGTTGCTCAGGTGGCCCGACGCGAGGTGGTGCAGGCGGTCGCCGTCCTCGAAGACCTCGGTGTCGTCCCAGTCGTCGCCGTCCTGCAGGAGCACCGTGACCGTGTTCTCGTAGCCGCCGGTCACGGCCTCGACGCCGGGGTGCGTCGGGTCGACGTTCGCGAGGACCGCGCCGCGCAGCTTGTCCGATCCGCGGTGGATGTCCTCCCGCACGCCGTCCGTGTAGAGCCCGAGGCCGCCGTCGTCCCGGGCGACGAGCAGGCGCTCGCCATCGGTCGCCATGCGCGCGTTCCCGGCGGGCGCGCGGTCGAGCAGCTCGAGCTGCCACGCGTCGGCGGGGCGTCTCAGCAGGAGGAGGCTGCCGTCGGCGCAGGCGATCGCCACGCCGTCCCGGTGCTCCACCATGTTCTTCGCGGCGCCGGGGAGCGTCCCGGCGACCTCCGCGACCCAGCCGTCGTCCGTGAGGTCGAGCACGACGAGCTCGTCGTCGAAGCCGGCGAGCACCACCTCCGAGCCGATCGTGCCGTCGAGGTTCGGCCGGTCGCCCACGCCGTCGGCGATGTACACCGCGTGCAGCAGCGACGGCGAGCGGTGGATCTCGCGCATGACCCACTCGCCGTCGTCGAACCACAGGACGTGCGCGGCGCCCTCGCCGCCGTCGTCCTCCGTGCCCTCCGCGACGCCCACCACGACGATCTCGAGCGCGGGGTGCTCGGCGTTCGGGTCGACGTCGCCCACGGCGACCTGCACCATCTCGCCCGACGCCTCGCCGATGACCTCGTGCCGCCAGGCGTCGTCGACGAAGGACACGAGGTACACCGTGCCCGACACGCCCACGGCGACGATCTCGTTGCCGGGCTTCGTCGGGTCGACGTCGCCCACGGCGCAGCCGCCGAGCTTCTCGCCGAGGTCGGCCGCGACGAGCGAGGACCAGCCGGCGTCCTCGGTCCAGGCCAGGGTGTCGGCGACCTCGACGCGCTCCTCGGGAGTGCCGCCGGCGGGGCCGCAGGCGGCGAGGCCCGCGCCGAGCAGCGCGGCGGCGAGGAGCCGGGCGCCGGATCGGGTCGCGGGGCGGGACGAGCGGGTCGGGCGTCGGGTCGGGACGCGCATCGGGAACCTCCGACGGGGGTCGTCGGGGGATCGTATCCGGCGGCGCGCGCGCCGATCCACGCCGGGCGGGCGGCCGGGGGCACGAGCGCCGCGCGCGGCGGCCGGGCGCGGAGGACCGCGGTCGGCGGACGCGCGGGCGGCGAGCGGCGTCCCCGCGGGGGGACGACGCCTCGCGTCAGAGGCGGGGGGCGGCGCGCAGGCCGGTCGGCGCGACGACGCGCTCGGCGGCGGCCGCCGTGTCCGTCGCGTCCCGCGCCTCGACCCGCGAGGGCCGGCCGCCCGGCTCGCCGGGCGCCTCCTCCGGCGCGGTCGTCTCGGTCGCGACGGCGACCTCGTTCGGCGGCAGGCTCGCGACGTGACCCTGGAGCGCGGCGGCCACGGGGAGCGCGAGCGCGAGGAGCACCACCGCGAGGCGGAACTCGGCGCCGGGGCCCGTGGACGTCGGTCGGTACATCGCTTCGCGGCTCGCTCCGGGGAGGGCGTCCGAGGGACGCGCCCTCCCTCATCGGCCGCGGACGGCGGGGACCTTGGGGGCAATCGGCCGACGGTTCGGAGAGGCCCGGCGGCGGGCCGGCCGCCTAGAAGATCTCGACCGGGGGCCCCTTCACGGGGCGCTTCAGCTTCGCGCTCACGGCCGCGTAGCCCGCCGAGTCGCCGAGGCCGTCGAGCGTGAGCCGGTAGGTGCCCGTCGCGGGCAGCTCGAGCGGGCCGACGACGACGCGCTTGCCGGACTTCGAGGTCGTCACGAGCCCCGCGAGGTCGAGCGGCTGACCGCCCGGCGCCTCGAGCTCCACGACGTCCGGCAGGAACTCGCTCGCCGGCATGCCGCCCACGACGCTCGACGCGCCCTTCGGCGGCTGGACGCGCCGGATCTTGATCTTGGCGATCCGCGTGCCGGCCACCGCGTCCAAGACGAGCGTCTCGCCGCCGTCGTCGAGGCCGACGGTGAGGATCTCCTTCACCTTGGACGGCGCGGTCGCCTTCGCGCGCAGCGCGTACGCGCCGGTCGGGAAGTCGTCGCTCAGGACCTCCAGGCGGTACGTGCCCGTCTGGTCGAGCTCGAGCTTCTTCACGGCCGCCTTCTTGGGCGAGAGCTGCGTGTCGGAGGGCGCGAGCACCCACGTGCCGTCGGGCGCGACGAGGCGCAGCGCGGGCTCGAGGTCGCCGCCCTTGCGCGAGACCTTCGCGGCGAACCGCGTCCCGGCGACGACGTCGTACGCGACGCTGTGGATGCCGTCCTCGGGGAGCACGCCCTCGACCTTGGTCTTGGGGAAGGCCGTCGCGGCGGGCGCCTGCGCGTACGGGACGAGCTCGTCCATGCGCGAGCCGAGCCACACGATGGCGTCCGTGTCCTGCATCTCCGAGCCGCCGAAGAGCGGCACGCACTCGACGCCGTTGGCCTGCGCGAACGCCTCGGGCGTGAAGATCGCGAGGCGCGTCGTCGCCGGGAACATCGTCTTCCAGGTGTATCCACTCCACGCCGGGTGGAGCTTGCTCGCGATCATCCCGAACACGGGGTGCGGGACGTTGATGCCCTCGAGGCCCTGGTCGTCGAAGCAGAGGTCGTAGGGCAGGCACTGCGGGCCCGCGTCCGCCGTGTAGTCCTCCGTGATCGAGGTCTCGAGGTACTGGAGGTACATCGGGATCGACGCGGCCTGCTGCTCGTCGAGGAAGCCGAAGGGCGACGCGGCCTGGAGCTCCGACGGAAGCGCGTCGGCGAGCGCGACCGCGGGGTCCTCGCTGTGGCCCTGGTCGCCGAAGTGGCTCACGAGGGGGAGCAGGTCCGGTCGGAAGATCGGCCACCACATGAGCGCGCCGCCGAGGAACGCGACGTGCGGTTGCGTCGGCTCGTCGTACTGACCGCCGAGGCCCGCGAAGGGCGGATCGTCGCGGCGGTCGGGGCCGACGGTCGCCCAGAGCAGCGCGGCCGCGCCGGCGCTCGTGCCCTTGACCGCGATGCGCCGGTGGTCGAGCTCCGACATGAAGAGCTCCTGCGCGGTCGTGAACGGCCCGGTCTTTCGCGCGAGGTGCCGCACGTGCTGGAGGAGCATGACCGCGTCCTTCTCGCACATGGGGTAGTCGGGCGAGTCGTAGGGCGCGATGCCGGCGAACTCGAGGTCGAAGGGCACGACGCCCGGCGCGTGGAACAGGCCGTGGCCGGGCCAGTCGGGCGGCGCGGTGCCGCCGCCGGGCAGCGGGACGTTGCACTCGTCGCCGTACGCGTTCTGGAAGCCCTGGGAGTCGGTGCGCAGGCTCGGCGTGGCGCGCGCCATGACGAGCGCGACGCCCTGGCCGAGGAGCCGGCCGTAGACGTTTCCCGGCTCGACCGGGCGCTCGAGGGTCGTCGCGAAGCCGGAGAGGTCGAGGTCCACGAGGACGGGCCAGCCCTCGGGCGGCATGTCCATCTCGCGCGGCAGGTAGAGCCGGTAGGTCTGGAGGCAGTGGCCCTCGAGCGGCGGGGCCACGTAGGACCACGGCTGGGGGTTCACCGGCTGGATGACCTGGGCGACGGCCGGGACGGACCCCGCGCAGAGCAGGAGCAGGCTGGAGACGAGCGTCGTGAGGCGCATGGAGAGCGGTGCGGGAGGGGTCCGTGGAGACGTCGTCGGGCCGCACCCCGACAGGCAAGCATAGGACGGCTCGCCGGGAGAGGCGAACCGGACGGGGCCCGGGGCGGGGATCCGACAGGCGACGCGCAGGTCGGGCGGGACGGGCGCGGCGGGGGGAACGCGGCTGGAACCGGCCGCGGCGGGCAGGGTTCCGGCGGCGGTGCGGAGGTCCGG
>JAUIEF010000278.1 GCA_030428785.1 bacterium
CGGAGGGCGACGCGTCCGAGGAGGGCGCCGCGCCCGCCGACGGCGAGGGCGCCGAGGCGCCGTCGGAGACCGCGGAGGGCGAGGCGCCCACCGCCGACGACGAGCGTCGCGCCGCGGCCGCCGCCTTCGACGAGGCCGAGACCGACTGGGAGGCCGTCGAGGCGGAGATCGAGGAGCTGCGCGGCCGGCTCGCGCGCATGGGCAACGTGAACCTCGAGGCCGTCGACGAGCTGAACGAGGTCCAGGAGCGCCTCACGTTCCTGGTCGGTCAGCGCGATGACCTGCTCCAGGCGCGCGGCAGCCTCACCGAGACCATCCACAAGGTGAACAAGGAGTCGCGCGAGCGCTTCCAGGTCACCTTCGACGAGGTGCGCGAGCACTTCCGCGTCATCTTCCGCAAGCTCTTCCGCGGCGGTCGCGCGGACATCTCGCTCGCCGAGGGCGAGGACATCCTCGAGGCGGGCATCGACATCGTCGCCGCGCCGCCCGGCAAGGACTCGCGCACGATCACGCTGCTCTCCGGCGGCGAGCGCACGCTCACGGCCGTGGGCCTGCTCTTCTCGCTCTTCAAGGCGCGGCCGTCGCCGGTCTGCCTGCTCGACGAGGTCGACGCGGCGCTCGACGAGACGAACATCGAGCGCTTCTGCACCGTGCTCGAGGACTTCCTCGACCAGAGCCAGTTCATCGTCGTGACGCACGCGCGCCGGACGATGAGCTACGCGGACACGGTCTTCGGCGTGACCATGCAGGAGCACGGCGTCTCGAAGGTGCTCGCCCTGACGCTCGAGGAGTACGACGCGCAGAAGAAGGCGCGCACGGGCGTCGGCGCGCCGGACGGCACGACGGGCGATCGCGCGACCCGCCGGAACGGCCGCGGCGGCGAGACGCCGCGCGGACGCCTGGGCGACGTCGGCGGAAGTCCGGCCGACCGTCTGGGGACCGTGCCCGCCGCGCCGTCGCCCGCCGAGGTGGACGCGAGCGCGAGCTGAGCGGCGTCCCCGTCCCGGTCTCCCGCGACGCGCGGAGGGTCGCGCGTCACCGGTCTTCCCTGGCGGCCTCGGGTCTGCTCCGGTCTTCCGTCCGGTCCTCGTGTGCCCGTCGTCTCGACCCCCCGTGTTCCCCGTGTGGAACCGGGGGGGAGTGAGTGGCGGGCCAGGAGGTAACTATCTGGGGAAAAGGGGAAGAAGGGGAGAAGAGAGATAGATGCCTGATGAGGCATCCCCCTGGTCCGCCGTCGCGTAGGATAGCATCCTGGTTCCGGGCGGCAAACGGCTCCGACGCGCGTCCTGCACCGCGACGGGCCGCCCACCGGCAGGCGGTGCCGGCGCCGAGAGCGATGGTCCGGAGGGACGGAACGGCAGCATGGCGCGACCACGTCGACCGTGGATCGACGGGCTCCAGGCCGCGCTCGTGCGAGGGCTCGTCGCGGCGCTCCGGACGCTCCCGACGCGCTGGTGCAGCGCCGTGCTCGGCGGCGTCGCGCGGCTGGCCCACCTCGTCCTGCGCGGACGGCGACGGCACACGGTGGCGCTCGTGCGGGAGATGCTGGGCGTGTCCGCGGAGGAGGCCCGCGCGATCACGCGCGGCGCGTTCCGGACGCTCGCGCTCAACGTCGGCGAGTCCGTCCTGCTCGAGCGACGGCTGGCGCGGGAGCCGCTCGAGGAGCACGTCGTCGTGGAGGGCGCCGAGCACCTCGAGGGTGCCATCGAGCGCGGCAAGGGCGTGCTCCTCGCGGTCGCCCACTTCGGCGCCTGGGAGGTCGCGGCGCTCGTGCTCGCGCGGCGGTTCCGCGCGGTGTGGGCGGTGGGGCGCAGCCTCGACAACCCGAAGCTCGCGCCCGTCGTGGACGAGCTGCGGCTGAAGCACCTCGCCGGCGTGCTCGAGAAGGAGGGCAGCGGTCGCGCGCTCGCGCGCCTCGCGCGGAAGGGCGAGGTCTTCGCGCTCCTGCTCGACCAGAACGCGGGGCGCCAGGGCATCCCGATGGACTTCCTGGGGCAGCCGGCGCTCCAGCACAAGGTGTCGGGCGTCATGGCGCACCGCTTCGGCGTCGCGGTCGTGCCCATGTACATGGTGCGCGAGCCGGGGCACCTGCGGTTCCGCATGATCCTCGAGGCGCCGATCCTCGCCGACCCGTCGCTCCCCGCGGAGGAGGCGGAGCGCGACGTCGTGGCGCGGGTGTCGCGGTCGCTCGAGGCGCGGGTGCGCGCGATGCCCGAGCAGTGGCTCTGGCTGCACGACCGCTGGCGGAAGGCCCGCTGGCACCTCGCGCGCGAGAAGCGCCGCGCCGAGCGCGCAAAGGGCATCGTTCCCGCGGTGGCAGAGGGTACAAACGGGGGTTGAGCCCCCGGTGCCCGTCGTGCTCGGGGCGTCGCCCGACGGCCCCGACGCGCGCTCGACCGGGACGCGCCCGCACCCCATGAAGCCCAAGCCCCTCGACTTCTCGCGCATCACCACGAGCCCCGTGGCGGAGCGCGCGCACATGGTGGACACGCGCGTCTTCGCGAAGCCGGCGGCGCCGCAGCCGGGCGCGCCGGACGTGCTCGACACGCTGCCGGACGTGCTCGGCGCGCGGAACATCCGCCGGCTCGCCGACCGCATCGTCGAGGCGCACCGCAACGGGCGGCCGGTGCTGCTCGGCTTCGGCGGGCACGTCGTCAAGACGGGCCTCGCGCCGCTCATCATCGACCTCATGGAGCGCGGGATCGTCACGGCGCTCGCGACGAACGGCTCGGGCTCCATCCACGACTACGAGATCGCCGCGGTCGGGCACTCGTCGGAGGACGTGGGGGCCGGGCTCGAGGACGGCTCGTGGGGGATGGTCGCGGAGACGGCGCGCGCCCTCAACGAGACGGCGGCGCGCGCGGCGGCGGAGGGCATCGGCCTGGGCGAGGCCCTCGGCCGGCTCGTCCGCGAGCAGGAGCTGCCGAACGAGCACCTGAGCCTCCTCGCGGCCGCCCACCGGCTCGACCTGCCGTTCACCGTGCACGTGGCCCTGGGCACGGACACGGTCCACATGCACGACAACGCCGACGGCGCGGCCATCGGCAAGGCCTCCATGACCGACTTCCGGCTGCTCGCGAGCGTCGTCGCGGGGCTCTCCGGCGGCGTCTACCTCAACCTCGGATCGGCCGTGATCCTGCCCGAGGTCTTCGTGAAGGCCCTGAACGTCGCAAGGAACCTGGGGGAGACGGTCGATGGGTTCACGACGGCGAACATGGACATGCTCCGGCACTACCGCCCCCGGGTGAACGTGCTCGAGCGTCCCGCCGGCGAAGCCCTCGAGATCACAGGACACCACGAGATCAACCTGCCGCTGCTCCGCTGGGCGGTGCTACGGGGTCTGGAATCGTGCCGAACGGAGTCATCGCGCCCATGAGCCGCGCCCTCACCCGACTGCTGCGCGCCGAGCGTGCACCGCGCATCCTCATCGTCGGCGACATGATCGTCGACCGCTACCAGTACGGCGCGACGACGCGCATCTCGCCCGAGGCGCCCATCCCGGTGCTCGCGGCGGAGCGCGACGAGCACAAGCTCGGCGGCTGCGGGAACGTCGCGGCGAACCTCGCGGCGCTCGGCGCGGACACGCGTGTCGTCACGGTGGTGGGCGACGACTACGGCGGGGGCATCATCCGGCGGCTGCTCGGCGAGTCGGGCTGCTCGGACGCCG
The DNA here is from genome assembly GCA_030428785.1 of bacterium. Taxonomy (GTDB): domain Bacteria; phylum Planctomycetota; class B15-G4; order B15-G4; family B15-G4; genus JAUIEF01. The sequence continues at coordinate 3,668 of JAUIEF010000278.1, forward strand.
GGCTCGTCGTCGACACGAGCCGTCCGACGACGCGCAAGACGCGCCTCGTGAGCCAGAACCAGCAGCTGCTGCGCATCGACGAGGAGGTCGTGGGGCCGCCGTCCGAGGCGATCGAGGAGGAGCTCCTCGCGCGCATCGAGGCGGAGTCGGCGGACGCGGACATCGTCGTCGTGTCGGACTACGGCAAGGGCGTGCTCACCGAGCGCATCCTCGACCGGCTGTGTCGCGCGCCGGGCCGCCCGCGCGTGCTCGTCGACCCGAAGGGCCGCGACTACGCCCGCTACCGGGGCGCGAGCCTGCTCACGCCGAACCGCGTCGAGGCGGAGACCGCCACGGGCATGAAGCTCGGCACGCCGGAGGACATCCGAGAGGCGGCGCGCCGGCTCGCCGAGCAGTCGGACCTCGAGTCGGTCATCATCACGCTCGGCGCGCAGGGCATGTACTGCCGCCTGCGCGACGGCAGCCACGAGTGGTCCATCCCGGCGCGCGCGCGTTCCGTGTACGACGTGACGGGCGCGGGCGACACGGTCATCGCCGTGCTCGCGTACAGCCTCGCGGTCGGCGCGGACCTCGAGCAGGCCATGCGGCTCGCGACGGTCGGCGCCGGGCTCACGGTGCAGCGCTTCGGCGTCGCGGCCATCACGCGCGGCGACCTCGAGGACGCGCTGCTCGAGTCGTCGCGGCTGTCCGACAAGGTCTGCGACCACGACGCGCTGGTCCGTCGGCTCGCGCACGAGCGCTCCGAGGGCCGCCGCATCGTCTTCACGAACGGCTGCTTCGACGTGCTGCACGTCGGGCACCTCGGGTACCTGCAGGAGGCGCGCAGCTACGGCGACGTGCTCGTCGTCGGCGTGAACTCCGACGCGAGCGTGAAGCGCCTCAAGGGCGAGGGTCGCCCGGTGAACACCCACGCCGACCGCATGGCGCTGCTCTCCGGCCTCGAGTGCGTGTCGCTCGTGACGGGCTTCGAGCAGGACACGCCGCTCGAGCTCATCAAGCTCGTGACGCCCGACGTGCTCGTGAAGGGCGAGGACTGGGCCGACAAGGGCGTCGTCGGCCGCGAGTGGGTCGAGGAGCACGGCGGCCACGTCGTGCTCGCGAACCTGCACGAGGGCTACTCGAGCACGAACACGCTCCAGAAGATGGGCCTGGAGGACCCGGGCCGCTGAGCGACCCCGCGCGTCTCCGGGACCTCGCGGCACGGCTCGCGGCGTCGCCGCCGGCGCGCGTGCTCGTCCGTCTGCCGAACT
>JAUIEF010000037.1 GCA_030428785.1 bacterium
CCGGCGCGCGCGTCGCCGGCCGCGGCGAGCGCGTCGGCGACGAGCGCGTCCTCGTCGACGGCGGGCGGTGCGACGACGTCGGCCGTCGGGTGCAGCGCGCCGTGCGCGCGGAGCGCGCGGCCCTCGGCGTCGACCGTCACGACGAGCCCGTGCCCGACGAGCGGGAAGCCGTGGACCTCCTGGGCGAGGCGGACGACGTCGCCGTCGAGCAGGCGCCCGTGCGAGTCGCCGCCGACGCGGCGCGGCGCGGTCGACGCGACGACGAGGTCGATCGACGGGTCGGCGCCGAAGCGCGTCGCGTGCGTCGCGGCGAAGGCGAGCGCGACGGCGCGGGGGCCGGCGTCGGTCGGGACGTCCGCGACGGGCAGATCGCCTTCCACGAGACGCAGCAGCCCGGTGCCCGGGCGGGTCTCCGTCCGCGTGTCGGCGGGCAGCTCCTGGGTCTCTGCGACGGGGGTGAGGACGAGGCCCGCGAGCAGGGCGGCGACGGCGTGGCGCATGGAGGTCTCCCGAGGGGCCCCGCCCGGCGCGGACGGGAGGCCGGAGCCTCATCGGGACGCGCGGGTGAGCGCCTTGAGCGGGCGTGGCGATCCGCCAAAACCGGTATGCCGCGTATACTCGTTGCCGCATATTGCGGGCGGCGCCGTGGGTCGGAGTCGTGGCTGTCGCTGGTCCGTGTGGGCGCTCGAGGTGCCCGACAGGCCACCGTGGAGAACACTGATGACACGTCGTCCGAATGCGACTTCCCTTCCTGCCATCGCGCTGTGCCTGTGCTTCGTCACCGGTGCCCGTGCCCAGACCATCGACTTCGAGACGCTCCCGAACGGCGATCCGACGGTGGACATGCAGGTGATCTCGACGGAGTACGCCGCGACTCCGTATGGGGTCAGCTTCGAGGTCGTCGACGAGCTGGGCAACTTCATCGGCTTCCCACGGGTGGCCAAGTCCGGCGCACCTGCCACCGCGTTCAAGGGCTGCCCCGGGAGCGACCAGGCCTACGCCGGCCAGGGCCTGGGCCAGAGCTTCCTGACCGACGACGACGTCGTTGGCTTCTTCGGGAACCTGCGTGTCACCTACACGAACCCGGTGCAAGTCGCGTCTGGACAGCTGATCGACGTGGACGTGCACACCGGGACGCAGCCGGAGCAGTGGACCATCTCCGCGTTCGACGGTAGCGGCGGGCTCGTCGACCAGGTTGTGATCACGGCGGAGTTCGGTCCGGACAACCCGTGCACCTCGTGCCCCACCACCGGGCCGGGCGACGGTGGGGCGCGGACCTGGGTCCTGCAGTCGCTCTCCGGCCCGGAGATCCACTCGATCCTGTTCGACTACACGGGGACGACCATCGGCCAGACGGGCTTCGCGTTCGACAACTTCAGCCCGTCGACGAACCCCATCGTTCCCCGCTGGACGGACCTCGGGGGCGGCACGCCCGGCATCGCCGGCGTGCCCACGCTCCAGGGAGCAGGGAGCCTCGTCGGCGGGATCCCGGCGACCATCTCGCTCACGCAGGCGCCGTCGAGCGCTCCCATGCTCGCGTGGATCTCGTTCGCGCCGACTCCGTTCTCGGCGATCGGCGGCACGGTCCACGCCTATCCGTTTGCGAGCCAGCTGTTCGTCTTCGCCGATGGATCCGGTCAGTACGTGGCCTCGACCCTCTGGCCGACCGGCATCCCCGCCGGAACCGAGATCTGGTTCCAGTTCATCGTTGAGGACCTGACCACGGTCCACGGCCTGACGCTCTCGAACGGTCTCCTCGCCACGACGCCGTGAATCGCCGGCCGACGGGTCGCCGCGTCAGCGCATCCCCGCCGCCTCTGTCATGACCGCCAGCGTCCGCCGGGCCACGGCGTCCCAGGTGTAGTGCTCGGCGACGCGCGGCGGGCCGCGGCGCGCGAGGTCCGTGCGGAGGGCGTCATCCGACGCGAGCCGCCGGAGCGCGGCGACGAAGGCGTCCCGGTCGCCCGGGTCGAAGAGCAGCGCGCAGTCGCCGGCGGTCTCCGGCAGCGCGCCGCGGTCGGAGCAGAGCACGGGAGTGCCGCACGCCTGCGCCTCGACGACGGGCAGCCCGAAGCCCTCGTGCTGCGACACGCACGCGTAGAAGGCGGCGCCGGCGAGCAGCGCCGGCAGCTCCTCGTCCGTGACCCAGCCGGGGAGGCGCGCGCGGTCCTCGTCGAGCCCGCGCCGCGCGGCGTGCGCGCGCAACGCCTCGGCGTCCTCGCCGCGCGGCCCGCCGATGACGAGCACCCAGTCGTCGCCCAGCCCCGCGTCCGCGAACGCGTCGACGAGCCCGTGCGGGTTCTTGCGCTCGCTGTACTCGCCGACGAGCAGCACGTACGGCCGCCCGAGGAGCGCGTGCCGCTCGAGCACGCGGTGCAGCGTCTCGTCGTCGGGGCGGCGGTAGTGCGCCGTGTCGACGCCCAGCGGCACGACGCGCACGCGCTCGCGCGGCACGCCGCAGTGCTCGCCCAGCGCGACGGCGCCCTGCTCGCTGTACGAGAGCACGAGGTCGGCGCGCGCCACCGTCTGGAGGATGCGCCGCTGCCGCGTGCGTCGCCACGACTCGCGGGAGAGCTCCGGGAACTCGAAGACGTTGAGGTCGTGCAGCATGACGGTCTTCGCGAACCCGCCGACCCCGGGCAGGCGCACGCCGACGCCGTGCAGCACGTCGAGCGGGCCGCCGAGCGTGAGCCGGTGCAGCCCGTCGACGAGCAGGCGCGGCTTCACGCCGGGGAGCATGTCGGCGACGAGCGCGCGGTCGGTCCAGCGGTGGGGGCGCAACGCGAGCACGTAGTCGTGCTCCGGCTCGACGCGCGCGCACGCCTGCACGAGGTTCCAGCCGTAGGTCGCGATGCCGCCGCGCCGCTCCTTGGCGCAGCTCGACACGTCGAAGGCGAGCCTCATGGCCGACGCGCCGGAGCGCGGCGCGCGAACGGGTGAGCGGTCGTCACGGGGTGCGCGCCGGCGTCACGACGACTTCTTGACGTACCCCATCTTGAGCGCCGGGAGGACCTGCGTGATGTAGGTCTCCTCCTCCTCGTCGCGGTTGCCGCGCGTCTTCTCCTCGAGCATCGCCACGACGTCGATGAGGTAGCGGGCCGCCGGGAGGTTCGGCTCCTTGCTCTTCGTGATGGGGTTCTCGACCTCGCCGAGCGCGATCGCGACCTGCTGCGCGAGGTCGAACACGTGCCGCACGAGCGACGCGTCGGGGAACTCGGCGGGCTGCTCGGTCATGACGGCTTCTGCGCGGTCGACGCGCTGCCGACCGGCGCCTTGCCGTCCGCGCGCGCCATCGCGGCGTTCACGAAGCCGTCGAAGAGCGGGTGCGGCGAAGTCGGCTTGCTCTTGAACTCGGGGTGGAACTGCACGGCCACGAACCACGGGTGGTCGGCGATCTCCACGATCTCCACGAGGTCCTGCTCGGCGCTCAGCCCCGTGAAGCGCATGCCCGCGTCCTCGAACTGCTTGCGGTACGCGTTGTTGAACTCCCAGCGGTGGCGGTGGCGCTCGCTCACCGTGTCGCTGCCGTACGCGACGCGCGCGTTGCCGCCGACGAGCCGGCAGGTCTGCGCGCCGAGGCGCATCGTGCCGCCCTTGGCCGTGATCTTCTGCTGCGCGTCGAGCAGGCAGATGACCGGGTGCGGCGTGCGCGGGTCGATCTCCGTGCTGTTCGCGTCGTCGAGGCCGCACACGTGGCGCGCGAAGTCGATGACCGCCATGTGCAGGCCGTAGCAGAGCCCGAAGTACGGGACGCCCGTCTCGCGCGCGACCTTGGCCGCGAGCACCTTGCCCTCGATGCCGCGCCCGCCGAAGCCGCCCGGCACGCAGATGCCGTGCATGCCGCCCAGCGTCTCGAGCGCGTTCTCGGCCGTGAGGTCGTCGCTGCTGATCTTGTGCAGCCGGATGCCGACCTCGTGCGCGATGCCCGCGTGCGCGAGCGACTCGTAGATGGACTTGTACGCGTCGTTCAGGCCCATGTACTTGCCGACGACCGCGACGTCGATCTCGCGCGTCGTGCTCTTCACCGTGCGGACGATGCGCTCCCACGCGGAGAGGTCCGGCTGCGGCAGGTCGAGCCCGAGCTTCGCGCCGACGTGCTCGTGGATGCCCTCCGCCGCGAGCATGAGCGGCACCTCGTAGATGCTGCTCTCGACGTCCTGCTCCTCGATGACGTTCTCGGGGCGCACGTTGCAGAAGAGCGAGATCTTGCGGCGCATCTCCTCGGTCATCGCGTGCTCGGTGCGGCACACGAGGATGTCCGGCTGGATGCCGATCTCGCGCAGCTTGCCGACGGACTGCTGCGTGGGCTTCGTCTTGAGCTCGCCGCTCGCCGCGAGGTGCACGAGCAGCGTGAGGTGCATGAAGAGGCAGTCACCCTGCGGCTTCTCGATGCTGTACTGCCGGATGGCCTCGAGGAACGGCAGGCTCTCGATGTCGCCGACCGTGCCGCCGATCTCCGTGATGACGACGTCGACGTCGTCGGTGCTCAGCCGGTCGATGCCCGCCTTGATCTCGTCCGTGATGTGCGGGATGACCTGCACCGTCTGGCCCAGGTACTTCCCGGCGCGCTCCTTCGCGATGACCGCGCTGTAGATCTTGCCGGTCGTGTAGTTGCAGTCCGCGGTGAGCGGCGCGCGCGTGAAGCGCTCGTAGTGGCCCAGGTCGAGGTCCATCTCCGAGCCGTCGTCCAGCACGTACACCTCGCCGTGCTGGTACGGGTTCATCGTGCCCGGGTCGACGTTGATGTACGGGTCGAGCTTCTGCATGCGGACCGACAGCCCGCAGTTCTCGAGGATGCAACCGAGGCTCGCGGCCGTCAGTCCCTTGCCCAGGGAGGACACGACGCCGCCGGTCACGAAGATGTGCTTGGTCATGGAGAAGAGGCCCCGGTCGCGCAGTGCTTCACGAAGCGAGCGTAGTCGTCGGGTGTGTCGATTCCCAGGGCGTCGTTGCGCGTGACGACGACGCCGATCGTCATGTCGAGCTCGTAGGCGCGGAGCTGCTCGAGGCGCTCCCGGCGCTCGAGCGCGGTGGGGCTCGCGGCGGCGAACCGGAGCAGCGCCTCGCGCCGGAAGGCGTACACGCCGACGTGCAGCCAGGCGTCCGCGGGGGGCGCGTCCGGCGCCGCGTCGCGGTCGTGCGGGATGGGCGCGCGGGAGAAGTAGAGCGCCCGTCCACCGCTCGTGAACACGACCTTCACCGCGTGTGGATCCCTGTGGACGGAGGCCTCGTCGGCGCCGAGCGGACGCGCGAGGGTCGCGAGGTCGTCGCCCGAGGTCTCGAGCCGCTCGACGAGGCGCGAGAGGTCGTCGGGGTCCACCTCCGGCTCGTCGCCCTGCACGTTGATGATGACGTCGGCGTCGAGCCCGGCCGCGACCTCCGCCACGCGGTCCGTGCCCGTGGGGTGGTCGTCGCGCGTCATGACGCAGCGCCCGCCGAAGGCCTCGACGGCGTCGCGGATGCGCGCGTCGTCCGTCGCGACGACGACGTCGTCCAGCCGGTCCGCCGCCGACACGCGCTCCCACACGTGCCGGATGAGCGGCTTGCCCGTCTCGGCGAGCAGCGGTTTGCCCGGCAGCCGCTCGGACGCGAAGCGCGCGGGGATGACCGCGGCCGCGGTGAGGCGCGTCTCGCGATCCGTCACCGCGCGTCCCGGAAGAGGTCGTGGCCCTCGGGGTTGTCGATGACCTGCAGGCCGCCCACGTGCTTGTAGTACTCGGTCATGACGAGCTTCACGAGCGACCAGGCCTGCCGCTCGTCGGCCGGCGCGCGCGCCCCCGGCTCGGGGAAGACGCGCTGGAGGCCGTCCGTGTCGACCCACAGGTACCCCTCGCCGCCCTTGACCGCCTCGGGCGCGCCGCTGCGGCCCCAGACGTCGAGCCCCGCCTCGTCGAGCGAGTAGAGGAGCTCGCCCACGAGCCGGTCGGGCGCGAGCTTGAGCGCCGCGTCCTGGCGCTTCCGGCTGTAGAGGTCGGCCATCTCCGGGTAGCTCTCGTTCGCCAGCGCGAGCTCGACGCGGCTCTGGGCGTCGTAGAGGCGCACGACGATGCGGCTGCCCGCGGGGACCGGGACCGCGGGCGGGGCCGAGGCGCAGCCGGCCAGCAGGAACACCGCGAGAACCGCGAACAGGACACCCCGGGGGGGCATGATGGGGACGCCGGGGGGAGGCGCGGACCGCGTGCCGTCGGGTCGCGCTGGGAAAGGGTCGAGATATAGAGGAAGCTCGGAAAGCGTGTCAAGAACGGTTGATGGGTCCGACGAGGGCGCCGGCGGGGCGCCCGCCGCGCCGCCGCGCGAGGAGCTCGAGCGCCACCCGCGCACCGTCCTCAAGGACGAGGGCCCGGGCGCGCCGCTCGTCGTCCGTTACGACCTCCCGGACGGCCCCGTCGTGCTCAAGGAGTGGCGCCCCGGCTCGGCGAGCCGCCTCTTCGCGTTCTGGGCGCGCACGCTCATGCGCCGCGAGACGCGCCACCTGCGCCTGCTCGACGGCACGGAGGGCATCCCGCGCTACCGCGGCCAGTACGGGCGGGACGCCGTGCTCATGGAGTGGGTCGACGCCCAGCCCATCCGTCGGCGCCTGCCCATGGAGGTCAAGGAGGCGGGGCTCGACGCCCTCGAGCGCGCGCTCGCCGCGATCCACGCGCGCCGCTTCGTGCACCTCGACCTGCACCAGAAGCTCAACGCCCTCGTGTCGCCGGACGGCTCGCGCGCGTGGCTCATCGACCTCGGGCAGGGCATCGACTGCTCCCGCGGTCCGCTGCGGCGGCTGCTCTTCCCCGCGCTCGCGCGGATCGACCGCCGCGCCATCGAGAAGTTCCGCGCGAAGTACGCGCCGCACACGCTGCCGGAGGACCGCCGGGACGCGCTCGTCGAGCGCTACAAGGAATCCCGGGGCAAGGCCTTCAAGGAGTGGCACCGCCGCATCCGAAGACGCCTGCTCGGCGAGCGCCCGTAGCGGGGTCGCGCGTCCCGGGGACGCGCCGCACGGGACCGCGTTTTGTTTTTGAAACCCCCATTCCGCGCTCCTACGATCCGAGGTTGCGGTTGTCGGACGGGCCAGGCGGGCCCGCGGAATCTCTGCAGGTTCGCATCGGTTCGCAACAGGGAGGGTGCTTCACGTGGACGGTGTCGAGCGCGTCATGGTGCTCGGGATCATCGCGGTCATCGTCGCGATCCTCAGCTTTGCGTGGAGCGCGACGGACGAGGCCGCGACGCCCGAAGGCGTCCTCACGAACGGACGCGCCACGGAGATCGTCCCGCTGCGCAGCAACGAGACGACGCCCGTCGTGCTCGACGAGAACCACCGCCGCGCGATCCAGGAGCGGCAGCGCCAGACGGAGGCCGCGCGCGAGGCGCAGGCGCTCCAGCGCGACCGCCTGCTCCACGGCGGCGTCGACGCGCGCCAGGACCGCATGCTGCGCGACGCCCGCGGCTCCGACGAGCGGCCGCCGCTCGCCAACCAGCGCCCCGGCCAGAACCAGGCGCCCGACCTTCCCGGCGACCCCGCGCTCCGGCCCGCCGGCGGCGTGGACGTCGTCGCGCGCGGCGCCGGCCCGGACGGCCGCCCGCTGCTCGACCCGGGCGTCCCCCAGCGCACCCCGGCGACGCTCGGCGCGACCGCCGCGGGCGTCCTGCCCGATACGACCGTGCCGCTCAAGGGCGCCGTGCCGGCCGAGGCCGACGAGGCGGGCTCGGACGAGCCGACCTTCGCGCTCTACACGATCCGCAAGGGCGACACGCTCTGGAGCATCGCCTACGGCCAGGTCGGCGCGGGCGACACGGGCCGCATCGTCGAGCTCATCCTCGAGATGAACCCCGGCCTCGAGGCGAGCAGCATGGCCATCGGCCGCACGATCAAGCTGCCGCGCCGCGTGAACCCGAAGCTCGAGAACCGCACGCCCGAGCAGAAGGCCGAGACGACCGGCGGCCGCGTGTACGTCGTGCAGGAGGGCGACACGCTCGGCCGCATCGCCACGAGCGAGCTCGGCAGCGCCGGACGCTGGAAGGACATCTACCAGCTCAACAAGGCGATCATCGCCGACCCGGAGAGCATCCGCGTCGGCCAGCGGCTCGTCCTGCCGGACGCGTAGGGCGCCCGTGAGGCCGCGCGTCCCGACGGCCGCCGCACGGGGCGGGTCGTGACGACGGCCGAGGAGCCGCGCCTCGTCGTCGGCCTCATGTCGGGCACGAGCTGCGACGGCGTCGACGCCGTGGTCGTCGCGCTGCGCGGCGGACCCGCGGGCGTCGAGCCGCTGCGCGTCGAGGTGCTCGAGCACCGGCACGCCCCGTACGAGGCGGCGTTCCGCGCGCGGCTGCTCGCGTTGCCCGACGCGCGCGTCGACGAGGTCGCGCGGCTGCACGTCGAGCTCGGCCGGCGCTTCGGCGAGGCGGCGCGCGAGGCGCTGGCCGTCGCGGGCGTGGCGCCGGAGCGCGTGGCGGCCGTGTCGTCCGTGGGGCACACCGCGGTGCACCTCCCGCCGACGCCGGGCGACCCGGGCGCGACGCTCGCGCTCGGCGACGGCGACGTGATCGCCGAGGTCACCGGCTGCCGCGTGCTCTCCGACCTCCGCGCGCGCGCCGGCGCCGCGGGCGGACAGGGCGCGCCGCTCGTGCCCTTCGCCGACGCCTGCCTGCTGCGCGAGCCCGGCCGCGTGCGCGCCGCGCTCAACCTCGGCGGCATCGCGAACGTGACGGTCGTGCCGCCGGACGGTCCGCCGATCGCGTTCGACACGGGCCCCGCCAACATGCTGCTCGACGGCGCGCTCGCGCGGGCCACGGGCGGCGAGGTCGCGTTCGACGAGGGCGGGCGCCTCGGGCTCGCGGGCACCGCCGACGACGCGTGGGTGCGCGCCACCCTCGCCGCCGACGACTTCGTCGCCGCGCCGCCGCCCAAGAGCACGGGCCGCGAGCGCTACGGCGCGGCCTGGCTCGACGCGCGCTGGAACGTGCTCGGCCGCATGTCGCTCGAGGACCTCTCGGCGACGCTCGCGGCGTACACGGTGGAGACCGTGGCGGTCGGATTGGAGCGCTTCGGTGTCCCGGTGCCCGACGGTCGCGTTCCCGCGGGCGACGCCCCGGCAGCGAGCCGCGACGCCGCGCTCCCCGAGGACCTCGTCGTGTCCGGCGGCGGCGCGTTCAACGCGTGCCTGATGAGCGGCCTCGCCGCGCGTCTGCCTGGCGTGCGCGTCGCCGACAGCGAGGCGGCCCTCGGCGTCCCGGTGCTCGCGCGCGAGGCCGTGTCCTTCGCGGTGCTCGCCGACGCGTCCCTCGCGGGGGTGCCCGGCAACGTCCCGGGCGTCACGGGCGCGGCGCGCGGGGTGGTGCTCGGGAAGTGGAGCGGCGCCTGACGTCTCCGGGCGCGCGCGCCGCCCCTACGGCTCGTATCGCAGCTCGACCGACGCGGGCGGACCGGCCTCGCCCTCGGTGTTCACCGCGCGGAAGGTCGCGCGGTTGCCGCCCGGCCGCAGGTGCCAGGTCCACACGAGGAGCTGGCCCGTCTCGAGGTCGAGCGTGCGGAAGGGCGCGCCGCCCGCGCGGAGGGCGTGCGCGTCCGCCGACGTGTCGACGTCCCACGCCGTCGGGCGCAGCGGCAGGCGGCGCGGCGGCTCGTCGTCGAGCGTCACCTCCACCGCGTCGAGCGCCGTCGCGTTCGTGCGCAGCGCGACGAGCACGAGGCCCGGCGCGCGCCGCCCGGGCACCGGCGTGAGGAGCCACAGCAGCACCTGGTTGCGCGGCGGCTCGAAGACCGCGCGGTCGTCCGTCGTGTCGGCGTAGAGGTCGGGCCGTCCGTCCGTGGTCGCGTCGCGCCAGCCGAGCCAGCTCTCGCGGCGGCTCCAGCCGTTGGGCGGCCCGCCCAGGTGGTCGGCGCGCCTGTCGACGGCGAGGTGGTGGAAGTACGCGAGGAAGTCGGCCCTCGGGCGCGGGTGCGCGGCGCGGTCGCCGCCGAGGTCGACGAGCACGAGGTCGTCGCGCCGGCCGGTCGTGAGCGCCTCGTGCACGTCGAGCGCGGAGAGCGGCACGCCGGGCGCGCGCGCGTCCTCGACCGTGTACCCGAAGTGCGCGTCGAGCACGGCCCAGCGGTCGAACGTGTCGGACCAGACCTCGACGGTCATGTGGTCGGCGTTCCGGCCCTCGACGGCGAGGCTCGCGTAGCGCGCGTGCCACCCCAGCGAGAGCGCCGACTGCACGAGCACGACCGCGTACTGCGCGCAGAAGCCGTGACCGCCGGCGCGGATGGACGCGAGCACGTCGAGCGCGTCCCACGGCGGCGTGCGCTCCGGCGCGGCGGGCGCCCAGAGGTCGTGCACCCAGCGCGCGAGGCGGCGCTGGCGCGTCCACGCGTCGCCCTCGCCGACGACGGCGTCGAGGTGCTCCTGCTCGCGGAGCTGCCGCAGCCGCGGCGTCCACGGGAGGTCGACGCGCGCGGGCGGCTCGCCGACGGCGACGCGGCCGTTGTGCTCGTCGACGAGCGTGACGCCCGGCGGCAGGACGTGCGCGCGCCAGGGCGCGGCGACCGTGCGCGGGGCTGCGGGCCCGGGGGCGCGCGACGAGCCGGGACCGGTCTCGCCGAGCAGCGCGCCGGAGTCTTCCGGTGTCGTCGCGTCCGCCGCCCCGACCGCGAGCGCCGGGTGCCGCCGCGCCTCGTCCAGCCGGCTCGCCCCCGGGTGGCCGCAGGCCCCCAGGAGGGCCGCCGCGACGAGCATCCCGAGGGCGCCCGCCGGGGCGGGAGAGGCGCGGCGGGTCGGTGCGTGGGGCATCCCCGCATTATGCGCCCCGTGGCGCGAATCTGACGCGCCCGGACCGCTCAGGTCACCCCCCGCCGGGGCCGATTCCCTGCATCCGCATGAGTCCCGTCAACACGCAACGCACGCGAAGGGAAGGGCCACCCCGCATGTCTCCGAGCAAGCACCCCAAGCTCCTGTTCGTCCTCGTCCTCCTGGCCGGCACGGTCGTCGGCGCCGTCACGAACGGCCTGATCGACCTGGGCGACTCGCTCTACGGCGAGATCGAGGACATCCACCAGGTCGACACCTACGTCTTCGACGCGGTCGCCGACACGATGCTCTCCGTGACGGTGCGCGCCGCCGGCGAGGACAAGACGCTCCAGCCGCGCCTGCGCATCGAGGACCTCACGTCGGGTGACGTGCTCGTCGACGCGACGAACGGATCGTACGTCTCCGTCAAGAAGCTGCTGCTGCCGACGACCGGTCAGTACCGCATCTCGGTGAGCGGCGCGAACGACACGCTCGGCCAGTACAAGATGAAGACGCACGACAAGCTCACCTGGGCGCTCTTCCCGAAGGGCTGGGACGTCGCGCCGGGCGGCGGCGGCACGCTCGACCTGAGCTTCGACGCCGACGAGGGCTGGAGCATGGAGGCCAAGGCGGTGCCGAAGCAGATCGGCGTCTACCTCTCCTCGCCGACGCTCACCGCGCCGAGCGGCGCCGACATCGACCTGTCGGCGCACCTCTCCAAGAACGGTCCCGCGGTGCACATCCAGGACCTCGTGCTGCCGGAGTTCGGCACCTACGAGCTCTCCATCGTGAACAGCGGCATCACCGGCCTCACCCGCTGGTGGATCAAGCTGGACCCCGACGAGGACTGAGCGTCCCCCCGCCGGCCCGTGCGTGCGCGGGCCGGCGACACGACGACGCGGGCCACCGGCCGGCGCGACGCCCCGAGCGGGCGCGCGTCGGCCGGTCGCGTTTCACGAGAGATGAACCGACGTTCTCGGGCCGATCCGTCCGCAGCGTCCGTCGGATCGCGCTTGTCGTCCGGAGGTGGTGATGCCCGAAGCCGTGCAGGACGAGGAGGGACGCAGCGGCTCGCGGTCCGTGCTCGTGGTCGACGACGACCGCGAGCTCACGGCTGCGCTGAAGGACGGGCTCGCCGAGTGCGGTGCGTACCGGGTGACGTGCGTGCACGACGGGCGCGACGTCCTCGCGGCGGCGCACGCGGTGCTTCCGCACGTCATCGTGCTCGACCTCGTGCTGGGCGCCGTCGACGGCACGGAGCTGCTCGAGTCGTTCCGCGAGGACGGCATCCTGCGCCACGTGCCGGTCATCGTGTGCAGCGCGCTGCTCACCGACTCCTACGAGCCGCCGCCGCGCCCCGGGCAGCGCGTGCGCTACCTCGCGAAGCCCGTGTCGCTCGACGAACTCGTGGGGGTCATCGACGAGCTCACGTGACGGGGCGGCGCGAGCGCCCGAGCGGCCGGCAGGTCGGGTCAGGGCGCCCCGCCGTGGTCCGCGAGGAACGCGTCGATGCGGGCGCGCTGGTCCGCGCGCGTCTCATCGAAGTCGAGCTGCGGGCGGCGCAGCTTCAGCAGCAGGAGGTCGTCGGCGGTCGGGTCGACGCGCTCGAGGATCGCGCCGATCGCCTCGTCGAGGTGCTCGTCCCAGTGCGGGCGCGCGCCGTCGACGTCGCGCAGGTCGTAGGCGCGCGTGACGTCCCAGCACGCGAGCGTGCGGCCGGCGTGGCGGCGCACGTCGGGGTCGGCGGCCAGCGCGGCGACCGCGCGGCCCACGAGCCGCGGCGTCTCGGAGTGCGCGAAGTGCGGGTCCTTTGCGATCGCGTCGCGCCAGGTCTCCTCGGTGACGCCGAAGTGGTCGAGCACGGCCTCCGAGCGCAGGAAGCCCGGCGTGATCGCGAGGGCGGTGACGGCCGTGTCGGCGAGCTCGACGGACATCGCGTACGCGAGGCGCATGACGGCCGTCTTGCACAGGTCGAAGAAGAGCTGGCCGCGGTAGCCGAGGAACGCGCCGTCGGTGACCTCGACGACGAGGCCGCGCCCGCCCTCGAGCAGCAGCGGCACGGCGTGGCGGTTCGTGACGACGTGCGTGTGCACCGCGCGCTCGAGCATGCGGAAGCCGCGCGCGACGTCGAGCTCCCAGAACGGCTTGCCCCACTCGGTGAGCGCGTCGCCGCCCCAGATGGAGTTCACGAGGAGGTCGAGGCGGCCCTGCTCGTCGCGGACGCGCGCGACGAGCGCCTCGACCGCGGCCTCGTCCGTGTGGTCGACGACGACGGCGACGCCGCACCCACCCGCGGCGGTCACGAGCGCCGCGGTCTCCTCGACGGTCTCGGGGCGCGCCGCGTCGACAGGCCCGTCGCGCGTGCTGCGTCCCGTGCAGTAGACGGTGGCGCCGGCCTCGCCGAGCGCGACGGCGATGCCGCGCCCGGCCCCGCGCGTGGCGCCGGCGACGAGGGCGACGCGGTCGGTGAGGGTCACGGGCATGGCGCGCCCCGCGTCACGGGTCCGCGTCCTCGAGCGCGAGCGTGAACCGGCCGTCGATCGCCGGCTCCTCGTCACGCGGGCTCGGCGTGCGGGCGCGACCGCTCGCCCGACCGCGCGCGTCGCAGGCACCGTCGAGCCAGAGCATGTCCTCGGCGCCCGCGCTCACCCAGAAGGAGACCTCGGAGCCCGTGAGGCGGCCGGACACGAACCCGCGTTCGTGCGTCCACCCGGAGAGCCGCCGGTCGTCGCGGTCGAGCGCGACCGTGAAGACGTGCTCGCCGACCGGGAGGCGAGCGTCCTCCGAGCGCTCGACGGTGATCGTGAGCGTGTAGGTCCCGTCGTCGAGCGTGGGGATGCCGAGCACGCGCTCGACGGTGCCGGGGGTGAACACGGCGCCGATGTACACGAGGCAGCAGAGCGCCCCGGCATTCGACAGGCCGGGCGAGCGTCGCAGGCGTCCGAGGGCGGACAGGAGCGCCCACGTCGCGAGGGCGCCGAATTGGAGCGAGTCGACGGGGTCGGACTCCTGAACCGCGCTGACCACGAGCAGCGCGGCCAGGAGCAGCTGGACGACGCCCGTGATCCGGGTCCTCGCCCCCTTCCGGGCGTCGCCCGCGTCCGCGGGGTGTGCGTCCGCGGGCGTCGTCATGTGAGTCGCCGTGCGTCGCGGCGCGGGACGTCCCGTCGGCGGGCGACCGTCAACTCAGGCGGCCTCCGCGGTCGCCGGCCCGCCGCCCGCCCGCAACTGCGTGAGCGCGCCGAGCGCGCGGGTCGACTTCCACGCGTCGAACGCGCACGCGAGCGCGATGACGGCGCCGATCACGAGGCCGGCGAGGGCGCTGTCGGGGTCCTCGTCGGCGGTCCAGAGGCCCGACGATCCGTAGAAGAGCGCGAACGCGGCGCCCACGGTCAGGCGCACGAGCCAGCGGCGCCGGACGCCGCGCGCCGCGCCGTCGAAGTCGCCGTCCTCGACCATCCGCTTCTCGGCGTAGTAGAGCTTGCCGGCGAGCAGCGCGTGGGCCTGCACGGCGGGGTCCGCGCGGTCGCCGTCGGGCTCGAGCATGCGCAGCGTCTCGACGGCCCGCAGCGAGTCGCCCGCGTCGAACGCGACGGCGGTCCCGATGCCGAGCAGGTACACCCACATCAAGGGCTCCGGGTGATGCGCCCAGGCGACGAACCCGAACCAGCAGATGCCGGCGATCCCGATGACCAGCCGGACGAGCCAGCGGTTGCGGAAGGCGTGGGCGACGGCGGCGTACGCGCCCTCGTCGAGCTGCTGCCGCTCGGCGTAGAGCAGGCGCGGGCGGATGTGCTGCACGACCTCGAGCTCCCGAGGCGGATCGCCGTCGACGGGAGGCGCGTCCGCCGCGGGCCACATCGACCGGCACTGCCGGAAGGCGAAGAACGCGGCGAGCCCGAACTGGACGACCTTCAGCGCGGTCGCCGAGGTCTCGGTCTCGGGCAGGTGCTTCCCGACACGCAGCAGGAAGACCCCGATGAAGAAGGAGTACACCGCGGTGAGCGCGGGGAAGCCGAAGAGCGCGATCGCGAGCTTCTCGAACATCGGGTGCTCCTCCGTGTGCCGCCGGGCGGCGCGGTGCGTCCGCGCTCCCGTGCCCGTCGTCTCCTCCCCGGCGGGCCGCGCCGGGCAGGCATTGTAGCAGGGATCGCGGGGCGCGACGTTTCCGGGGAAGTGTGTCGCGGGCGGCGTGGAGTGACGCGGATCCCGGAGGTCGTCAGCCGTCGGCGTCGGGCCGGCCGCCGTCGCTCACCCGCCGTCGCGCTCGCGGCGCGCGAGCCACTCGTCGGTGAGCAGGCCTGCGTAGCCCCAGTCCTCGAGCGGGATCTCCTGGATCACGACGTGGATGTGCTCCGGCTGCTTGCCGAGCTCGCGCACGAGGGAGTCGGTGACGTCGCGGACGAGCGCGGCCTTCTGCTCACGCGTGACGCCGGCGGTGACCTGGATGTTGACGTAGGGCATGGGGGGCTCGACGAGCGGGGAGCGGTGGCGGTCCACGCGCGCGGCAGGACGATCACGACGACGGTGTCGTCGCCGCGGCGGTCCGGGAGTCTACCGGCTGTCGTCGTCGGCCCGCGTCCACATGGACTTCGGGTCGTCGATGTCCGGCCCCCTCGCCCACGAGACGCGCCCCGTCCGCTTGTCGATCCGGATGTCGTCGGCGCGGACGGCGGCGATGCCGAGGAACACGGGGACGACCCACGCGGATCCCGCCGTGCCGACGGCGCCGAGGCTCCCGCAGGACGTGTCGGCGTGGCGCCGGAAGTAGTTCTCCGCGATGACGGTCGCCTCGCGCTCGTCGACGCCGTCCTCGAGCGACAGGCCGGACAGCTCGGCCCGGAGCTCCCGGCCCTGCTCCGACAGCGTCTGCGTGCCCGACGCGGAGCAGCCCCAGAGCAGGAGCGAGATGGCGATCGCGATGTGCTTCATGGAGCGTGCCTCCGATCGGCTCCCGCGGCGACGTGTACGGCGCAGGCCCTCCGTCGCACGCGCCCGAGAGGAGGACGCGCGTCAGCGGTGTCTCTTAGCGGTGGGTCCGCGCGCCAGCGCCGGTCGGCCGTCACGTCGCTTCGCTCAAGGCGTCGTCGCCGTCTCGGCGTTCGAGAGCGTGATCTGGTCCGGCACGCTCGCGTCCTGCACGAGGAACTGCAGGAAGAGGTCCGCGCCCGCGGGGATGCCGGCCGGCCAGGTGAGCGACTGCGACCAGTCGCCCGCCGCGTCCGCGACGCGGAAGTACTGCGTGTTCGGCGGGAAGGCGTGCACCGTGCCGCCGAGCGCGTCGAAGGGCGTCGACGTCGTGGAGACCCACGCGAGCATGAGCGCGTCCGCCGGCGCGTCGGCGAGCGCGAGCTGCAGCGTCGAGCCGGCGGTGAGCGGGCCCGTCGCGTCGAGCTTCGGGACGCCGGCCGCGCCGGGCGCGCCGCCGCCGAGCGTCGCCCAGGTCGACGGCGAGGCGTGGGTGTACCAGGCGGCCGAGCCGTCGAAGCGCGAGAGCAGGACGTCGTCGACGCCGTCGAGGTCCAGGTCGTCGACGGTGAGTCCGCGGGCGCCCGACGCCGACGGCGGGGACACGGCGGTGAACTCGCCGTAGCCGCCGAGGCCGTCCGCGTTGCGCGACCACACGAGGCCGCCGAGGTCGTTGCCGACGATGTCGAGCGCGCCGTCGTCGTCCAGGTCGCCGAGGCGCAGCGGGTAGAAGTGCAGGATGCTGTCGTTGGGGACGATCTGCAGCGGGCCGAAGGCGGCGCCCGTGTTCTCGAGCCAGCCGGCGCCGAGGAAGTCGCTCGCGGAGAGGAAGAGGTCGAGGTCGCCGTCGAGGTCGGCGTCGCCCAGCTGCACGTAGCTCACGTCGTCGAGGCCGGTGGCGACGACCTGCTGCCCGCTGAAGACGGCGGCGCCGGTGACGTTCTCGATCCACGCGACGTGCGAGGGGTTCGCGGGGTTGCCGCCGAGCTGGATGTTCGCGAGGGAGAGGATGTCGGGGTCGCCGTCGCCGTCGATGTCGGCGACGAGCGCGTCGTCGAAGTCCTTCGACGGCGGCGCGACGGCGAGGTCCGCGCCGACGTCGAAGACGCCCGTGCCCGTGCGGTTCTCGTTCCAGCGGATCTTGCCGAGGCCGCCGAAGCCGGAGCAGGTGACGATGTCCGGGTCGCCGTCGGAGTCGAGGTCGGCGGCGCGGAGCACGTCGAAGGCGCGCTGGCTCTGGAACTGGATGAAGGTCGACGGCCCGAAGGTGCCCTGGCCGTCGACGTTCGCGGTCCAGCGCAGCTCGCTCGGCTTGGAGAGCGCGACGTCGACGTCGCCGTCCCCGTCGAAGTCGGCCGCGGCGAAGGCCTCGACGCCGCCGAAGTCCGGGTTCACGGCGTGACCCGGCCCGAAGGTGCCCTGACCGTCGAGGTGGTCGTGCCAGGTCACCGTGAAGCGGGCGCGGCGCAGGAGCTCGGGCAGGCCGTCGCCGTCCACGTCGACGAGCTGCAGGGTGTCGGAGCTCGGGGCGACGAGGGCGTTCTCCACGAACACCGCGCCGGCGGGCAGCGTGACGGGGGCGGGTGCGGGGGACGCGGTCGTGGCGGCGGCGAGCTGTGCGCGCGGCGCGGGGGCGGCGAGCGCGAGGACGAGCGCGGCGGCGAGGACCGGGCGGAGCCGGAGCGGCGTGGAGAGCATGGGAACTCCTTCCCGAGGGGGCGCCGTGCTGTGGAGGACCCGGCTCCGACGGCGGACGGTCGAGTGTAGCGGGGATCGGGCGGGGGGTGACGGGGCGTCTACTCGCGCGGGACCTCGTTCCGCTGGATGACCTCGATGAGCCGCCAGAAGGCGTCGTCGTGGAGCCTCGCGGACTCGGGGAAGTCGTCCCAGGTCTTCGGGTCGTCGACCGCCGCGACGTACGTGGTGTCGAGGTCGTTCACGGTGCGGTCGCGCGACTCGACCTCCGCGACCTTCCCGCGCAGCTCGATCCGCCACACGCCGCCGGGCCCCCCGCCCGGATAGAAGTCCATGGTCCCGCCGACCTGTTCGAGGAGCTCGCGGAGCTCCTGGTACTCACCGTAGTCGGACATCGGGGGATTCTCGGGTGAGAGAGGTCGTCGGTCGCTGGGACCGAGCGGCCGTATGCTGCGATGAGCAGGCCGTGAGCACGGTAGGGTTTGGCGATTCTAGGTTCGTGATCCGTTCAGGACGAGGAGCACAAGAACGCCGGCGAACGCCAGGCTGATCCCGAAGAGGTACCAACGCCGCCACGGTCGGAAGGCCGTCTCTGGCCACAGAGATCGTCCTCGGAGGTACGCTCCCTCCCGGGTGAACTCCAACGCTTCGTTGAGGTTCTCGAACAGATCCGAGATCTCCTTGCGGCGCCGATACGCCATCTGGATCAACGCGGCCGCGAGGCTGGCCATGGCCGCGTCGATCACACCGATCGCGATGCGAGCCTCGAGTGTCAGAGCGGGCGGCTGCGCGAGCCAGCCGCCGAGCGCCAGTTGAAGCGTGATGTAACCGCCGAACATCTGCAGATCATGGCGCGACATGAACTGCAGCAACTCGCTGTGCCGCTCATAGAGCATCAGGAGCGCACGGAACCGACGCTCCGGGTTCATCAGGGGGGCGGAGCCGGCGTCGTCGTCGAGGTTGTCAGGCATCGGATCACTCGGCGTGTTCACGTTCGGTGATGTCCTGGCACAGCGCCGAGTACACCGAGTACAGGACCTGTGCCTCCTGTGCTCGGACACGGCGAAACTGGCTGCCGAACAGGACCAACAGCAGCGCGGAAGGAACGATGAGCTGGAGGACGGGCGGCCACGAGGTGGCGTGAAGTGCGGCGAGGGGCAGGACGACGCCGACAAGGGACGCCCAGAACATCCCGGCGAAGAAACGGGAGCGGGCCTCGAAGTCCTGGTAGTAGCGGAATCCATCTGCGGAATTCAGGCAGACCAGGTTCTTCCAGTGGTTGAACACGGACATGGGTACGGTCTGTCCCAGGCTCGGAAGGCGAGTCACGTCATGTGAGAAGTGCGCTGCATTGGCAATGACCTCGGCGCGGAACGTCGACAATCGGCGGATGCTCGGGAAGGTCGACTTGAACGGTGGGATGACCTGCTCCACCCAGCGGACCGGCAGGACGCGCAAGATGCTGCCCGCCACGTATGCCGCGAAGATCGCGAGGAGCACGCGCCCGGCGTCCTTCTGGACGCCCTCCACGTGTTCCAAGAGACGCACGAGGACATTCGAGTCCAAAGGCGGGGAGAGCGCCACGTCCGCCGTCATAAAGCCAACCACGGTGATGTAGAGGCCCGCCGGGAGGACGGCGAAGAACTCTACATGTGCCACTCGGCTGAGCATCACACTGTCCTGGTTACCGAGTTGCAGGGATTACCACAGGATGACGGGAAGGGCGCTCTACGGTCGCGCGAAGCGCGATCCGTTTGCAGCGCCGTGTTAGCCGAACTTGTCATTGACGAGGGAAAGATACGCCACGCCAGGATCGGCAGTAGCGTCGGTTATCTTCTGCTCAGCGCGTGACTCAATTTGCGCCTTCAGGATAGCAAGGGCTGCGGCGGCGATAGAGACTTGGAGAACATTTGCAGCACCCCCAATGTAGGACATGGCTAGCGCGGCTACGCTGCCGGCCGGCACGGTGGCTGTGAGAGATGAGATCAGGCTGGGCCACAGCTTGCCCCGCGCGCTTATCATCGCGCCGCGATATTCTCGCAGAGCAGCTCGCAGGTCACGGCCAACTTCTTGAGCTGACCGCAGCCAGGATCCAGGGCTCTCCGATGAAACAACAGCTGACAGCCGCGAGTGGAGTTCGGCCACCAGGTCTTGCCGTGCTGAGGCCGTCTCTTGTCGAAACCTTAGCACATCGTCGAATGCAATACCTTGAAGGCTCTCCGGAGGAAGAACGCTCTCCAGCAATCGTACGGCGGTCATGCTCGTCAAATGCGATACCAACGGCCCGGCATTAGACGGCGCTTCGCTGTTGACACCGTTGGATGGTGTTCTACGAGCAAGCTTGTGCAGCAGCAGCTCGTGATGCAGGGGGCTGTCCGTTACTGGGGAGAGGCTCAACTCAGCTGCAGCTGCGAGATGAGTGTTGAGGGCGCCTGCCGAACCTGCGGCATACGTCAGGGCCCAAGCAACATGCCTTGAGGATTCTGCCCGAACGAGGTGGCCCCGGAGGTTCTTGTCTCGGGATAGCGCATCGAGAAAGCCCGTTGGCATCTTGTCCGGGAACGCCTGCCATGTCGCCTGACCCTGCCGTTCCGATTCGAATGGCATGCCGTACGAGCCAGGGTTGGACGCCAACGTCACCCATCTGGGATCCAGAAGATCACTAACGGCAGATGCTGCTGCCTCTTGGCTAGAGAGGGCACTGATGGACTTCGGGTCTTCTCGAACGACAGCGCCCTCCTGAATGAGTGCGGGTATCGCTGCATGAACATCGCGGTAAGTGCTGAACCTAGGGTCGTGGGATTCCTCCAGATCACTTAGCAACTTCGCCCGCCAGTCCTCGTCGTCAACCGGATCGAGGTAATGGACTGAATCAAACACGAGCAAGAGCTGCTTTGTCGACCCTGGTCGAATCGACCTTGAGAACGGGTAGTAGAGCGCAGACAGCTTGTGTTCCACGCGTGTGTTCCTCTGTTTCGGCTATCGTAGGTACGTCGTTCGGTCTCAGCAGCGGCGCCGAAGCGCCGTAAGCTGCAGGCCGTTGTTAGGCGGTGCGTTCTCCTGCACCACCTTCACGAAAGATACTCTGCGCATGAGAGACAGCAACCATCGTCGTCGACCACGTTTCCTGGGCAGTCTGCGCATTGCTTCCGCCGGATTGAATGTAGGTCGCCACAGGCGATGCAGAACAGAGTGGTCGAGCTCGCACGGTTTGGCTGAAGAACAGCCACCTTGATCCGAGCCTCCGCTGGTAGGTCACCTAGCCGGCAGCTAGGGCACAGGTAGCGTCGCTGTTTCTTGGAGATACCTAGGTACTTCCTTACGTCTGCCGGCCGCAGCGAGTCCAGCAGGAACGAGAAGTCGTCCAGAAGTTCAACGGTGATCTGGTCGTGATAGTCCACTCGCGAGAACGGTGGCGCCCAGGCCTGAGCCCGATGCAAGGCCGGCCAACAGTGGGTGCCGATCAGGTTATGTGCCACCTCAAGAACATCGTGAACAATCTCCTCGCAGGTTGGCACTGCCTTCTCGCTCGCAGAGTGAACAATGGCGTTCCTCCTCTTTCTGATTCGATCAAGTGTTGCAATGAACTCGTCCGCGAGGCGGCTTTGCCCAACGGTGTTGATCACTTGAGGGAGTAGACGAGCGTCGATGGTCCGAAAGTCATCCCAGTTGCAGTCAGCCTTGCTGGCCGCCTTCGGCCAGCTACTCACGCTGTCCAGTAGAAGGTAAGGCGATACCTCGGCTACGCGTGACTTCAAGAGGAGCTCCGTGCCCATCTGGAGCAGGGATGCAGACTTGGCAAGCTGTCGCCGGGTACTAACCCAGTATTCCTTAACTAGATCAACCTCCTCTTCGGCCTCTGGATCCCCTGGAATCCCGATGAAGAACTCCTCTCCTTGTGCGACGCTGATCGCCTCGTTCAGTGCCATGTAGAGGTATTCAACTCCGGCCGCTTCTAGATCCGGTTTGGTTGGAGGGTCGCCAATCACAGCATTGTCCGATCGTGGAGGCCCGCCTACTCTAATTAAACGGCGAAAGTCGCCGCGTTGGCACCCGCGTTCCGCAGGTTCGCGTAAGCGGTGTGGTGGCCAGCGTGCATCGCGTGATCTCCCGTTTCCAAGGCCATAGAGGCTAACGGCGAGAGGAGGCACGGTCGAGAGCACTTCGCGGTTCTCCAGCGTGCGAGACACTCGTGATGCGACAGTACCTTGATTCGCCGTGTCGTTCTGCGGATCGGGAGAAGCGGTTGGTATCGGAACGACTGTTCCGGGCCGCGGCAGCGGGGGAGAGTCGACATTGGGCGCGAGCACTCGTTGCCAGAACGCTGCTTGCCTCACTCACCCCGCCCCGACAACCGCCTCCACACCGCTCCGGATCTGCTCGACGAGCTCCGGGTCCATGGACGCGTAGTCGTCCGGGATGCCCAGCACGTGCAGCGGCGTGTCGGCGAGGGCCTGGCGATGTCCGGCGAGCAGCCGTCGCTTTTGCTCGGGCTCCATGACGAAGATCCGGTCCGCCCACTCGACGTCGCGATCGGTGAGGCGTCGCGCGGCGCTCGAACTCAGCCCGCGGGACCGCACCTCGAAGCGCTCCGATCGCGCGAACACGCGCTCCGCCGTCGGACTGCGCCAGCGGTTGCGGCTGCACACGAAGAGGAGCTTCTCGCGCGGTGAATCCGTCACGGTGTCGAGGCTAGCGCCGCGGCCGTGAGCCGTCGAGCGCCGTCGCGCGCGCCGCCGCTCAGCCCCCGCGCCTCGCGTCCACCCCGCGCCCACCCACCGTCAGCCCGCCGCACCACGCCGAGAACCGCTCCGCGCCGTCCAGCGGCACGACGCCCTTGGCGCGGGCCTCCGTGAGCGGCTCGCCGTTCGCGAACATGTCGCGGATGGTCTCGAAGAGCCGCTGCGGCGTGACGTCGTCCGGGTGGAGGAAGGTCACGAGGCCCAGCTCGGCCATCTGCTTCGAGCGGATGAGCTGCTCGTCGCGATGCATGATGCGCGGGATGAGGATCGCGCGCTTGCCGTGCTCGAGGATCTCGCTCGTCGAGTTGTAGCCGGCCGTCGAGATCACGAGGTCGCTGCGCGCGAAGAGCCGGCTCGGCGCGGGCACGAAGTTCTTCATGCTCACGGGCAGGCCGTCGGCGCTCGCGCGCAGGCCCTGCTCCACGCCCTGCGCGAAGAACGGGCCGAGCAGGATCTCCGTGCGGAACGGGATCTCGTCCTTGTGCTCCTGGAGCATGGCCAGGAACGGCTCGACGATCGTGTCGTGCCCGCCGTCGCCGCCGCCCACCGCGACGACCACGAGCGGACGCTCGTCCGCCTCCGGCGCGGGCTCGTCCTCGGCGCCCGGCTCGCTGTGCGCGACGACGTAGTCCACGTACGTCGTCTTCGCGACGACGCTCTCCGGCAGCCCGTACTCGACCACCGTGTCGTACACCGAGCGCGAGCCGTACACCGCGACGTGGTCGTAGTGCCGCTCGAGGACGTCGTGCATGCCGCCCTTCGCCCAGCTCTCGCGCACGCGCTCCGGCGCGTCGATGATGTCGCGCATGCCGAGGATGCGCGTGCACCCCGGGTGCTCGTCCAGCCACTCGAGCGTCGGCAGGAGCTCGCCGCGCATGCCCGTCGGCGAGTGGTCGACGAGCAGCACGTCCGGCTTGTAGTCGCGCACCGTGCGCAGGATGAGGTTCGCGCGCATGCTGCGGATGCCGTCGTCGCTCATGGAGAGCGAGCGCGCCGAGTAGCCCTCCTGCGCGACCTTGCGCACGGCGGGAAGCTTCACGTAGTCGGTGCGCTCGGGCAGCGGGTAGCGGTGCGCCATGGGCGAGCCCGACACGAGCAGCACGGAGAGCCCCGGGTGGTCCGCGACGAGCTGCCGGATGAGGCACAGGCTGCGGCGCAGGTGTCCGAGCCCCAGCGTGTCGTGGCTGTAGACCATGAGGCGCGTGCCCTCGCCGAAGCGCCGCGGCTCGGCGGGGAAGGACGCGCCCGCGACGCCGTCCTCGCCCGGCAGGCCCGCCGCCGCGCCGGACAGCGCGCGGTTCACGGACACCTTGAGCGCCAGCACGAAGCCGGACGTCGCGCCCGCGCGGTCGACGAGCGGGTCGATGACCGCGGTCACGGAGAGCTCCGCGCCCGCGTGGTCCACGAGCTCGAACTCCGCGAGCGCCACGTTGCCGCGCGCGTCCGCGTCGCGCAGGCCCTGCGCGAAGAGCTCGGCGTCCGCGCGGCTGCTGAAGCGCAGCAGGTTGCGCACGTCGTCGCCGAGCGTCGTCGCGCCGTCCGCGCGCAGCGTCGCCGCCTGCGGGTTCTGGAAGGTCACGCGCCCGTCGCGGTCCGTCACGATGACCGCGTGCTCGGGCTTGCCGATGAGCGTCTCGAGCGAGCGTGCATGCTCCTTCGCCCGCGCCAGGTGCTTGTGCCCCGCGAGCGCGGTCTTGATCGCCGCGCGGATCTCGTCGCCCGTGAACGGCTTCATGACGTAGCCGGCCGGCACGACCTCGGCGGTGCGCTCGACCGTCGCGTCGTCCGCGTACGCCGTCACGAACACCACCGCGCAGTCGTACTTCTCGCGCAGCACGCGCGCCGTCTCGACGCCGTCGCAGCCGTCCGCGAGGTTCACGTCCATGAGCACGAGGTCGGGCGTGTCCGACTCCGCCGCGTCGAACGCCTCCTGCGTGTTCGCCGCCATGCCCGTCACCTCGTGACCGAGACCGCTCACGATGGTCTCGAGGTGGAGCTGCACGATCATCTCGTCCTCGACGATGAGGACCTTCTGCTTCTGCTGCGTCATGAGACCGCTCCGGCCGGCGCGTGGAGCGGAAAGCGGATGCGCACCGCGGCGCCCTCGGCGCCGTCGACGTCCATCTCGCCCCTCAGCTGCTTCACGAGCATGCGGATGAGGCTGGACCCGAGGCCCTTGCGGCTCGAGTCTTTCAGTGATTCCACGAGCCCCCGCCCGTCGTCCGAGACGGTGAGGCACGCGTCGCCGTTCTCCGTGCAACGCACGAGCGAGACGCGGATGCTCCCGCCCTGGTCGCCGGGGAAGGCGTGCTTGTACGCGTTGACGACGAGCTCGTTGATGATGAGCCCGCACGCGAGCGACTGGTCGATGTCCAGCTCCAGGTCCTCGACCTCCAGCTCGATCTGCACGTCGCTCTGGCGACCGAAGCTGTGCGCGAGCTGCGCGGTGAGCACCTCGATGTAGGTGCGCACGTCGATGTTCGCGAGGTCGTTCGACTGGTAGAGCTGCTCGTGGATGAGCGCCATCGACCGCACGCGGCTCTGGCTCTCCGCGAACGCGCCGATGTCCGCCGTGTCGCCGGCCTTCGCGGCCTGCAGCTCGAGCAGGCTGGAGATGACCTGCATGTTGTTCTTCACGCGGTGGTGCACCTCGCGCAGCAGCAGCTCCTTCTCGTCGAGCGACTTGCGGATGTGCTCCTCGATGGCCTTGCGCTCGCTGAGGTCCTGCGCGACGCACACGAAGCCCTCGCTCTGCCCGGCGGCGTCCGCGCGCAGCGGCGCGCCGGCGAGCGCGACGGGCACGGCCGAGCCGTCGGGCCGCACGAACGAGAGCTCGACGGCGCTCGCGGACGCGGCGTGACCGTTCGACGCGGCCCGCGAGCCCGCCGTCGCGTCGCCCGCGAGCGCGTCGCGCCATCCCGCGCCGTCCGCGCCGCGGCAGATCGCCTCGAACGGCAGGCGCAGCAGCTCGGCGGCGGGCCGGCCCACGAGCTCCTGCGTCGCGCGGTTCGTGCGCACGATGCGCCCCTCGCGGTCGAGGATCACGAGCGCGCCCGCCATCGAGTCGAACACGTTGTCCAGGTCGCCCATGGAGACCGTCGTGCGCGCGAGCTCGCTCGCCATGAGGTTCATCGCGTCGGCCAGGTCGCCGAACTCGTCCTCGGTCTCCACGTCGACGCGCGTGTCGAGCCGGCCCTCGGCCATCTGCCGCGCCGCCGCGTGGAGCGCCGTGACCGGCCGGTGGATCGAGCGCCACAACAGGAACGCGAGCACGAGCGCCGCGAAGACCGCGACGCCGCTCGTCACGAGCGCGAACTCCGCCGTGTCGTCGCTGCGCGCGACGAGCGCCTCGAGCTGGTCGTCCAGCTCCTCCTCGCTGTGCTTCATGTACGCGTGGACGAGCGGCTGGAGGCCGGACATGAGGTACGGGTCGAGCACCTCGTCGACGTAGCGGCGGGCCTGCGCGGGGCGCGGCGCGAGCTCGAGCAGGCGCGCGACGTGGCGGTCGAGCGTCGGGACCTCGGCGTTCAGGCGGTCGAGCCAACGCGCCGACGACTCGAGCGACTCGTCGTCGACGGAGCCGGCGCTCGACGCGCGCGACAGGTAGTAGGAGAAGTCGCGGGCCGTCTGGAGCAGGCGGTCGCGCACGGAGGTCGGCAGCTCGACGTCGCGGTCGAGCTCGGAGGTGGCGTCCGCGCCCGCCTCGGGCACGGCGCGGCCGAGCAGCTCGTGGGCGACGCCGCGGCACTCGTGGAGCGCGAGCGTGAGCTGCGTCGCGGTCTCGATGCGCTGGAGCGCGCTGTCGGGCGTCGCGTCGGCCTTGATGGAGAGCGTGACGTGCAGGCCGTGGATCTCGAGCGACTCGGGGATCTCGCCGTCGAGGTCCCAGGCCGTCGCGGTGCCCTTGATCTTGTCGCTCGCCTTGACGTCGCGCAGGCGCACCTCGCGCGCCCACCAGCGGCCGCTCGGGTCGACGTCGCAGGTGACCTCGGTGCGCGCGCCGGCGACGAGGTGCTCCATGCCGTCGCGGCCGCGCAGGTCGGCGGGGTCGCCGTCGTCGTCGTCCGCGTCCTTCGCCCTGCGACCGGCGGCCGGCTTCGACGTGGTCGCGGCGAACGGACCGCCGGGGAGCTGGAAGTCGCTCGCCTCGTCGACGTGGATCGCCCGGCCGTAGACCGTGAAGGTGCCGGCCTCGTCGTCCACCGCCTGGATCGTGCCGCGCAGCTTCGGCCGCCGCGCGCCGGGGTGCACCTCGACCTCCCGCGCGATGAAGGTCCCCGACGGGTCCCAGAGTCCCTTGATCTCGAGGCCCAGGCTCGCGAGCGGGAGCTGGGAGAGGTCCGAGCCGATGCCGGCCCGCAGCTCGACGACGTCGTCCCGCATCCGCTCGTTGATCGAGAGCGCCGCCAGCCCGATGAGCAGGATGAGCGAGACCAGGGCCATGAAGGCCAGGATCAGGCGCGTGCGGAGGCTCGTTCCGAGGCGGGGGGCCATGGGACGTCGAAGGCTCGGGAGGGGGTGCCGGACGGCTCCGTGAGACGGGGCGGTTCGCGGGGATCGGGGAGATCCCCTGGTGGGCAAGCAAGTCCCGGGCCAGGAAACGAGCTGACGGCCAGGATACCCGAGGATCGTCGGCGAGCGGGGGGTGAGTTGCCCGTGAACGTCCCGTCAGGAGGCCGCGGAGGGCCTGCGCGGGCGGGGCGATCGGCCGCGGCGGCCCGCCGGATCGGCCTCGCGCCAGGGGGTGTCCGGGCTCCGGCGACTCCCCGGGCACCGGCGAGTGTCTGGATCGTGGACGGTCGCCGGGGCGGCTCGTGATCGTGTCCGGATCGCGGACGCCTGCCCCGCGGGTGTCCCGCCGGGCCCCGAGGCCGTCGTTGCACGCGCGGGGGGCGCGGGTCATCCTCGCCGCCCCGCCCGCGGCGGGACGCGGGGGCCACGAGCGTCCCGAGGCGCCGCCGGGGCCCGGCCCGACGCGGCGGTCGCGCCGGCGACCCCGCGCCGCCGACCCCGCCCCGATCCCCCATACCCCGGAGCTCGACACGCATGGACCCCGTCACCCTCGGCGTCATCGGCGGCAGCGGCCTCTACGACATCGACGGCCTCGAGGACGTCACCGAGGTCACGCCGGACACGCCCTTCGGCCCGCCGTCCGACGCGATCACCGTGGCGAGCCTCGACGGGCACCGCCTCGCGTTCCTGCCGCGCCACGGCCGGGGGCATCGCCTGCTGCCCACCGAGGTGCCGAGCCGCGCGAACATCGCCGCTCTCAAGGGTCTCGGCGTGCAGAAGATCCTCTCGTTCAGCGCGGTGGGGAGCCTGTGCGAGGAGATGGCGCCGCGGCACTTCGTCGTGCCGCACCAGCTCATCGACCGCACGCGGCACCGCCCGGACACCTTCTTCGGCGACGGGCTCGTGGGGCACGTCGCGTTCGCCGACCCCTTCGCGAACGCGCTCGGCGACATCCTCTACGACTGCATGGGCGAGCTCGACGTGACGCGGCACCGCGGCGGCACGCTCGTGTGCATGGAGGGCCCGCTCTTCAGCACGCGCGCCGAGAGCGAGACGTACCGCTCGATCGGCGCGCACCTCATCAACATGTCCGCGCTGCCGGAGAGCAAGCTCGCGCGCGAGGCCGGCATCGAGTACGCGCTCGTCTGCATGGTCACGGACTACGACTGCTGGCACCCGGACCACGACGAGGTCGACATCCAGATGGTCATCGACAACCTCGTCGCGAACGCGGGCAACGCGAAGGAGCTCCTGCGCCGCGCGCTCCCGAAGGTCGCCGCCGCCCCCCGGGACGAGGCCATCGCGAACGCGAGCCAGTTCGCGGTCATCACGGCGCCGGAGAAGCGCTCCCCGGAGGCCGTCGCGCGGCTCAAGGGCATCATCGACGGGCTGTAGGCGCGGGGCGGCTCGACGCGACGGCCTGCGACAGCGCTCGCGCGCTGGCGCGCTCCGCGACGCCGCGGCATCGGTCGGTGGACGCCGTCAGGCGCGCGATCGCTTCCGGGCCGACACGAGGATCACCTCGTGCACGCCCTCGGCCTCCTGGCCCGTGATCGGTCGCGCGACGACCGTCGACGCCTCGTCGTCGAAGCCGTTCGCCACGAGGGCCTCCGCGAAGTCCACGGCGTGCAGTTCGGGAACCGGGTAGCGGAGCGCGGTGCCCGCCGCGTCGTACAGGACGTAGTGGTCCGTGCTCCCGATCGCGCAGCACAGGAGGCGGCCGCCGGGGGCGACCAGGCGCGACAGGTTCGCGAAGACGACGCGCCACTCGTCGCGCGTGCGGCTCGCCTGCTCGGTGGTGTAGAAACACGCGACCGCGCCGAACGAGACGGGCTCGCCGAGCGGGTGCTCCTGCCGGAGGTCGCACGTCCGGATGGAGCGGATCTTCGCGCGGACCTCGCGCTCGCGCGCCTCGACCGCCGCGTCGTCCGCCTCCCGGCCCTCCGCGCGCAGCGCGAACCGCGTGAAGCGTCGCCAGTCGTGGGCCCCGTCGGCGCCGTCGCGCCAGGCCTCGACCTCCGCGAGGTTGTCCGCGCGCAGGTCCGCCATGTGGAGCTCGGGCACGTGCGGTGCGGCGGAGAGCACGTGGTTCACCACCGGCCCGCAGCCGACCTCCAGCAGCGAGGTGGCGCCGTCGAGTCCCGCGTACTCGCCGGCGAGAAACTCCATGAGGAGCTTCTCGTCGGGGGTCGGTTCGCCCATGAAGAACGTGCGCAGGTAGTCCCGGGCATAGTCGGGTGCGTCGCCGAAGACGTCCGTCTCGTCGGTCATGTGTCTCCCGTACATCGCGCGCGGGCGCGGCGTCGCTCTCGCAGGGTCCGGTGCGGGTGAACCCCGGGCGTGCACTCTAACGGCGACGATCGACGGTCGCGACCGGCCCGCCGACCGGCCCGGCGGCCGGCGCGAGGGATGCGGCCGCGCGGACCGGCACGCTGGCCCCCCGGACCCCGACGGTGTAGCGTGTCGCCGCCCACGCCCGACATCGAGGCAGCCCGACGTGGACACGCCACCCACCGACACGCCGCGCGTCTCCGCGCCCGACAGGGCGGACGGCCCCGACGACATCGCGAGCCGCGTGGACGTCGCGCGCCACGTCCTGTCGCGCGTGCCGGGGGCGCGCTCGCCGATCGTGCTGTTCGACCGCGACGCGCTCACGCGCCAGGTCGAGTCGTGGCGCGCGCACCTCGGCGCCGTGGACCCGCACTTCGCGGTGAAGTCGTGCAACGCCTCCGCCGTGCTCCGGCACTTCCACGCGCTCGGCCTCTCGTTCGACGCCGCGACGGCCGGGGAGATCCGCCTGCTCGAGGACCTCGGCGTGCCGCCCGAGCGGGTCATCTGCACGCACCCCATTCGCGACGACGAGGACCTGCGCGCGATCGCCCGCTACCGGCCGCGCGCGCTCGTCGTCGAGAATGCGGCGGAGCTGAGGAAGCTCGCGCGCGCCGGGATCCCGGACGCCGGGTACGCGCCCGAGCTCTTCGTCCGCGTCGAGCTCCCGTTCGGCGGGCTGTCCGGGAAGTTCGGCGTCGAGGTCGCGGTGCTCGACGCGGGCGACGGCGGCGAGGCCGGCTGGCACGTCACGAGCGCGCCCGTGCGACGGATCCTGCGCGCCGCGAAGGCGATCGAGGAGAAGACCGGCGCGCGCTTCGGCGGCTTCGGGCTGAGCTCGCACGTCGGCACGAACACCACGAGCGCCGACAAGTACGACGTCATGCTGCGCGTGTTCGGGCACCTCGCCGACCGGCTCGCCGAGCACGGGTTCGAGGTCTCGGTGTTCAACCTCGGCGGCGGGTACTGCGACCCGGAGAAGCCGCGGGAGGACGGCACGACGCAGGAGCGCTTCCTCGCCGAGCTCGGCGCGGTCGTGCGCGCGCACGCGGAGCGGCGGCCCGGCGTCCGCTTCATCGCCGAGCCGGGGCGCTTCATGGTCTCCGACGCCGGGACCGTCGTCATCGGCGTCATGCACGTCGAGGAGCGACGACTGCTGTTGCAGCCGGACGGCGCGCTCCAGGAGGTGCCGCACCTCAAGGTGCAGATGAACGACGGGCTGTACGGCAACCTCCTCGGCGAGCGCCACGACGAGAAGAGCTGGCGCCTCGTGCCGTTCCGCGGCGCGGGCGCGGCGCAGCCGCTGTCGGAGGAGCTGCTGCCGGCCGTCCTCAACGGCAAGACCTGCGACTCCTGGGACCGCCTGGCGCGCATGCGGCCGTTGCCGCGCGACCTCGCGGCCGGCGACCACCTGCTCGTGCCGAACGCCGGCGCCTACACGCTCGTCACGGCGACGGACTTCAACTCCGCGCCGCGCTCGCAGGTCTGCCTGCACTGGCGTGAGCCGGACGGCGCGATCGGCACGCGGTTGCACGACGCGCGGGGCGGCGACGTGGATCCGGTCGACCGGCCGTCGTGGTCGCCGTCGATGTCCTCGAGCCTGTCGATCACGTCCGCCGTCTCGCTGGGCGGCGTCTCCATGGTCTCGCTCTCCGGCCTCGCGCGCGGCGTGGACCTCGGCGGGGACCTCGTGCAGCCGGCGCCGCCGAGCGACGGCCGCTGGCAGGAGCCGCTGTCGCTCGTCTACACGAACGATGCGACCCTGCGCGTCGACGAGCTCGTGCCCGTCGACGCGTCGGACGCGGCGTGGACGTTCCGCGTGCGCCGCGAAGGACGTGCGGGGACGTTCCTGCTCCGGATCGGGCGCGTGCCGCCGGCCGAGGCCGGGGCCGCGGCGTTCCGCGCGGAGGTCACGGCGATCGCGAGGGTGGCCGTCTTCGACCCGCGCGTCCCCGCTGTCGAGGAGTCGGGGGTCCTGCCGGAGGGAGGGCACGCCTACGTCTTCGAGGCGGCCGCGAGCGGACCGACGCTCGCCGAGCTCGATCCGCCGCCCGGCGGCACCGCGGCGGACTGGCGTCGCGACGCGCGCCGGGCCGGACTCGAGCGCGTCATGCGCGCGGCCCTCGCGGTCGCCGCGGGCCACGCGGCCGGCTGCGCGCACGGTGACGTCCGCCCTGAGAACATCGTCGTCCCGTTCGGCGCGGAGGACACCGTGGTCGTGGGGCGTTGGGGGCGGCTCGGTGCCGGGTCGTCGGCGCCCGCGGACGACGTGCGCGGGCTCGGCGAGACGCTGCGCCACGTCGCGAGCGGCGCGGCGGCGGGGCCGCGGCTGCCCGCGGAGCTCGAGTCGATCGTCGACAAGGCGACGGGCGCGGGCTGGCGCGCGCCGTACGCGGACGCCGCGGGCTTCGCCGAGGACCTGCGACGCTTCCTCGCCGGGGAGGTCGTCGCGGCGCACCGCGAAGCGCTGTCGCCGCCGGCCGCGCTCGTGTACGTCGCGCGGCGCGCGATGCGGCGCCGCGGCGGGGATCAGGGCTCGGCCTGAGAGACCTTGCCGGCGCTCACGAGGACGATGCCCGCCGCGACGAGGGCGAGGCCGAACCAGGTCGTGCGGCTCGGCCGCTCGGCGAGGAGCAGGACCCCCGCGAGCGTCGTCCCGAGCACGATGCCGCTGTTCACGTACGCGCCCATCCGGGCGAGCGACGTCTGCGCCGCGAGGTGCCCGAACAGCAGGTACGCGAAGGGACCGATCGCGAGCACGAGGAGCAGGCTCCGCGCGTCGCGCTCGTCGCCCCAGCGCGCCGCGAAGTAGTCGGCGGTGCTGAACACGAGCACGCACAGCACGAAGAGCACGATCTTGGTCAAATGAGGTCACCTCGCACGCCTGCAGCTCCCGGACCCGTCCCATGACCGAGCACGACCCCGAACGTCGACGCGAGACCCTCCGGCCGGATGCCGGCACCTTCGACTTCCGGGAGGGGCCGCCGTTCGCGGTCTCGTACCTGCGGACATACTACAACCAGCCGCCGACGGCCGACGAGACGGCGGTCTGGCGCTTCCTGATGAAGGCGTTCCGCGAGCACCCGCCGCGCGGCCGGTTCCTCGAGCTCGGCTGCGGACCGACGGTGCACCACATCCTCCCGTTCGCGCCGCACGTGGACGAGATCCGGATGTCCGACTACCTCGAGGAGAACCTCGAGCAGGTGCGGCTGTGGAAGGCGGGTGCACCGGAAGCGCACGACTGGAGCGCGTACACGAGCTTCACGCTGGAATGCGAGGGCGTCGACCCGACGCCGGAGGCGATCGCCGAGCGCGAGGCGCTCGCGCGTGGGAAGCTCGACGCGATCTTCCCGTGCAACCTCATGCAGGACGTGCCGGCGGAGCACCGGGAGGCGTACGACGCGGTCGGCGCGTTCTACTGCGTCGAGGAGATCGGCATCAGCGTCGAGGAGTGGCGACGCGTGCTGGAGCGCGCGACGGACCACGTCCGGCCGGGCGGCACGTTCTACATGTCGGCGCTGGCGGGGATGACGAGCTACGACGTCATGGGTGTCGACTACCCGTGCGCGTGCATCCGCCACGAGGACGTGCGTCGCGCGTTCGACGAGCTGGGGTTCGGCTCGGTGTCGATCGAGTCGAGCGAGATCGAGACCCCGGACTGCGGCGTCACGGGTTCGCTCAACGTCGCGGCCGTGAAGTGAGCGGTCCGGCCGTCCCGCGCGGCGATCGGGCTCTCTCGTCGCCCATCACCCGCCCGACAGGTCCGGGTGGTGCCCGGCGATCCAGTCCCGGACGTCGTCCGACAGCCTGAACGCGAAGAGGTGGGCATCATCGGCCTCTCGCGGGAGGACCCCCGGCAGCCATCGCGGCCGTCGCCGAGAGCCGGATCGCCGAGAACACGTGCTGTAGGCGCCCGTCCGGAGAGAGTCCCGGCGCCTCGGCGTTCGTCAGTTGCCGGTCGACGGCGGCCAGGAGGTCACGGACGGTGGCTCGCGCCCCGGCCTGCCTCCTGATGCGCTTCAGTCGTAGGAGCTCTTCCCAGCCCACGTTCGTCCCCGAAGATGTCGAGCCTGGCC
>JAUIEF010000038.1 GCA_030428785.1 bacterium
AGGGCGTCGAGTTCGAGTTCGCGCCCTTCGGCATCCTCGGGCTGGAGACGGCTTTGGCGCTGACGATCACCGAATTGGTAAAGCCCGGCCACATCACCCTCGAGCGCGCGATCCAGTTGCTCACAACCGAAGCCGCGCGGATCTGCAAGTTCGACTGCGGCACCCTCCGCGTGGGCGGTCCGGCGGATCTCACCATCTTCGATCCCGCCGAGGAATGGACCGTTAGCGACGACAGCTTCGCCTCGAAGAGCCGAAACTCGCCCTTCATCGGCACAACGCTGACCGGCCGCGTGCGACATACGATCTGCGGCGGAGAGATTGTGTACACTGCGTAGGGCATGGGGCCGTGCTCACGCGAATACGGCGGCCATGCGATTGCGGAGGCATGCGCCGTGCTGGTGGATACCCGCTTTCGCGGGTATGACGCTGGGCGCGGGTATGCGTAGAGCGCTTCGGGCTTCCAGGTTTATGTGCCCGGCAAACGATTCATTGACGCCAGAAGAAAGGTAATTGCCCCAGCGTGCGACGCGCCCAGACCATTGCCTGGTTGATCCATCTCTACACCGCGAGCGGCGCGGTGTTCGGGATGTTGGCGCTGTGGTCGGCGGCCTATGACGACACGCGCGGCGCGTTCTTCTATCTGGTGATCGCCGCGGTCATCGACGGGACGGACGGGCTCCTCGCGCCGCCCGGCGACGCCGCCGCGCTCGCCGACGCGCTGACCCGGCTCGCCGCCGACGCCGCCCGCCGCGCCGCCTTCGCGCGCGCCGCCGCGGCACGCGACCGCTCGGCCATGCGCGCCGACGCCGTCGCCGCGCGCCTCGCCGCGGTCTACGACGACGCCCTCGCCCTCCGCGGCGCGCCGCCGGTCCGCGCCCCGCGCGTCGACGGCGACGACCCCGCCCTGGAGACCCGGGCGGCCAGCGGTCATGCTGCGCCGTCATGCGCATCGTCATCCTGACGCAGGTGCTCGACCGGCGGGACGCGGTCCTGGGCTTCTTCCACCGCTGGTGCGAGGTCTTCGCGCAGCACGTGGACCGCCTCGTCGTCATCGCGCAGCGCGTGGGGGAGACGGCGCTGCCGGACAACGCGCGCGTCGAGTCGCTGGGCAAGGAGCGCGGCGCCGGGCTGCTCGGGATGGAGCGCCGGCTGCTCGCCGTGCTCGCGGGCCTGCGCGGCGACGAGCGGCCGGACGCGCTGCTCGCGCACATGGTCCCCAAGTTCGTGCTCTACGCGGCGCCGGTCACCGTGCCCCGGCGCATCCCCGTGCACCTCTGGTACACGCACGCCGGCGTCGACGCGTCGCTGAAGGCGGCCATGCCGTTCGTCGGCAAGGTCTTCACGGCGTCCGAGGAGTCGTTCCGCCTCGCCTCGGCGCAGCGCAAGCGGGTCGTCACGGGGCACGGCATCGACTGCCGGTTCTTCGCGCCCGACGACGGCCCGCGCCCGGTGGACGTCCTCTCCGTGGGGCGCCTCGCGCCGAGCAAGGGGCACCGCGAGATCCTCGAGGCCGTCGCGTCGCTCGGGCGTCCGCTCGCGGTGGAGATTGCCGGCGACGTCCTGCTCGAACGCGACGTGCCGTACCGCGAGGCGCTGCGAGCGCAGGCCGACGCGCTGGGGGGCGTCCGGCTCCTCGGCTCGGTGAGCTACCTGGACGTCGCGGAGCGCATGCGCCGCACGCGGCTCCTCGTGAACGCGAGCCGCACGGGCAGCGTGGACAAGGTCGTCCTCGAGGCCATGGCCTGCGGCACGCCCGTGCTCACCTGCAACGAGTCCTTCGAGCGCGTCCTCGGCGAGCTCGCGCCGCGCCTCATGTTCCCGGCCGGCGACGTGCCGGCGCTCGCCGCGCGGATGGACGAGCTGCTCGCGCTCGACGACGCCGGCCGCGCGGAGCTCGGCGAGCGCCTGCGCGGCACGGTGCTCGAGCACCACGACCTCGACGCGCTCGTGCCGCGGATCGTCGCGGAGATGCGCCCGTGAGCCTCGCCCCGGCGCCCGGCAGCGGCCGCACGCGCATGACGGACCACGTCCAGCTGCGGCTCGGGATCCTCCGCGGGCTGTCGCGCTTCTTCGAGCGGCTCGAGGACGCCGAGGGCGCGGTGATCTGCCCGCGCCACCGCGTCGAGCACACGGGCAAGCTCTGCTACGCGGCGCTCATCGACCTCGAGTCGTGGCGGCACACGCGCGAGGAGGAGGCGCTCGAGCGCGCGCGGAAGCGCGTGCTGCGCACAGTGGACCACCTCGGGCTCGACCCCGAGAGCCGCGTGCCCGTGTTCCTGCCCGGCCGCGTCGACCACCGCAACGCGTCGACGAACGCCATCGACGGCGGCGCGTGCGCGGACGTCATCGCGACGCTCCTCGAGGACGTGCCGGAGCTCTTCAGCGACCTCGACGCCGAGCGCTGCCGCGACGCGCTCGAGCAGCACGTCGAGGGCTACCTCCGGCACGCCGCGCGCGAGCGGCCCATCACGGCGCAGCGGCTCTGGGCCGCCACGGGCGTCGCGCGCGCCGCGCGGCTGCTCGGCCGGCGCGACTGGGCGGCCGACGCGCTCACCGGCTGCGCGACGGCCCTCGAGGAGCTCACTCCCGACGGCGTCGCGCCCTACATCCCCGCGCACACGGACCACTGCACGCACCCCGGCCTCGCCGACACCTCGACCTTCTACCACTCGCGCACGCCGGGCTTCGTGCTCTACGTGCACGAGGTGCTGCGCGAGATGGAGGGCGTCGACGCGACGCTCGACGACCACGCACGCGAGCGGCTCCGCGCGAGCCTCCTCGCGCTCGTCGCGTTCCGCGACGGCCTCGGGCACAAGGTGCTCCACGACGAGGCGAAGGCCTGGTACTGGACGTCGGCCTACGAGGTCGCGAGCCACCCCTTCGACGTCTACGCGCTGCATGTCGGCGCGCGCGTGCTCGACGAGCCGCTCTTCCGCAACGAGGCCGGCCGCGCCATGGAGGAGTGGGTGGCGCACGTCGACCCGCTCGACGGCGGCGCGGACAGCCACCACGGGCCCGGCGTGAACTTCCAGTGCCGGATCTTCTGGTCCGGGCACGCGGCGTGGATCGCGCGCGTCATCCACGACGTGCCGGTGCGCGCGGCGCCCCGCGAGCCGGTCGACGTCGACCTCCCGCACAGCGGCCTGCTCCACGTCGAGCGCGCGCGGTACACGGCCGTGCTCCGCGGGCGCACGCTCGGCCGGAGCAACCTCTTCGGCTGCGACGTGGGCGGCGGCGCGGTGCAGTCGCTCGTGCGGGCGTCGGACGGCCGCGCGCCGCCCGAGGAGCTCGTCTGTCGCGACCGCTTCCGGCGCGACCGGCCGGGGAGCTTCCTCCTGCGTCCGCGCGGCGCCCCCGGCCGGCTCGCGCGCCTCCTGCGCCTGCTGCGCGACGAGAAGGGCGACGTACGCTTCCGGCTCTACGTCACGAGCATCGAGCTCCGCTCCCGACGCGGCCTCCTGCGCGGCCTCGCGTACCCGGTGCGGCACGTCCTCCTGCGCTTCCTGGGCGACGCGAGCCCGTGGTGCGCGGCGCACACGGACACGGAGACGACCCACGCCTGGGACGGCCGCGTCGCCGTGTTCACGGGCGCGCTCGCCGACGGTCGCGGGGCGCGCGTGCCGGGCACCGCCACGGAGCGCCGCTACACCTTCGAGGAGGACGCCGTCCTGCTCGAGGACGTGCTGCGCCTGGACGGCGTGTCGGGCGCCGTGCGCTACCGCCTGCCCGCGACGCTCGCCGACGTCACGGTCGAGGCCGCGGGCGCCGAGGCGCGCCGCGCGGGTGAGCTCGTGACGCTCGACGCGACGGGCGGCGCCGTGACGCTCACCGTGCGCGGGCGCTGGCCGATGGACGCCTGACCCGCGCGGCGCGCGGTGGGGACGGCGCGGTGTCGGCGTCGCGCGCGCGTCCCGTCGGCACCGCGCGTCCGCCCGCCGTCAGGGCTCCTCGGCGACGTCCACGCTCGCGGGGCGGCCGCGTCGCCGCCAGGTGTCGACGCGGCGCAGCGCGAACGGGTCGGCGGGCGTGCCGTGCATCTCGTCGGGATCCGTCGCGAGGTCGTAGGCGACGCCGTCCGCCTCGCGTCCCGGCAGCGGCTCGACGGTGAGCAGCGTCTTGCCCGTGCTCGTGCGCTCGCCCCAGATGCGCCGGGCGAGGCCGCGCGCCGTCGGGTCGATCGCGGCGGGCCACGCGGCGCCCGTGCCGAGGCCGGGACGCCAGCCGCTCTCGAGGAGCACGCGCTCGCGCACGGGCAGCCGGCCCTCGAGCAGGAGGTCGGGGATGTCCGCGAGGCTCGCGAGGCTGCCGCTGCGCGACACGGGCATGCCGCCGCCGCACACGACGAGCGGCACGTGGATCGACGGCTCGAAGAGGTCCGGACCGTGCAGGAAGTACGCCCCGTGCTCGTCGAGGCTCGTGCCGTGCGGCGCGGTCACGGTGAGCAGGTCGTCGTCCGGCACGGAGAGGAGCAGCCGGCCGAGCGCGCGGTCGATGCCGCGCACGAGCGCGTCGTACTGCGCGACGCCCGTGGGCACGTCGACCTCGCCCGGCGCGCCGGGCGCGGGCGGGTGCGTCGCGACGCCGTAGTGCACGGCGGCGAGGTCGGCGTCGCGCGGGAACTCGTCGGCGCCGGTGGCCGCGGTGCGCTCGCCCTCGGGGACGCGGTAGGGCAGCGCGAGGTCGGCGAGGTGCAGCCAGAGGAAGACCGGCCGCGGGTCGGCGAGGCTGAGCTGCTGGAGCGCCAGCTCGACGAGGGAGTCCGCGTCCCGGTCCGGCTCGGCGAGCACGTGCTCGAAGCCGGCGAGCAGCCCCGACCCCGCCTCGAGCGCGACGACCGCCGACGAGCGGTAGCCGCGCGCCGCGAGCCGTCGCTGGAGCCCGGGGATGTCCCCGGCCAGCCGGCGGTCGTCGTCGCGGACGTCGTGCTCCACCGGCGAGAGACCGGAGAGCAACGTGGCCAGGCCGGGCAGCGTCTCGGGCGTCGGCGTGATGGCCGTCTCGAAGAGCAGCCCGCGCTCCGCGCGCGCCGCGAGCCGCGGCATGTGCGCTTCGTCGAGCCGGTCCACGCGAAGACCGGAGATGGTGACCAGCACGACATCCGGCAGCCGCGCCCGCTCGACGCGCAGGTCCTCGACGACCTCCTCCGACTCGAAGCCCGGCCAGGAGTCCCCGAGGTGCACGCCCCACATCTCGCGCCCCGCGAGGCCCGGCAGGCCGCGCAGCCGGGAGAGCGCCGTGCCGTCGCCGCCGGCGAGACGCCGCACGAGG
Source organism: bacterium (assembly GCA_030428785.1). Taxonomy (GTDB): domain Bacteria; phylum Planctomycetota; class B15-G4; order B15-G4; family B15-G4; genus JAUIEF01. The sequence continues at coordinate 5,269 of JAUIEF010000038.1, forward strand.
GTGTGCCGGTCCGTGACGCCCTGCTCGCGCGGCGGCACGACGAGCGGCCGCCCGGAGAGGAGGTAGATCGCGTGGAGGTCGTGGTCCGCGAGCGGCGCGTCGAGCACGAGCACGGCGTCCGTCGCGCTCCGGTCGTGCACGAGCGAGAGCGCGGCGGCGAGCGGCTCCGTGAGATCCGCCGACACGACGCTGTCGTGGTCGACGCACTGGAGCAGGCGCTCGGTGTCCCAGGCGGCGCGCAGCACGACGAGCGGCCCCGGAAGCGTCACGATGACGAGGAACACGAGCAGCACGACGGCGCGCAGGCCGTGCAGCTCGATGACCTTCATGGCGCCGTTCGCGGCGGGCACCGCGAGCACGAGCGCGAGCAGCCGCACGACGAGGTTCCCGTCGTCGCCGGGGAACAGCACCGTCGCGCCGAGCAGCGCCGTGACGACGACGACCGGCAGGAAGAAGTACGCCTCGCGGCCCGGGCTCGCGTTGAGGTGGCGCACGCCCGGCATGAAGAGGATGCAGCCCGGGCCCACCGCCGCGACGAGCCCCCAGATGACGACGCGCGAGAGGTGGAGGTCGAAGTCCGGCTGCCCGACGAGCGCGAAGCCCGCCGCGGCGCCGACCGCGACGTGCAGCGCCGGCCGCCAGAAGGGCGCGCGCAGGATGCGCGGCTCGCCCGGGCGACGCACCGAGGTGTTGAGCTGCGGGTCGTTGTCCGCGCTGTCCCGGCACGCGAGGTGCGCGAGGAAGAGCCCGACGATCCAGCCCGGCAGGAGCAGCATCGCGGCGCGCGGCTCCGTGAGGACGAGGCCCAGCGTCGCGAGCGTCGCGAGCCGGGGCACGTGCGTGCTCGAGCGCCGCAGGACGGAGAGCGTCGTCGACAGGAGCATCGCGGTGAACGCGAGCGCGAGCGCGAGGGGCGACCCGTCGAGGAAGGGCGAGAGCGCCGTCGTGAGCTGCGGCGAGAAGTCCGCGGTGAGGTCCTCGGGCCGGTACACCGGGCCGTCGACGCCCAGCAGGAACGCGACGGCCAGCGGGTTGAGCCCGAGGAGCAGCGACGTCATGGCGAGCACGCCGCCGCGGTTTCCCCAGAGCCGCGAGATGCTCTCCGCCGCGAGCACGAGGCAGGCGGCGAGCGCGGCCATCGACAGGAGCTGGACGGCCTCGAGCGGGTGGACGCCGCCCGCGTTCGCGAGCCCGGCGGCCGCGCACGCGAGGAGCGAGTCGAGCGGCAGCGGGCGCCCGGCGCGCAGCGGGTCCTCCGCGCCCTGGATCCAGGCGAGCGCGTCGCTCGCGACGTGCACGCGCGGCGTGCCGAGCGCGGCCTCGTCGGTCGGCACGACGTGCGCGACGGCGGCGACCGCGGCGACGAGGATCGCCGCGCAGGCCCACACGCGCTCGGGCCACCACGGCATGGGTCCCTTGACCGGCGGCTGGCGCGACAGCCAGCGGTCGTAGGCCGCCATGCGGACGCGCCCCAGGACGCACAGTCCGACGCTCGCGATCTGCGTCGCCGTGGCGAGGTCGCGCGGCGACCACCCGAGGGCGGCCGAGAGCATCGTGAGCCCGCCGAGCACGAGCGGCGACAGGCAGAGCGCCGATCCGAGCACGCCGAAGTTGCGGTCGATGACCGAGACGAGCCGCGCGAGGCCCCAGCCCGGACAGAAGACGAGCGGCAGCCACGCGGCGGGCGTGCCGGGCGCGAGGAGCGACGCGACGAGCCCCGTGATCGCGAGCAGGAGCGGGAGGCTCGTGCGGCGCGCGCCGCGCGGGCGGGCGCGGCGCGGCGTCGCCTTCGGCCGGCTCCCCGGCGCGCGGTCGCCCCGCTGCTCGGGCGTGCCCTTGCCGACGGGTCCCGTTTCGGCGGGGCCCTTCGCGCCGGCCGAAGCGCCCGCGTCGCTCCCCCCGGACGGGGGCGGAGCGCCGGGGGACGGAGGCTTCGGCGACGACGCGGACATGGCGGGAGGTTAGCAGCCGCTCGGAGGCGGCCTCCAGCACCGGGACGGGGCGCGGTCGATGGGGGAGGTGCCCGTGGTCTCGCCCCCGGCGAGGCTCTACGATGACCCGTTCCGCCACCCCCGGGAGCGTCCCTTGAACCAGCTGCGCCAGGCCCTGGCCTCGGGACTCGTCCTGGGTGCGGCGTGGGGGGCGATCGAGGCCCTCGTGCTGCGCATGGGCCCGTGGGTGCGGCTCTGGGGCCGGCTCGGGGAGACGCCGCCGCTCGACGGCACGGACCTCGTGGCGACGCTCGTCCTCGGGGCCGCGCACTACGGCGTCCTCGGCGCGCTGGGCTGCGCCGTCGCCGTGCTCGTGCTGGGCCGGCTCGGCCGCGCGGGCGACGCGCTCCTCGCGCCGCGGCTCATGGTCGGCACCGCGCTCTTCGCGAACCTCTACTGGCACACGAAGCAGCTCTGGGCGTTCTCCTGGGGCCTGCCGTTCACGCACTGGAAGCGGCTGCTGCTCACGGCCGGCTGGGTCGTCGTCGCGGCGGCGGGCGCGCGGCTGCTCGTGCGGAAGGAGGGCGACCTCGGCGTGCCGCGACCGCTCACGGCGCTCGTCGTCACCGTGCTGCTCTCGGCGGGCGGGAGCTGGGCCATGGCGCGCGAGGCGACGCTCACCGCGGGCCCGGGCGGCGCGCCGGCCGACGCGCCGAACGTGCTCTACGTCGTCGTCGACGCGCTGCGCGCCGACCGGCTCGGCTGCTACGGGTACGAGCGCGACCCGGCCGTCTCGCCGAACGTCGACCGGCTCGCCGCCGAGGGCGTCGTGCACGAGCTCGCCTGGGCGCAGGCGCCGTTCACGTGGACATCGTTCGGGAGCTTCCTCACGGGCAAGTACCCGCGCGAGCACGGCCTCATCAAGATGTGGCCGGACCAGAAGCTCGACGTGCACGGCAACCGGACGCTCGCGCAGGCGCTCCAGGAGGAGGGCTGGGCGACGGGCGCGTTCCTCACGGGCACGCTGTCCAACGACACGGGCCTGCTGCACGGCTTCGACACGTACTTCGAGACGATCGTCGGGCACGAGGCGGTGAACCGGCACAGCAAGTGGTCCGTCGTGCGCAGCCGCATGCTCCTGTGGATCCTCTACAACAAGACGCGGCAGGCGATGGACCCGCGGCTCGTGAACACGGAGGCGCTGCGCTGGATCGAGGATCAGGCGAACCGGCCGTGGTTCGCGCTCGTCCACTACTACAGCACGCACACGCCCTACGACCCGCCGCCGCCCTACGACACGCTCTACGACAGCGACTACGCCGGCTACTTCCACCCGTTCCGGCAGAAGCACGGGCAGTGGATCATGCAGCAGCAGCAGGAGGGCGTCTGCCAGCACGACGACCGGCCGTGCTGGAGCTGCGAGCACTTCGACCCGGAGCGCGACGTCGCGCACGTCGACGCGCTCTACGACGGCGGCGTGCGCTTCGCGGACGAGATGTTCGGCAGCCTGCTCGACCTGCTCGACGAGCTGGACATCGCCGACGAGACGCTCGTCGTGTTCACGTCCGACCACGGCGAGGAGCTCTACGACCACGGGCTCTTCGAGCACGACTGGATGTTCGAGACGAACCTCCAGGTGCCGCTCGTCGTCCGCTACCCGGGCAAGGAGCACGCCGGCGCGCGCGTGACCTGGCCCGTGGAGATGCGCGACATCCCGGCGACGGTCCTCGACGTGGCGGGCGCCGGGACGCTCGACGCGGGGCCGGACGGGCGGCCGGGCGTCCGCGGGCGCGGCCCCGGGCGCAGCCTGCGGCCCGACGCGGCGGGCGTCGACCCGGGCCGCGACGAGCGCCACGTCTTCGCGGAGAACGTGCGCTACGTCTCCGTGCGCAACGACCGCTGGAAGCTCACGCAGAACCGCTTCGCGCCCGTGCAGCTCCGGGAGGGCGTGCTCACGACGCGGCTCTTCGACCTGGTCGCGGACCCCGGCGAGCACGCGCCGGTCTCCCCGGGCGACCCCGTCGTGCGGCAGGCCTTCCGCGACCTCGCAACGCGGTTCACCGCGTACGACGCCGCGATGCCCGAGGTCGCCGCGAGCGGCGGCGGCGACGAGGCGAAGATCATCGAGCTCGCGAAGATGCTCGCGGAGCTCGGCTACACCGCGGGCATGAGCGAGGAGGCGCAGGAGGCGGCGGCCGCCGGGAGCGCGGAGGTCCTCGAGCTCCTCGGCAACAGCCAGTTCCTGGGCTCCAACGAGATCCAGGAGGAGGCGATCTACGGGCGGCCGTTCCAGTGGCCGCCGGGCTTCAACGGGCGCGCCCCGGATGCGAGGGTCGGGGACGGCGGTGCGCGCCGCTCCGGTGCTCCGCGCCGCCCCGGCGCCCCGCGCGACGACGCCCCGGAGGACCCGTGACGGACCTCACCCGCCTCGACATGGTCGTGAACATCCGGTTCCCCGGGAACCGGGCGCACGGCATCCAGGTCGCCGCGATGGCGGAGGCGCTCGCGGACACGGGCCTCATCGTGGACGTCGTCGTGCCGCGCCGGTTCCCGTACCGCGCGATGGACCCGTGGGCGCACTACGGCGTGCGCCGCAACTTCGAGGTCTGCCGCATCGCGAACCTCGACACGATCGACATGGTCTCGCCGAAGGCGCAGCGCGTGCCGTTCCTCGTGCAGTCGGTGACCTTCGGGCTGCGGGCGCTCGCGCGCGCGGCCGTCGAGCGCGACGCGGGCATCCTCGTGCGCGACCACTACACGACCGAGATCCTCGTGGGCGGGCTGCGCGCGGCCGACCGCGAGCGCATCGCGAGCGAGGTCCACAACCTGCCCGAGCCCGGGCCGCGCCGGCGCCGCGTCGTCGAGGCGCTCAAGAAGCTCCACGCGGTCGTCGTGATCTCCGACGGCCTCAAGGACGACCTCGTGCGCGAGGGTGTGGCGCCGGAGTCGATCCTCGTCGCGCGCGACGGCGTGCACCTCGCGCGCTACGCGCACTCGCCCCCCGTGGAGGAAGCGCGCCGCCACCTCGCGCTGCCGGCCGACACGCCGCTCGTCGTCTACGCCGGGCAGCTCTACGAGTGGAAGGGCGTCGACACGCTCATCGAGGCCATGGCGCACGTGCCGGACGCGCACCTCCTCGTCGTGGGCGGCGACGCGCAGAACCTGCCCCGCATCGAGGCGCTCGTCGAGCGGCACGCGCCGGGGCGCGTCGTGCTCACGGGCACCGTGCCGCACCAGGCCGTGCCGTTCTACCTCGCCGCGGGCGACGTCATCGCGCTGCCGAACAGCGGCAAGGAGGAGATCAGCCGGCGGTACACCTCGCCGCTCAAGATGTTCGAGGCGATGGCGGCCGGGCGCGCGATCGTCGCGAGCGACATCCCGTCGCTGGGCGAGGTGCTCGTGCACGACCGCAACGCGTGGCTCGTGCCGCCCGACGACGCGCACGCGCTCGCCGAGGGGCTGCGGCACGTCCTCGACGACGAGGACCTGCGCGAGCGGCTCGTGGAGCACGCGGTCGAGGACGTGAAGCCCTACGACTGGGGAGCGCGCGGCACGCTCGTCGCGCACTTCCTGCGCGACCACCTCGTCGTCGAGGGCCACTGATGGCGGGCGACCGGCGGCCGCACCCGATCCGGCCGGTGCTCGTCCTCACGGCCGTCCTCTTCGCGCTCTCGCTCGACCACGGGCTGCCGCACCGCTACGTGCCGGACGACACGGTCGTGCGCTGCGCGCTCGGCATGGCGCGCGACGCGGCCGACGGCGCCGGGCTCGCCGCGCTCGTGCCGCCGGGCGCGCAGTACACGACCTACCCGTACCTCCTGCCGTACCTCGACCTCGGGGCGCTGGCCGTCCGCTACGTCGTGGGGCGGGTCTCGGGCGAGTGGGCCGGCGCGGGGGCCTTCGCCGAGGCCGTCTTCGCGGACCCGGGCATCGCCTGGCTGCCGGGCCGGATCGTCACGGTGCTCCTCGCGCTGCTCCTCCCGTGGGGGGTCTACCGGGCGGCGAAGGAGCTGCGCCGGCCGCGGGGCGAGGCGGCGCTCGCGGCGCTCCTCGCGGGGACCTCGCTCATGGTCGTCCAGGTCGCGCACACCGTGCGGCCCTGGGCGCCGACGCTCGGCTTCGCGGCCCTCGCGCTCGCGCTGGGCCTGCGCCTGCAGCGTCGGCGTCGCGCGCGGGACGTCGCGGCGGCCGGCCTCGCGGCGGCGCTCGCGGCCTCGACCTTCCAGGTGGGCCTCCTCTATCTCGCCGTGCCGGTCGTGGCGCTCGGGGTCGCGCTGGGCCGGGCGCCGGCGGGGGAGCGCCGGGGGCTCGTCGTCGGCGGGCTCCTGGGGCTCGCCGCCGCGGTCCTCGTGCTCGCCGTGCTCGGGTACCCGTACAAGTGGGTCCACGGGGCCGACAGCGGCGCGGGGCACCAGACGGGCGAGTCGGCGCTGCTCGAGGACGCCGACGGCGCCGTCGTGGACATCGGCGGGCAGGCGTTCGGGCTCACGCTCCTCTCGGGGGCGCGCCTCGGGACGGTGCTCCGGTCGTGGCTGGGGGCGGACCCCGTGCTCGCCCTCGCCGGGCTCGCCGGGCTCCTGCTCTGGCTGCGCTGCCGGACGCTGCGCGCCGCGAACCTGCTGCTCGTCGTCGTGCCGGGCGTCCTCGCCACGGCGCTCTTCCTGCTCTACGACGGGAGCCACGTCCGCTACCTCATGACGGCGACGCCCTTCCTGGCGCTCGGGGCGGGGCGGCTCGTCGCGGCCCTCGCGCGCCGCGGCCCTGCGGCCGCAGGGTTCGCGTGGCTGCTCCTCGCCCTGCCCATCGTCCAGGCGGTGCGGCTCGACGTGCTCCTCGGCCGCGAGGACACGCGGACGCTCGCCGCCCGGGAGCTCCTCGAGCACATCGGGCCGGAGGACGTCGCCGCCGTGGACGGGCTCGGCTCGCAGTACGGCCCGCCCATGCGGCCCCGGGCGGAGACGCTCGTCGCCGTGCTCGAGGACCAGACGGCGCGGGCGGTCGGCCCCGAGCAGGCGGGGCTCGTCTGGCTCGGGCGCGCCGAGCAGCGGATCGTCGAGGAGGCCGAGGCGGGCCTGCCGCCCCCGCCCGACGCCCGGCGGCTCCTGCCGATCCAGCGGTACTGGAGATATCTCAGCTACTACCCGAGCGACTTCCTGTTCGGGGAGGCGCCGGTGTCCCTCGAGGCCTGGATGGCCGACTGGGGCGTCGACGTCTACGTGCGGGTCGACCGGGCGCCGCGGGCCGAGCCCCGGGCCCCCGTGGACGCCTTCACCGCGGCGCACGGCGTGCCGATCTACGAGAGGTCTCCCACCGGGCGGACCGACCCCGCCGAGGCGGCGCTCCCCACCGACATGGACTTCGCGTTGACCCAGCTCTGGACCTACGAGCGGCCCGGTCCGTGGATCCGCGCCTGGCGCCTCGACACGGGCGGGGCGGGGGCGCGCGACGGCGGCGGGGCCGGCGACGGCGCGCGGGGCGGCGGCGAGGACGACGCGCGATGACCGGCCGGCGGATCCTCGTGCTCACGCACTCGCTCTCCGAGGTCGACGGCGTCGGCCGCTACGGCGTGTCGACGCTGCGCTACCTCGCGCCGCGCTGCGCCGGCATCGACGTCTACATCGGCCGCAAGCACCGCGGGCTCGCGAGCGACATGCCGCGCGAGGGCGTGACCGTCTACCCGCTGCTGCCCATGGACCACTTCCCGTTCCTCAACCTGCCCAAGCTCGCGTGGCTGCTGCTCTCGAGCCTGCCCATGCTCGTGCGGGCGGCGCGGCGCGCGGACGTCGTGCACAGCTTCTCCGACTACCCGATGGGCTTCGTCGCGACGCTCGTCGGCTGGCTCGCGGGGCGGCCGGTCGTCGTGAGCGGGCACGGGACGTACTCCGTGACGCCGGCGTTCATGCCCTTCCACCAGAACCTCCTGCGCTGGATGTACAAGCACGCCGACCGCTTCCTCATGGGCGCGCGCTTCGCGCTGCGGCAGGTCGAGAAGGTCATCGACCCGGGCGACGCGGAGGTCGTGCCCTACGGCTGCGTGCCGGACGACTACGACGCCTTCGCGATGCGCGGCGAGACGCCCGACGTGCCCGGGCCGTACGTGCTGTGCGTCGGCGAGGTCAAGCAGCGCAAGGGCTACGAGACGTCGCTGCCGGCGTTCCTCCGCGCGTGGGAGCGCGAGCCGTCGGCGCACTTCGTCGTCGTCGGGCGCTTCGCCGAGCAGGACCCGTACCACCGCGGCCTGCTCGAACAGGTCGAGGCGGCGGGCGCGACGGGGCACGTGCACTTCCTGGGCAACGTGAGCGAGGGCCGCAAGGTCGCGCTCATGCGCGGCTGCCGCGCGTTCATCCTCACGCCCAAGACGAGCGACGAGGGCGGCTTCGAGGCCTTCGGACTCGTGTTCCTCGAGGCGGGCGCGGCCGGGCGGCCCGTGGTCGGCGTGACCGACAGCGGCGCGGAGGACGCGATCACCGACGGCGAGAACGGCTTCCTGTGCGACCGCGAGGACGTGGACGGCATCGCCGACGCGCTCGTGACGCTGCTCCACGACGACGCCCTCGCCGACCGCATGGGCGCCGCGGGGCGCGCGCGCGCGGAGGGCCAGACCTGGGAGAAGGCCGCCACCCGCGTGCTCGAGGTCTACGAGGAGGTCCTCGCGGCGCGGGCGCGCGCGGGCGGCGCCTCGCGCGGCGCGTCCGGCGGAGGCGCGTCGTGATCCGCAAGCGCCTCCAGGCCGCCCGCAAGCAGAAGTTCGTGCGCGACACGCTCGTGCTCCAGGCCGCGAGCCTCGTGCAGAGCGGGACGTACCTCGTGACCTCGCTGCTCACCGCGCGCCTGCTCGGCAAGTTCGAGCTGGGCCGCTGGGCGACGTCGCGCGAGCTCTACATGTTCCTGTTCTTCCTCGTGAACATGGGGCTCACGAACGCCGCCGTCTCGCGCTACAGCCACGCGAAGGGCAGCGGCGACGAGCGGAAGAGCGTCTTCGCGCTCGCCGCGCTGCTCAAGCTCGGCGGCATCATGGCGACGGCGCTGCTGCTCATGGGGTGGGGGCTCGCGCCCGCGCTCGCCGAGCACTACTACGACGACCGCGACGTCGGGCTCGTCACCGCCGTGCTGACGCTCGCCGTGGTGGGCGAGGTGCTCCGCAGCATGACGCTCGCCATCTTCAACGGCACGCGGCAGATGCGCGTCTACGCGACCTTCGACGTGATCACGAACGTCGCGCGCGTCGGCCTCGTCGGCGGGGCGCTGCTCCTGAGCCCGACGCCGATGTCCGTGGCCTGGGCGTTCGTCGTGCACGCGACGCTCTCCGGGGCGGCGGGGCTCGTCGCGTACCGCTGGGCGCGCCGCCTCCCGCCGGAGCTCGCGCCGCCGCCGCTCGGCGACGTCCTCCGGGCGGTCCCCGCCGCGCCGCTCGCCTCCTTCTTCGGGCTCTCCTTCCTGCTGGCGCTCAGCAAGGCGATGAACGTCGTCGTGCCGCGGCTGGGCATGCTCTTCATCCCGGCCGTCGCCGCCGCCGCCGGCGCCGTCGCCACGGGCTTCGAGGACAACGGCGCGTTCCAGGTGGGCAACGTCCTCAACATGGTGCTCGCGGGCGCCATCGGGGCCATCGCCACGAACGTCCTGCCGACGCTCGGTCAGAAGATGGGGCGGTCGGATGTGGGCATCGAGGAGCTCGGCCACGCCCTGCGGCGGGTGTCGCTCACGGCGGGCGGCCTGGCCATCGCCATGACCCTCGCGAGCCTGCCGTTCATGTGGCTCGTCGTGACGTACGGGTACGGCACGCAGTACCGCGACGCCTTCTCGATCTACGTGCTGCTGGCCATGGGGAACCTCGCCGCGGGCTTCGCCGTGATCGTCGAGCCCTTCTACATCTACGCGAAGCGCATGCACCACCACGTGGCCCAGAGCCTCGTGTACGCGGCGCTCGTCACGGCCGGGATCTATTCAGCGACCGTCCGCTGGGGGCCGATGGGGGCAGCGGCGGCGGCCGGCCTCGGCCGGCTCGTCGTCGTGGGCCATCTGGTATACATTTACGTCTACTTCCGTCGGGCGAGGGCGCGAAACGGGCCCCCGGGCGACGGAGAGACGCCTCCACCACACGACCCCGAGGCGGCCCCGCAGGCGCCGCCCGGGTGACCGCAGACCGACGCGCCCCGGCTCCCCCTCGGCCGGGCCGCCACGGCCCCCCGAGCCGGGGCCAGGAACCCGAACGCGCATGACCGACACCGCGGACGCACCCGTCACCCAGAAGAAGATCGTCCTCATGTACGTGACCCCCCCGGGTCAGGACGACTTCTTCATCGCCATGCCGCTCGGCATCATCTACCTGGGCGCGATCCTGCGCGAGGCGGGCTGCGACGTCGAGTGCTGCGACGAGCGCGTCTGCACGGCCGCCGAGGTCGACGAGTACATCGCGAAGGCCGACATCCTGGGCCTCTCGGCGCTCACGCCGCACGTGAACCGCGCCATCCGCTACGCCGAGAAGGCCAAGGCGCAGAAGCCCGACGTCATCACCCTCATGGGCGGCCCGCACGCCACGGTGGACGTCGACACCTTCCTCGACTCGGGCGCCTTCGACTACGTCATCGGCGGCGAGGCCGAGGACTCCATCGTCGACTTCGTGCGCGGCGTCGAGCAGGGCAAGAGCGCCCTCGAGTCCGTCCCCGGCATCGCCTTCGACAAGGACGACGGCACACGGCACTGCAACCCGCAGCCGCCGCTCATCAAGGACCTCGACCGCATCCCGTTCCCGGCGTGGGACATGCTCCCGTTCCCGCGGTACTCCGCGATGAACAAGGAGAAGCTCTTCTACATCTTCACCAGCCGGGGCTGCCCGTTCCGCTGCGTGTTCTGCCAGAAGGAGCTCACGGGCCGCGGCTTCCGCACGCGGTCGGTGGAGAACATCCTCGACGAGCTGCAGGACATCTCGGAGAACTACCAGCCCGGCAACGTGCTCTTCATCGACGAGCTCTTCACGTGCCAGAAGCAGCGGGTCTACGACCTCTGCGAGGGCATCATGCAGCGCGGCCTCAAGCTCAACATGTCCTGCGAGACGCGCGTGGACATGATCGACTACGACATGGCCCGCACGATGAAGAAGGCCGGCTTCAACCGCATGTACTTCGGCGTGGAGTCGGTGAGCCAGCGCAGCCTCGACACGCTCATCAAGGACTACAAGGCCGAGAAGGTCGTCGAGTGCCTCAAGATGATGCGGCGCGCCGGCATCTGGACGAAGGTCTTCCTCATCGTCGGCACGCCCGGCGAGACCATGGAGGACATCGAGGAGACGGCGCGCGGCATCCGGGCGGCCATGCCCGACCGCGTCCGCACCTCGCTCTTCAACCCGCTCACGGCCACCGAGTCCTTCGAGAAGTACGGCGACCGCATCGACCCGGACCTCGTGCGCACGGAGTACGTGGACAGCGACCGCAGCCCGTACATCCACGAGCACTTCAGCAACGACGAGCTCAACCGCATCAAGCGCTCGCTCGTCGAGGACTACGAGACCTGGTACGACAGCTTCCCGGCCCGCGCCAAGCGCTACGTCGCGCGCATCCGGTACTACCTCGAGAACTGGGACGACGAGGGCAAGGCCCGCGTCCTGCGTGCGCTGCGCCTGAACAAGGGCCAGGCGCCGGTCTCGGCGGACTTCCCCGAGATCTGAGCCGGCCGCGCGGGGGGGGCCGGCGTCCGCGCACGCCGGGCTTGATCGACCCCGTCCGCGGGGCGACAACCTCTCCCGATGCGCGTCCTCGTCGCCAACGACCTCCACGGCCGGTCCTCCGCGGCGGGCGTCGCCGTGCGCATGGCGGAGGGGCTCGCCGCGCGCGGCCACGAGGTCGCGTTCCTCGCGACGACGCAGCGGCCGGGGACGGCGCGGCGGTTCGAGGAGGGCGGCGTCGACGTCCACCTCGTCGAGACGCCCGCCTACAACCTGCGCTGGCGCGCCTGGCGCAGCCTCGACAACCCGGCCGGCACGGAGGCCGTCCGGCGGACGGTCGAGGCCGTGCGCCCCGACGTCGTCCACGTGCACAACCTGCACATCCACCTGGGCTACGCGTCGCTCGCCGCGGCGCGCGCGGGCGGCGCGAAGACGGTGCTCCACGTGCACGACATCATGCCCGTGTGCCACCAGAAGCTCTTCTGCCACCTCGACGAGCGGATCTCCCCCGGCGACCCCGTGCGCTACCGCGCCGGCCCCCTCAAGTGCGCGGTCTGCGTGCGCGGCCGGTTCAACCCGCTGCGCAACGGGCGCATCCGGCGCGCGATCGAACGCGACGTGGACCGCCTCGTGGCCGTGAGCGACGAGATGGGCGCCGCCCTGCTCCAGAACGGCATCGGCCCCGCGACGACCATCGCCAACGGCATGCCGCCGCGCCCGGAGGCGGACCCCGAGGTGACGGCCGCGCTCCGCGAGCGGCTGGGTCTCGCCGGGCGCCGCGTCGTGCTCTACGGCGGGCGCATCGACCGCCTCAAGGGCGGGCTCGAGCTCCTCGAGGCGCTCGCGTCCGTCGTGCGCGAGGTGCCCGACCTCGTGCTGCTCCTCGTGGGCGACGCGCTCCCCGGCTTCTTCGAGGAGATGGCCGCGCTCGCCGGCCGCAACGGCCTCGGCGCCGAGCGGCTCGTGCGCACGGGCTGGCTCACGGGCGAGCAGCTGCGCGCCGCCTACGAGCTCGCCGAGGTCGTCGTGAGCCCGTCGCTCTGCTTCGAGTCCTTCGGGCTCGTGAACCTCGAGGCCATGGAGGCGGCGCGGCCGGTCGTCGCGTCCCTGTGGGGCGGCCCCTCGGACGTCGTCGTCGACGGCGAGACGGGCTTCCTCGTGAACCCGCTGCAGACGGCGGTCCTGGCCGACCGGATCCGGCGACTCCTCCAGGATCCTGCGCTCGCCGGCCGAATGGGGGAGGCGGGGCGGGTCCGCGCCCGCACCGTGTTCGGCCTCGAGCGGCAGCTCGACGCCGTCGAGGCCCTGTACGCCGACCTCGCCGGGTCGCGATGATGACGTCCCCGCCCGCCCGCCGACCGCAGACCTGGAGACCCGGCACGTGAAGAGACGCTGGCGCGTCATGATCGTCGTGACCCGCAGCCCGACGCGCGGCCTGCGTCTCGCGACCGGCGAGCCGGAGGGGCCGCCCAGCCTCGACGTCGCGCTCTCGTCCGCGCGGCTCCTGCGCCACGGCGCCGAGGTGCGGGTGGTCGATCAGGACGTCGAGGCGCTCGGCGACCGCGTCGTCCGCAAGGAGCTCCGCAACTGGCGCCCGGACCTCGTGCTGCTGCGCGCCGGCGGGAGCGACCTCGCCGCCGACCCGCTGCCGGACGCGCGGCCGCTCGCCTCGCTGCTCGCCGGTTGGAACTGGGGCGCACCGGTCCTCGCCTGGGGGCCGCTCGCCGCGCGCTACGCGCACGAGCTGCTCACGACGCTGCCCGGGCTCGCCGGCGTCATGACCGGTCCGGTGGGGCGCACGCTCGCCCGCGGCTTCGAGGACGACCTGCCCGGGCTCGGGCGGCTCGTCGACGGCACGGTGGAGTTCGTGCCCGTCCCCGAGGGCCTGGCCGACGAGGACGCCGACGTGCTCCCCGCCTGGCAGCTCTTCCCGCTGGACGCCTGCGCCGCGCGCTGCCCCGGCGGGCTGCGCACCGTGCTCGTCGGCCCGCTGCGCCAGGAGGCGGAGGACACCTTCCGCGAGGTGCGCCACGCCGTGCGCCGCGCGGGCGCCCGCAAGCTCGTCTTCGACGACCGCGACCTCGGCCGCGACCCCGAGCTCGCGAGCGCCGTGGCGCGCGGCATGTTCGGCGCCGCGCCGGGCGTGCCGTGGACCTGCCGCGTGCGCGCCGACCGCGTGAACCCGCCCTTCGTGCTCACGCTCTCGCAGGGCGGCTGCAAGGAGATCCTCGTCGTGTCGCCGACGCCGCCCGAGACCGCGGCGCTCACGCCCATGGACGACCCGTCGCGTCCGCGCTTCGAGAGCGCCGTCGAGGCCGTGCGCGTCACGGGCATGTCGCCCGTCGTGCTGCACCTCGTCGGACGGCGCGGGCAGACGCGCGCCATGCTCTCCGCGTGGCAGCGATGGTTCGCGGACCGGCGCATCGCCGTGCGGCCGCAGGTGCTGCTCCAGCACGCGGGCGACCGCGGCGACGGCAAGCCGACGCTCGCCGAGGCGCGCGCCCAGGCCGGCTGCTGGGACAACGACCTCTCGGCGTCGGACGTCGAGCGCGCCGTGAAGATGCTGGGGGGCGGCCGGCCCGCGACCGCCGGCGCGCGGTGAGCGAGCGCCGCTGGACCTGGCGCGAGGCCGGCCACGCCGACCGCGAGGACCAGTGCCGGCTGTTCAACGCCTGCTTCCGCAAGGACAAGCAGGTGGACACCTTCGTCTGGAAGTACGAGCGCAATCCGCACGGGCCCGCCGTCTCGCGCGTGGCCGTCGACCCCGAGGGGCGCGTCGTCGGCGCGTACAGCTACGTGCCGCGGCGCTTCCGTCGAGACGGCGAGCGGATCGTGCTCATGCAGGCGTCCGACGCGATGGTCGCCGCCGAGGCGCGTCGTCAGGGCATCTTCACCGGGCTCGACGACGTCGTCTGCGAGGCGACGGGCGCGATGGGCATCCCGTGGGCGTTCGCGTACTCGGGGCGGCTGTCGTACACGGGCTTCCTCGGCAACGGCTGGAAAGACATCGGGCGCGCGACCGTGCTGCGCTACCGCTACCGCACGCGGCGCGGGCTGCTGCGGCTCGGGCGCGTCGGGCCCGTCGCGGCGCGCACGGCGCCCGTGCTCGACCGGCTCGCCGCCGCGCGCGACCGACGGCGCTTCGCCGACGTGCCGCTCGTCCTCGAGCGCGTCGAGCGCTTCGACGAGCGGGTCGACGAGCTCTGCGAGGCCGCCACGCCCGACGTCGGCCTCGTCGGCGAGCGGGACGCCGCCTGGCTGGACTGGCGCTACGTCGACAACCCCTCGCGGCGGCAGGAGTGCTTCGTGCTGCGCGGCGAGGGCGCGCCCGGCACGCTCGACGGCCTGCTCGTCGCCGAGTTCCAGGGCGGCAACGCCTTCCTCGTCGACCACGTGGCGCGGACGCCCGCCGCGCGCGACGCGCTCCTGCGCGAGTTCACCGTCCTGGGGCACCGCCGCGGCATGGAGGAGGCCACCGCGCTGCTCTTCGACCACCACCCGTCGACGACGCGGCTCGAGGCGCTCGGCTGGAGGGGACCGCGCCGGCGCAAGCTCTTCCGGGACATGTTCCCGTTCATCGTCCGGGCTTGCCGCGCCGACGCCGACCCGGAGGATGAGGACATCCGCCGCTGGCACCTCGCCGACGGCGACCGCGACGCCGAGCACATGTCCGCCTGACCGTCCCCCGCACGACGGGCCCGGCTCGCCGCACCGCTCCCGCACCTCGACACCCACACCCGACGCCCCCTCGCATGAAGCACCAGCTCAAGCGCCTCCTCCGCAAGCTCGTCGCGAAGGGCTTCCACGTGACCGGCCTGCGCTCGTGGTTCCGGACCTCGCGCGCCGGCGTCCCCGTGCTCATGTTCCACAACGTCGGGAGCCCGGAGGAGACGGACTACCTCCCGGACCACATGAAGGTCAGCGAGGCCAAGCTGCGCCGCCTGCTCCGCTCCCTCCAGCGCGCCGGCTACCGCACGCTCACCGTGCAGCAGATGGTCGACGAGTTCGAGGCGGGGCGCGTGCCGGGCGACGCCGTCGTCCTGACGTTCGACGACGGCTACCGCGACAACCACGACCTCCTCCTGCCGATCCTCCAGGAGATGGGCGCCACGGCGACCATCTACGTGCAGACCGGGCCCATGAAGGGCCGGCTCAACTGGCTGCACCACTACTTCTGGGCGCTGCACCGCGTCGGGTCGCACGAGCTCGCCGAGCGTATCGCGCAGCAGGTCGACCGCCAGCACCTCAAGGCGGACCTGCGCAGCCTGCCGCCCGGCGACGAGGCCGCCGAGTACGCGATGAAGCGGCTGCTCAAGTACGAGATCACCGCGGAGGACCGGGACACGATCCTCGCGCGCATCTTCGAGGACCTCGGCGGCACGGACGGCGAGCTCGCCTCGAGCGTCTACCTGGGCCCCGAGGAGTGCCGCACGCTCGACAAGGCGGGGGTGGAGATCGGCGCCCACACGGTGAACCACCTCGTGCTGTCGTCGCTCGACGCGACCCAGCAGCGCCTCGAGATCGAGGGCTCGCTGCGCGACCTCGAGTCCTGGCTGGGCCACGGGATCGCCTCCTTCGCCTTTCCCTACGGCAGGGCCTGGGACTACGACGACGAGACGCTGGGCATCCTCCGCGAGCTCGGCTTCCGGAGCGCGACGACGGCGATGCCGGGCCTCAACGACGCGCAGACGCCGGTCCTGGAGCTCAAGCGCATCGCCGTGAACGAGGACAGCGACCTCGCCGAGGTGCTGTGCGAGGTCGACGGCGTCTACCGCTGGCTCGACCGGCGCGGGGTCCGCCTCGGGGCCTGACCGCCGCCGGCCGCGGGCGTCCGCGCCCCGGACCGGGCTCACGGAGGTGGCTGCCTCCGGCCGATCGGGATAGAGTCAGGCTCCTCCGTCGGGACCCCTCTCCTTTGTTCGACGAACCCGTCCTCAGGATCGCGTCCGTGGGCTTCCTCGTGGCCCTCGGGACGGCGCTGGCCGCCGTCCCGTTGTGCCGGGTGCTCGCGGCCCGCTTCGGGATCGTCGACAAGCCCGGAGGCCGGAAGACCCACGAGAAGGTCACGCCGCTCCTGGGGGGCATGGGCGTCGTGGCCGGGACGATGGCCGGCCTGGCCGTCGTCTGGTGGCGGTCCGAGACGGACCTGCCCGAGGGCCTCCGCTTCGCGGACATCACCTTCGTCATCGCGGGCAGCCTGGTGATCTTCGTCATCGGGCTCATCGACGACATCTTCAAGGACTCGATGGGCTTCGAGCCCAAGCTGCTCGGGCAGATCGTCGGCGTCCTCGTGCTCATGCTGCCGTCGCTGCGCGACCTCGTGTCCGGCGGCGGCACGGCCGACCAGTGGCTCTACCAGCTCTTCTTCCTGGGCTGGTACCTGACCATCGTCAACAGCTTCAACTTCTCCGACAACATGAACGGGCTCATGTCCGGGTTGTCGGTCATCTCGTTCGCGGCGGCGATCCTCTACCTGTCCAACACGGACAGCTTCCGGTCGATGACCGTCGCCGTCGTGCTGCTCGCCGCGGTGCTGGGCTTCATGCCCTACAACTTCCCGCGCTCGAAGATCTTCCTCGGCGACACGGGGAGCATGTTCATCGGGTTCTGGATGGCCTGGGTGCAGTTCGACCTGGTCAAGGGCTTCATGGCCGTGAGCCGCGACGACTTCGGCGCGCAACACCTCATCCCGGCCGTGCTCATCATGGGCGTGCCGCTCTACGACGCGGCGTTCGTGGTGTTCATGCGCATCAAGGAGCGGCGGCCCGTGTACCTGGGCGACGCCTACCA
Organism: bacterium; assembly: GCA_030428785.1. Taxonomy (GTDB): domain Bacteria; phylum Planctomycetota; class B15-G4; order B15-G4; family B15-G4; genus JAUIEF01. The sequence goes on from JAUIEF010000038.1 coordinate 22,651, forward strand.
CCTGAGCCACCGGCTCGTGCGCGGCGGGTTCAGCGCGTCGGAGGCCGTGGTCATCCTCTGGGGCCTCGCGCTCATCCTCGCGTGGCTCGGCATCCTCGCGAGCAAGATCGACGGCGGGTACCGCTACCTCATCCTGGGCGCGAGCTTCCTGTTCATGGTGCTCGTCACGCGCAAGATCATCGACATGGAGCGGCTGGCCGGTCCGAGCGCCGGTCCGCGCGAAGGCTCGGGGTCGGCGGCGGACGACGGCGTCGGCGGACCGAACGGAGCCCACAGCGCCCCGTGAACACCGCCGAGTTCGACCGCATGTTCGCGATCGAGGAGACCCACTGGTGGTACAAGGGTCGCCGCGCGCTCGTGAAGGCCGCGCTGGACCGGTACGCGCCGGCGCGGCGGCCGCTCAAGATCCTCGACCTGGCCTGCGCCACGGGCATGAGCTTCCGGTTCCTCGCCGACTACGGCGAGATCCGCGGCATCGACATCTCCGAGGAGACGATCCGGCTCTGCTCCAAGCGCGGCATCGACCGGATCGTGCAGGGCGACGCGTTGCGCCTGCCGTTCCGCGAGGGGGCCTTCGACGTCGTGCTGGCGCTCGACGCCTTCGAGCACTTCGAGGACGACGTCGCCGCCATGCGCGAGGTGCACCGCGTGCTCCGCCCGGGCGGCACGCTCGTCGCGACGGTGCCGGCCTTCATGGCGCTCTGGAGTCCGCACGACGAGGCGTACCACCATCACCGGCGCTACCGGCGGCCGCAGCTCCGCGGGCGCCTCGAGCAGGCCGGGTTCCGCTGCGAGCGCATGAGCTACAGCTCGATGGCGCTCTTCCTGCCGGTGTGGCTGCTGCGCAAGCTGCGCGGCCTCGGGGGCACGCCCGCGGAGGAGGCGGAGTCGGACTTCGCGGTGCCCATGCCCGCGCCGCTCGAGTGGCTCGCGGGCGCGATCACGCGGACCGAGGTCGCGATCGAGAAGACCGTCGACCTGCCGTTCGGCGTGTCGCTCTACGGGGTCCTCACGAAGCCCGACTGAGGTCCCGACGGGTCGCGCCGCTCAGGGGCCGAGCGCCCAGTCGCGGTAGATCGCGAGGAAGTGCTGGCAGTCGAGCCGCGTGTCCCAGCGGTAGAGGTCGCCGTGGGCCTGCGCGGACTCGAGCTGGTCGGCGCCGCGCTCGAGGTAGACCTCGTCGTCCGTGTCGAGGTAGCTCTCGGCCATGCCCAGCAGGATCGGGTGGAAGTCCACGTTCTCCCAGGTTGAGACCTGCTGGAGCGACACCGCGTAGGAGTACACGAGGCGCCGGTTGGCCGGGTTCGGGTCGTCGCTGAAGAGCTCCTCGCGCGTCCAGTACGAGAGGTCGCGCATGCGGCCGCGCGCGTCGGCCCCGTCGGGGTCGTTCACGCCGAGGAAGCGCGCCGCGTGGTAGTAGCCGAGCGGTCCGAGGCTCGCGGAGATGAAGCCGCGGCACTGGAAGTTCTCGCCCGGCGGCTTCTCGTTCTTGTTGTCGGAGCTGTTCACGAAGTAGCGGCGGTCGCCGTCGTCCGGCGACGTCTGCCAGCCCCAGCCGCTCGTGGCGACGTCGATGTCGATCGTCGGCTGCGTGATGTACTGCAGGCGGTTGCGCAGCGTCGGGTAGAGCGCGGGGTCGCCCGTGAACTCGGCGACGAGCCCCATGGCGCGGAGCGTCTGGTACATGGACCGCTCGTGCTGCCAGAGCGACACGCCCTGGAGCACCTCGGCCTCGTCGTAGAGCGCCTCGCGGAAGCGGCGGTCGCCCGTGAGGTAGTAGGCGAGGATGATGCCGTCGCGGTAGCGGTGCTCGTCGTCGCTCTGGAAGCCCGTGCTGTGCGGGACGCCGTCGTTCGTCGCGCCCGGGTCGTCCTCGTCCTCGAAGTTGTCGGAGCGCGCGATCTGCCACTCGGACTTGTAGAGCGCGAGGTCGAGGGCCGAGAGGTACTGGCCGCCCGTGCCGTGTCGCAGCCAGTCGCCGCCGAGGTCGAGCTCGATGCTCGCGTGGTTGTTCGAGCCGCCCGTCGTGCCCTTGTAGAGGTACCGCGTCGCGAGGACCTTGTTGTTGCCGACGCTCACGTTGTGGCTGATGCCCATGAGCTGGAGCGCCTCCTCGTGCTCCTCCTCGGTGAGGAGGCGGTACGGGAACGCGCCGGAGCGGTCGTAGTCCTTGTAGTCGGCGAAGCGGCCGGCGAGCGGGTAGTCGAGGCGGCGGACGGGCGCCTCCGGGTCCGCGACGGCGCCCGTGTGGAACGAGAGCACGGCGGTGCGGCTCTCGTGCTGCTGCCAGCAGAAGGTGAAGTCGCCCGGGTTGCGGCTGCTGAACAGGCCGACGGTCAAGCTGCCGTCGCCGTCCGCCTCGAGCGCGACGGGGTACAGGTAGGGCGCCTTGCGGATGCCCACGGTGACCCCGCCCTGGCTGCCCGTGAGGTCGAGCCAGCCGTGCTCCGGCCAGACGGAGTCGTTGCCGAGGGCGTGGAGCGTCGAACCGTCGACGGCGAGCTCGTAGCCGTCCTGCACGAAGTCCTTGGTGCCCTGCGAGGTCACGGGCAGGTGGGGGCGGTACTGCACGCCGCCGAGGCCCGACTGGTTGCTCGCGGTGTAGGCGTAGTAGAGGTGCGCCTGCTCGCCGGGGAAGAGCGGCGACGACTCCTCGCCCGAGTGCGACGCGATGCGCACGGTGGGGGTCGCGCCGATCTGCGTCTCGAGCTCGAGGTGCAGCGACTCGAGCACGGCGTGCTGCGGCCGCGCGATGTTCGCGTTGCGCACGGTCACCTGGCACTCGAGGTCGCGTGACCCGCGCCGGGCGACGATCCGCACGGTGAAGTCCACGATCTTGGTGGACGACGCGTCGGCCAGCGTGCCGTCGGCGCGCACGACCGCCTTGGCCGGGCCGTTCTCCTCGACCCAGACGGTCATGAGCGACGGCACGACGACGGAGTCGTCCATGAGGCGGCCGACGAGGCCCGCGCCGGACGGCGCGTCGAGGAGCGTGACGCCGTCCACGACGACGCGGTCGAGGACGTTGAAGTCGCTCTTGAGGACGGTCGCCTGGAGCGGGCCCGTGTCGATCTCGATGTCGTCGGCGTCCTCGACGGCGAGGTCGTCCTGCGCCGACTTGCCGGGACCGTCCGTGACGACGAGACCCTGCGTGATGACGCCGGCGGTCACGTCGGTCTGGAGGTCGCACAGCGCCCACTGGATGCTGCCGTCGTCCCAGAGCTTGAGCGCGCGGAACTGGTAGGCGTCGGCGCCGGACACGGCGAGCGCGGGGCGGCCGTCGCTGATGCCCACGGCGCCCTCGGCGAACGGCATGCCGAAGGTCGCGACGTCGCCGGCGCGCGTGACGCCCTGTCCGTTGTTGGGCAGCGCCTCCTGCACGAAGATCGGGGTCGTCGAGATGCCGGCGCCCGTGAAGTCGGGGCCCGGGTCGTCGCCGGGGTCGGGGTCCGGGTCGCCCGTGGGATCCGGGTCCGGGTCCGGATCGGGGTCCGGGTCGGGATCGTCCGGGTCGTTCGTCTGCTCGAAGTAGTCCGGGTCGATCGCCTCGATCGAGGCGATGAGGCCCATGACCTTGTTGGCCGCCTTCGTCGCCTTCTTCTGCGACTTGGCGAGCCGCTTCTGCGCCTTCTTGAGCGCCTTGGTCGCCTTCTTGATCGCCTTCTGCTTGAGGGCCCACTCGAGCGGCGTGCCGTCCGGCAGGGCCTCCGCGGCGGCGAGGTCGGCCATGGCCTGGTCGAGCTCGCTCAGGCGCTGGAGCACGAGCGCGTCCTTGGCGTCCTTCTTCGCCGAGGCCTTCGTGTACTTCTTGCCGAGCTTGTTCAGCTTCTTCTGCTGCTTCGGCGTGAGGTCGGCGCCAAGGCCCGCGTCCGGGCCGAGCAGGGGACGGGCGACGTCGCCGTCGAACGTCTCGAGGAGGCGCGGGAGCGCCGCGTCCTCCGCGGCGGGCGCCGGAGGGCCGACCACGAGCGGGGCGTCGAAGGGCGTCGCCGTCGACGAGCGCGCGTCACGGGCGTCCGCGTGCGGACCCTCCACGACGACGGCCGCGGTGCCGACGAGCAACGTGAGGAGCGCCGCCAACCCGGCGACGAGAGGCCGGCGAGCCGGCGCATGCGGAGCGTTCAAGGTGTCTCTCGGAGATCCGGGGACCGGCGCGCGCGCGGCCGGGGGACCTCTCTCCTTCCGGGGTCCGTCCAGTTGACAATCGATGTGCGGCTGACCCTCTTCGGACGCCGTCCCGGGAATCCGTTCCCAACTCCTTTGCATGCATGGATTTAGATGTCTCAAGTGGGGTGCGCGAATCGCGCGAAAGGGGTCCGACGCGACGTGCGCCCGCGACGGGCCCGGCCGTCGGGCGTCGCGGCCACCTGCTAGGATCCCGATCTCCCATGCACGTGCTCCTCGTCAACCCGCCGCCGCCCCCGCGCCAGCGCGTGAGCCGCGGACTCATGGGGGGCTTCGGCATGGTCGTCGGCGAGGGGCTCTGCTACCCGCCGCTCGACCTGCTCTACGTGGCCGCGATCGTCGAGGAGGCCGGGCACGAGGTCACCGTGATCGACGCGGAGTCCGACGGGAGCGACCCGGAGGCGGTGCTCGAGGCGCTGCGGAGGCGGCCCTCCCCGCTCGTCGGGCTCACGACGTCCAGCGCGACGATCGCCCTCGACCTGGCGCTCGCCGACCGGGTCAAGCAGGTCTCGCCGGACAGCCTCGTGTTCATCACGGGCAGCCAGGGCAGCAAGGTGCCGGACCTCGCGATGGGGGGCTCGCGCGTCGACGCGGTCATCCGCGGCGAGCCTGAGGTCACCGTGCGCGAGATGATCGCCGCGCTCGACGCCGGCGAGGACCCGCTGGCCGTCGCCGGCCTCTCGGTGCGACGCGGCGACGTCGTCGAGCACAACGCGGACCGCCCGCTGCTCAAGGGCGACGCCCTCGACGCGCTGCCGTTCCCGTCGCGCGGGCTGCTGCCCGTCGAGCCGTACCGCATCCCGACCATGGAGGGACCGATGCAGACGGTGCAGTCGTCGCGCGGCTGCCCGATCAACTGCACCTACTGCGGCTACGTCGTCGCGCAGGGCATCCCGTGGCGCGGGCGCTCCGCGGAGAACGTCTTCGCGGAGCTCGAGGAGATCGTGCGCACGCACGGCGTGACGAACGTCGTCTTCCGCGACCCGCTCTTCGCCTACGACCGCGACCGCGTCCTCGAGCTCTCGGCGCTCCTCGAGCGCGCGGGCCTCGGCCTCAAGTGGCAGTGCGAGACGGCCATCAAGACCATGGACGACGAGCTCATCGCGGCGATGGCGCGCGGCGGCTGCGTGTCCGTCTCCTTCGGCATCGAGTCGGGCAACGAGTCGCTCCAGAAGAAGTACAGCCGCGGCAAGATCAAGAGCCACGAGCACGCGAAGGTGGTCATCGACTCGTGCCGCCGGCACGGCATCGCGACGCGCGGCTTCTTCATGATCGGGTTCCCGGAGGAGACGCCCGACATGGCGCGCGAGACGATGCGCCTCGCGGTGTACCTCGACCCGGACACGGTGCAGTTCACGGCCGTCACGCCGTACCCGGACACGAAGCTCTACAAGGAGAGCCGCGCCGAGCAGGACGACGAGTTCGACTTCGGCAAGTTCACCGGGACGACGCCCGTCGGCGTCGCGAAGTCCATGACCGGCGACGAGGTGTCCGCCGCCATCCGGCGCGCCTACCGCGGCTTCTACATGCGGCCGTCGCGGATCCTCGGCGAGCTCAAGCGGCCGCAGCTCCTGCTCCAGCGCTTCCGCCGCTACGTCGGCCTGCTGCAGACCGCCGGCGAGGGCTGAGCCCCGCGCGCGCGACGGCCCCTCCTCGGAGGGTGCCCCCCGTCAGAAGGTGCCGAACAGGAACGAGCCGAGGCTCGTGACGGGCGTCGTCTCGCGGGCGTCCTCGATGGCGCCGAGCACCTGGTTGAGGATCGAGCGGAAGTCGTCGAGCAGCTTCTCGTCGTTGATGAGCGCGGCGACGAGGCCCTCGCCCTCGCGGAGGTCGTGCGAGAGCGCGCGCGCGTCGGCCACGAAGGCGGTCACGTCGTCGTAGAGCTGCGGGTCGTTGAGCAGGCGCGCGATCGTGCCCTCCCCGTTCGAGACCTTCTCGGCGATCTCGAGCAGGTCGTCCATGAACGACTCGGCCTTCGCGTAGAGCTCGTCGTCGGTGATGAGCTTGCCGAGCGTTCCCTGGCCGTCCCAGACGGGAGCGAGCCCCTCGCGCGCGTCGGCGACGAGCTGCTCGACCTCCTGGTACACGGAGTCGTCCTGGAGGAACTTGCCGACGGTGCCCTCGCCGCGACGGATGTCGTCCGTGAAGCCGCGCACGTCGGCGGCGGCGGCCTTGAGGTCGTCGAAGGGGCCGCTGTCGTTGAGCAGCTTCGCGAGCGTGCCGTCGCCCTCCGTGAGGCTGTCGCCGATCGAGCCGAGGTCCTCGATGATGCCGTCGATGCGCTCGCGCGTGCCCCCGTCGTTCATGAGCAGGCCGAGCGTGCCCTCGCCGGCATTCGCCTTCTCCGCGAACTCCTGGATGTCCTGGATCGTGTCGCGCACCGCGGCGCGGTTCTCCTCGATGACCTGGCCCATCGCCTGGAGCGCGGACGGCGGCGCGTCGCCGAAGAGGAGCTGGTCGCGCGGCACGAAGACGTCCTCCTTGCCCACCTCGATGCGGACCATCTTGCCGCCCAGGACGCCGAGGTCCTGGATGACGATGTGGTAGTCCTCCTTGAGGTGGAGGAACGGGTCGACGTCGAGCCGCGCGTTGACCTTGACGAGGCACAGCGCGTCGCCGGGGCTCTCGCCGCCCACGTCGTGCGGGCGCTTGACGGTGAGCTCCTCGTCGAGGCGCTCGATCGACGTGATCTTGCCCGACGCCATGCCGTGGAGCATGACCGGGTCGCCGGCGCGCAGGTAGCCGACGTCCTCGGAGTAGAACACGAGGTCGTGGCGCTCGACGCCGACGGCGAAGTCGGAGAGCACGATCGTCACGATGCCCAGGCCGATGAGCGCACCGAAGAAGACGATGCCCAGCAGGGCGTCCAGGTTCCGGTTCTTCACCTCGGGTTTCCCTCCACGGCCGTGTCGTCCTCGCCGTCCAGGAAGGCGCGGATGATGGGGTGCCGGCTCTGCTTGAAGTCCTCGGGGTCGGCCAGCTCGATGAGCTCGCCCTCGTAGTGCAGTCCGATGCGCGTCGCGACGGCGAACGCGAGCTCGAGGTCGTGCGTGACGACGAGCGCCGTGCGCTCGCCCGACGACTGGACGTCGCGGATGAGGCGCCCGACCGTGCGCGCCATGATCGGGTCGAGCCCCGCCGTCGGCTCGTCGTACAGGATGGCGCGCGGTTGAGCGACGAGCACGCGCGCGAGCGCGGCGCGCTTCTTCATGCCGCCCGAGATCTCGGCGGGCATGCGCTCCGCCGCCTCGAGCATGCCGAGCGACGCGAGCGACTCGTCGACGCGCTCGCGGATCTCGCCCGGCGGCAGGGTCCGCTTCTCCACGAGCGGCAGCGCGACGTTGTCGCGCACGCTCAGCCAGTTCACGAGCGCGCCCGTCTGGAACAGGTACGCGACCTGCCGCCGCACGACGCGCAGCTGCTCGGCGTCGGCGGCCGGCACGTCGATGCCGTCCACGAGGATCTTCCCGGAGTCCGGCCGGAGCAGCCCGACGATGTGCTTGAGCGTGACGCTCTTGCCCGTGCCCGAACGCCCGAGCACGACGAGCGTCTCTCCCTTCTCGAGCCGCAGGTTCACGCCGCGCAGCACGTGGAAGTCGCCGAACGACTTGTGGACGTCCTGGAGCTCGATCACTTGAAGAACATCCAGGAGATGTAGTACCCGATGATGATGAGCATCAGGAAGCAGCGCACGACCGCGGTGCGCACCGCGCGGCCCACGCCGATCGCGCCGCCGCTCGCCTTGAGGCCGGCGGCGCAGCTCACCGTCGCGACGAGGATGCCGAACACGAACGCCTTGATGAGGCCCGTGTAGATCTCCTCCGGGAACGGTCCGAGGCTGTCCGGCTCCGCCTCGAGCGACGTGAGCAGGTTGCGGAAGTACACCGAGCCCGACACGGCGAGCTGGGTCTTCGCGACGATGCCGCCGCCCAGGCAGCCGAGCACGCACCCGATGAACGTGAGCATCGGGGTCATGATCGCCATGGCGACGATGCGCGGCATGACGAGGAACGACACCGGGTCGACGGACATGCACTCGAGCGCGTCGATCTCCTCGGAGACGCGCATCGTGCCGATCTCGGCCGCCATGGCCGACCCGACGCTCGCCGTCAGGATCATCGACGTCATGAACGGGCCCATCTCGCGGAACAGGATGACGCCGATCATGTTCGCGATGGCCTCGGACTGACCGAGCTTCGCGAGCTCCATGCCGACCTGGAGCGCGAGCAGCATGCCCGTGAACAGGCCGACGACGCACACGACCGGCAGCGGCGAGATGCCGCACACGACGAACTGGTCGAGCACGAAGCGCCACCGCTGCCGCAGGTCCGGACCGAGCCGTCGGACGCTCTGGCTCAGGATCTGGCACGCGAAGCCCGCCTCCAGCACGGTGAGCCGGATCGCGCGGCCGCGGGCCTCGAGGGTGTCCTTCAGCGTCGCCACAGGGTCCAACCCGCCAAGCTGAGTGCGTCCAGTCCGTCCGCGTCCGTCGCCGCGCCGAACAGGCCCCACAGGACCTGGTGGCGGCTCCGGCCGCGACCCTCCGGCCGCCGAGAATAGAGGAACGGGACCGAGATCCTGAGACCTTCCGGGGACGTTCTCCAGAGGACCGTGTCGAAGAGCAGCCGCGTCTCGTGACGCGTGCCGTCCGACCGGTGACGCCAGACGGTCCACAGGAAGGAGTAGAGCTCGTCGGCGGGCCGCAGGAACTCGTAGTTGCGGGTCGGCACGAACGAGAAGAACGCGCTGTCGCGACGACCCCGGACCTCGGCGTCGCGGTGGAAGAGCGGCCAGACCTGGAGCTGCGTGTCGGCGCCCTCGCGGCCGGAGACGGTGCGCCGGGAGCTGTGCCAGAAGGGGACGAGGTAGGTGTCGCTCCGCTCGTAGTCGCGCGGCGGCCAGCCCTCGTCCGGCGTGCGCCCGCGCGTCTCGCGGTGCCAGAAGAGGATCATCGACCAGAGCGAGTCGACGTTCTCCGTGACCTGCCGGCTGTAGAACGGCCAGAAGCGCGTGACCTTCCGCTCGTCGTCCTTGCGGAAGCGGACGAGCGGCCACGGCAGGTCGTAGAGGTAGTCACCGCCCGCCTCCTCCGTCTCCGAGTTGAAGCGGAAGAACGGCCAGAGCACGGTGGTGCGCGACCACGTCTGCCCGGCCTCGTGTCCGACGAACGGCCAGAAGCTCCACCGTTGGCTCGGGTCCGCGGTGTCGCCGTTGTCGAGGCCCCAGGTGAAGAACGGCCAGAGCACCGAGTGCTGGTCCGTGCGCAGCGTGCCGTCGACGTGGCGCACGAGGCGGTGCCGGTAGAACGGCAGCGCGCGCCAGCTCCCGTCGCGCGGGCCGCCCGTCGTCCAGCCGCCGCCGAGCAGCACGGTCCACGACGTCGACTGCTCCTTGACCGAGAGCTCCGTCCGCATGAAGAACGGCCAGAGGAAGAAGTCGAAGGTGTCGACGCCGAAGAGGTTGCGCATGCGGCCGCCGAGCGGCCAGAGCGCGAAGTAGCCGTCGCCGTCCTTCGGTCCGTTGCCGGCGAAGATGACCGGGAAGAAGACGGCGTCCCACTCGGCGCCCTCCGGGCTGTCGCGCGTCTCGCCCGACCAGATGAGCGGCCAGAAGCGCCAGCGGCTGCCGTCCTCCGTCACGAAGCGGCGGCCGAAGGGCGCGAGGAAGTCGGTCACCGGCCGGCCGAAGTTCGCCTTGTGCTGGTAGAGCGGGCGGAGCGCGTGGGAGAGGCCCTCGGGCCCGTCGCGGATGTCCACGAGCGGACCGAGCGCCTCGATCTCCACGGCGCCGTCCGGCGTGTGCTCGATGCGGATGAGCGGGTTCCAGTCGAGCTCCGGCAGGGCGGAGCACGACGCGAGCAGCAACGCCGCCAGGACGCCCGCGCCGCCGGGGCGTCCGATGAGCCGTGATGGTCTCCCGGTCCGCACGGGACAACCGTCCCAAGGCGGAGCGGCGGTCTCAAGCGTCCGCCGGGTTGAGAGACCGGATGGGGGGGATTACCTTCCACCCGGAACGCCCCGGGGCCGGCCGATCGCCGACCGCGTCGCCCCGCGGCGCCGGGGCCGTGCGCTCCGCTCCCGACCGGGACCCGGCCCGCCGCCGGGCACGGTTCCCGACCCGCCCGCCGCCGCCCTCGCGCCCC